>NZ_JBYQCG010000228.1:0-18785 GCF_057837105.1 Burkholderia sp. APQ4-4ca | reverse complement strand
ACGTCGTGCGCTGCTTCGAGGACGACAACGTCATTCACGTCGCCGGCAAGGTCAGCCCGATCGACGACATCGAAGTGATCAACACCGAACTCGCGCTCGCCGATCTCGGCACCATCGAGAAGGCGCTCACGCGCTATTCGAAGGCGGCGAAGTCGGGCAACGACAAGGAGGCGGCGAAGCTCGTCGCGGTGCTCGAAAAGGTGCGCGCGCAGCTCGACCAGGGCAAGGCCGTGCGCGGCCTCGCGCTGTCGGACGACGAACAGGCGCTGATCAAGCCGTTCTGCCTGATCACCGCGAAGCCGGCGATGTACGTCGCCAACGTGAAGGACGACGGCTTCGAGAACAACCCGCACCTCGAGGCGGTGCGCAAGTACGCGGAAAGCGAAAACGCGCCGGTGGTCGCCGTATGCGCGGCGATCGAGGCGGAAATCGCCGATCTCGACGATGCGGACAAGGAAGCGTTCCTCGCCGACATGGGCATGGAAGAGCCGGGCCTCGACCGGGTGATCCGCGCGGGCTTCAAGCTGCTCGGCCTGCAGACCTACTTCACCGCGGGCGTGAAGGAAGTGCGCGCGTGGACGATCCACATCGGCGATACCGCTCCGCAGGCGGCCGGCGTGATCCACACCGACTTCGAGCGCGGCTTCATCCGCGCGCAGACGATCGCGTTCGACGACTTCGTCACGTACAAGGGCGAGCAAGGCGCGAAGGAAGCCGGCAAGATGCGCGCGGAAGGGAAGGAATATGTCGTGCACGACGGCGATGTGATGAACTTCTTGTTCAACGTTTAAGCGTTGCTGCTGCATCGATCGTGAAAAAGCCCGCTGACTGCGGGCTTTTTCTTTTCGATGGCGGAAGACCGGCTCATTGCCGATCGACGATCGTCAGCGCCCCGGACATATGCAGGAACTGCCCGTCCTTCGTCGCGATGTTCGTATCCACCGTGCCGCGTTCGAAATCCTCGACGTGCACGACGTTCGAGCCTGTGGACGGCTCATGCCAGTACACCATGTACACCTGCGGACGGATTTCGCGCGCCGTGTACTGCACCGTATCCGTCACCCCCTTGAACTGGCCGGCCATGCCGACGAACGACATCGTCTTGTCCGGGAGACCCGTCGCATCGTCATCGCCCGGGTTTCAATGCCATGAACCACGGTGACATGGCGAATACGCATCGGCTGTTACGAGATCGCGAAAGTCGCGGGCTTTTGTCATGTCGGATCGGTTCATGAGGATTTGCGGAAAGCGCTAGCGGACAACCTTTTCGCCATTTCCTTCGTTGCCGCCGTTGCACAGATCGCCTGTGCAGCAGGTCGCATTGAACCCTCGCCCCATGCGTGACGCGCCGATTTTTCGCAGGATGTGTCGCGCGCCTTCTTCCACTTCGCCATCCGTGCGTCGAGCGCCGCCTTGCGCCGTGGCTGCTCGCTCACCTGTTTGTCGACGATTCGCTGCAATTCCCGCTCGGCGACGAGCTGATCGCGCCACGCACAAAAATTCATGCTCGTCTGGCTTGAGTCACAGTCGCTGAGCAGCGCATTGACCTCGCTTGCCGGCAACCCGCTGCGTGCCGCTATCTCGTCCGCTGCCGTCGGGCCGGCAAATGCACGCGTCGACGCCAGCACGAGCAAACCAATCATTGCCGTTCTCACCGTGCCCTCTGTCGTGGCTGGAACGGCGCCGATTCCAGTCGGCGCCGATTGACAAGCCCGTTTGAACGAACGGGCGCCAGACGACGCCCGTTATCGTCTCGCGGATGAATCCAGACGTGCTGATTCATGTGCGACACGACGCCCGCGTCGTCGCTCTGATTCGCTGAACGGAACACGGCCAGCGCACCGGTGTTGCCAGTATTGTATGCATAGCTGACGAGCTCATCGAACTGCAACTGCGTCAACTGCCGAGCCGGGACATGTCGCCGCACGGCGGCTTCTGCCCGACGGACCCGGACCGCGAGTTGTGCATTCACTTGCGTCGCCGTAACCGGCGTGCGCAATTCTTCCGGGGAGCACGGCCCGGTGTGAGCCAGCGTTCCGATGCCATAGGTACAGTTGTTCGCCTGATCGTTGTAGTAAGCCATGACCGCGCTTTCCCGCCTCCGCAGCTCCGCCCACCCTGCGTCACTCAATCCCAGGCTTTCGTTCGCCATTTACCCCTCCCGACGCGACCGCTCACGCAAGTCGACCTCATCATTCACTTCGGTTCTCGAAGCGATCAATGTATGGCGGTGCCGTTCGCGATAAAATCAGACGAGTTCGATTTTGACGCGTTGGTACCTCAACGATCGCGAGGCACGGAAGACCGGGCAGCGTGACGTTCCGTGTATGCGTGTACTGGCGCCAAAAGACAAATGGCCCGACCGGCAAACGCCGATCAGGCCATTTCCACGCCCGGGACTTCGCGCCCCGTCGTCACATCATTCGATCAGATCACGTCGCCGACACCCGCCGCCCCGCACCCGCCTTCGCATCGCGCCCACGCTTGTTCAGCCACGACGCGAGCAGCACGATCAACGCCAGCACGGCCGTCGCACCCACTTCCATCCGGTGTTCCTCGCTGACGAACATCACGGTCAGCGTGCCGCAGATGAACAGGATCACCGCCCACGTGAGCCACGGGAACAGCCACATCCGCAGCGTCAGGTCCGCGCCGCCCGCTTCGAGCGTCCTGCGCATCCGCAGTTGCGAGATCGCGATCACGAGATACACGAGCAGCGCGATCGCGCCCGACGTCGCGAGCAGGAAGCCGAACACCTGCTCCGGCATCAGGTAGTTCGCGATCACGGTCAGGAAACCGAACGCCGTCGACGCGAGCACGGCCGCGCGCGGCGTGCCGGTCGAATCGGTGCGATGCAGGAAGGCGGGCGCGTCCTTGCGCCGGGACAGCGAAAACAGCATCCGCGATGCCGTATACAGCGCCGAATTCAGGCAGCTCGCGACCGACACGAGCACGATCACGTCGATGATCGCCTTCGCGTTCGGGACGCCGATCAGTTCCATCGCGCGCTGATACGAGCCGTGCTTCGGCAGCAGCGGGTCGTTCCACGGCACGATGGCCGCGACAACGAGGATCGAGCCGAGATAGAACAGCGTGATACGCCAGATGACCGAGTTCGTCGCCCGCACGATCTGGCGTTGCGGGTTGTCCGATTCGGCGGCCGCGATCGTCACGATCTCGGTGCCGAGGAACGAGAACATCGTCGTCAGCATCGCCGCGAGCACCGCGCTCGCGCCGTGCGGCATGAAGCCGTCGTGCACGAACAGGTTCGACACGCCCGACACGGCCGGCGCGGGAATGATGCCGACGATCGCCGCGCCGCCGATGCACAGGAACACGACGATCGCGACGACCTTGATCAGCGCGAACCAGAATTCGAATTCGCCGTAGTTCTTGACGGAAAAGAGATTGGTGACGGTGAGCAGCAGCGTGATGCCGAACGCGAAGATCCACGTCGCGATGCCCGGGAACCACGCATTGAGGATGGTCGCGGCGGCGGTCGCCTCGATCGGGATCACCAGCACCCAGAACCACCAGTACAGCCAGCCGATCGTGAAGCCGGCCCAGTGGCCGATCGCACGATCGGCATAGGTCGAGAACGACCCGCTGTCCGGATGCGCGACGGCCATCTCGCCGAGCATGCGCATCACCAGCACGACCAGCACGCCCGCGATCGCATACGCGAGTATCGATGCCGGCCCGGCTTCCGCGATCGCGTGGCCGGAGCCGACGAACAAGCCCGCGCCGATGACGCCGGCAATCGACATCATCGTTACGTGACGCTGCTTCAGGCCGGTGCCGAGGCCTGTGTTGCTTCCACTCATCTGTCTCTCTCCAAAAAACGGTTCCGGTACGACCGGTGTCGCGTGAAGGCGGCGCGGGAGTTGTCGTTCTTGAATCCGGCCGCGGCCGCAGGTACGTCGCACGCGGGCATGGGCCGGAGGGGCCGTGCCGGTCGGGTCGTCCGCGCAGTCTGCGAAGCTGCGGGTGCGATGCGGCGCACGGGGCGCCGGCGCATCGCGTACGCCCGTTCCGTCGGCTGTCGTCAGCCGCCTTCGAAGCGAAGGAGTGTAAGCATCAAACGGTTCTTCACTAAGAACCAATTGAAGAATTTCGATGGAACCACTTGTTGCATCGATACGAATCGATGCAACGCTTGATCCGGTTCGGCGGCGGCTCGCGTGGGGGCGCGCCGTTCAGTTCGTGTCGCCGGCGGCTTCGTCCCGCCACCTCGCCGGCACGATTGCGCGCCATTCCCGCAGGAGCAGGTTTTTCACGGCGTCGGGGTGCGCGGCCGACAGGCGCACCAGCACGATCGGCCAGCCGACGTAGTGATCGGTCACGTAGTACACGTCGGGCGCCGACTCGATCAGCCACGCGCGCTCGTCGGGGCCGACGCCCTTCACGACGAGCGTGTCGCCGTCCTCGTGCAGCCGCGCGAGCAGCTTGCCCTTCACCTTGAGCGCGGGCGTGCCGTACGACGTGCCTTCCTCGACGCCGCGCCACGCCAGTGCGATCTGCCGGACTTCGTCGAATGTCACGATGCCTCCCCGACCGTGCGTCGATGGTTGACGGTCCGGCCACCCTACCGGAAACCGCGCGACGCGCCCACTATCGTCGCATCACGCGGAACGGCCGAAGCTCGCCGCGTTCCGCCGGTGGATTTTCGATGCCGCGCAGCCCGACGGCGTGGCGTCGATGTCCTGCGCGGCGTCGCGTCACGCCGGCACCCGGCGCCGATCCGCTAACATGCGGCGCGGGCAATCGGCCCGACATCGACAACAACGAACGAAACGAGAGAGACCATGCGCACCCTGCTCCGCCGCGCGACCCAGGTCGCGACCCTGTCCGCCGCACTCTTCGTCGCGGGCGCCGCGTTGCCGCCGGCCGCGCACGCCTATCGCGCGCCGCCCGGCTACGGCAACGAAGCCGACCTCGACCGTCACGACACGTATCGCAACCGCGACGGCGAAACCGTGCATGCGCCCGCGCATTCGAAATCGGGCCGCGTGCCGGACGGCGCGAGCGCGCGTTGCCGCGACGGCACGTACAGCTTCAGCCGCCACCGGCGCGGCACATGCTCGGGGCACGGCGGCGTCGCCGCGTGGCTGTGAGCGCGGGTCGGCCGAATGGCCTGCGTCGCGCCAGCGGCAGCCGGCGGCGAAGTACAATACGCGCTCGCACCGCCGCGCCCCGCGCGGCACGCTCCGTACCGAATCACCCGACGCCGCCACGCCCGCCCGCGCTGCGCGGCCGTCTCAACCACTTCTGACTTTCACACCGAAATGGCCCAATACGTTTTCACGATGAACCGGGTCGGCAAGATCGTGCCGCCCAAGCGCCAGATCCTGAAGGACATCTCGCTGTCGTTCTTTCCCGGCGCGAAGATCGGCGTGCTCGGCCTGAACGGCTCGGGCAAGTCGACGCTGATCCGCATCATGGCGGGCGTCGACAAGGACATCGAAGGCGAAGCCACGCCGATGCCGAACCTGAACATCGGCTACCTGCCGCAGGAACCGCAGCTCGACCCGACGAAGACCGTGCGCGAAGCCGTCGAGGAAGGCCTCGGCGACCTGTTCCAGGCCAACAAGAAGCTGGAAGAAATCTACGCGGCCTACGCCGAACCGGACGCCGACTTCGACGCGCTCGCGGCCGAGCAGGCGAAATACGAAGCGATCCTCGCGTCGAGCGACGGCGGCAGCCCCGAGCAGCAGCTCGAAGTGGCCGCCGACGCGCTGCGCCTGCCGCCGTGGGACGCGAAGATCGAGCACCTGTCGGGCGGCGAGAAGCGCCGCGTCGCGCTGTGCAAGCTGCTGCTCGAAAAGCCCGACATGCTGCTGCTCGACGAACCGACCAACCACCTCGACGCCGAATCGGTCGACTGGCTCGAGCAGTTCCTGGTGCGTTTCCCGGGCACCGTGGTCGCGGTCACGCACGATCGCTACTTCCTCGACAACGCGGCCGAGTGGATTCTCGAACTCGACCGCGGCCACGGCATTCCGTGGAAGGGCAACTACAGCAGCTGGCTCGACCAGAAGGAAGAGCGCCTGAAGCAGGAAGAAGCGTCGGAATCGGCGCGTCAGAAGGCGATCAAGAAGGAACTGGAGTGGGTGCGCCAGAACCCGAAGGGCCGCCAGGCGAAGTCGAAGGCGCGTATCGCGCGCTTCGAGGAGCTGAGCAGCCAGGAATACCAGAAGCGCAACGAAACGCAGGAAATCTTCATTCCGGCCGGCGAACGCCTCGGCAACGAAGTGATCGAGTTCAAGAACGTCAGCAAGTCGTTCGGCGACCGCCTGCTGATCGACAACCTGAGCTTCAAGATCCCGGCCGGCGCGATCGTCGGCATCATCGGCCCGAACGGCGCCGGCAAGTCGACGCTGTTCAAGATGCTGACCGGCAAGGAACAGCCGGATTCGGGCGAAGTCGTGATGGGCCCGACGGTGAAGCTCGCGTACGTCGACCAGAGCCGCGACGCGCTCGACGGTTCGAAGACGGTGTTCGAGGAAATCTCGGGCGGCGCCGACGTGCTGACGGTCGGCAAGTACGAAACGCCGTCGCGCGCGTACATCGGCCGCTTCAACTTCAAGGGCGGCGACCAGCAGAAGATCGTCGGCAACCTGTCCGGCGGCGAACGCGGCCGCCTGCACCTCGCGAAGACGCTGATCTCGGGGGGCAACGTGCTGCTGCTGGACGAACCGTCGAACGACCTCGACGTCGAAACGCTGCGTGCGCTGGAAGACGCGCTGCTCGAATTCGCGGGCTCGGTGATGGTGATCTCGCACGATCGCTGGTTCCTCGACCGGATCGCGACGCACATCCTCGCGTTCGAAGGCGATTCGCAGGTCACGTTCTTCGACGGCAACTACCAGGAATACGAAGCCGACAAGCGTGCGCGCCTCGGCGAGGAAGCCGCGAAGCCGAAGCGTCTGCGCTACAAGCCGATCAGCCGCTGAGCGGCGCGGCCCAGGCGCCCGGCGCCGCGCTCGCGCGGGGCCGGTGCCGAACGGGGCCGCTTCCGGAACGGCACAGCGAAAAAGCGAGCCCAGCGCTCGCTTTTTTATCCCGCGCGGCTTCCGCGCCGTCTACACCAGCGCGCCCAGTTCACGCAGGCGTGCTTCGGTCGCCGCCGCGCTCGTGTGATGAATGCCGTGCCAACCAAGCGCCGCCGCGGCCGCTGCGTTGTGCGCGTTGTCGTCGATGAACACGAGCTCGTGCGGCGCGACGCCAGGCAGGTGCGGCTCGATCCGCGCATGCATCTCGCGGTAGATCGCCGGCTCGGGTTTCACGAGCTTCACGCGGCCCGACACGACGATGTCCTTGAAGCGGCGCAGCACCGGGAAGTTGTCCCATGCATACGGAAACGTCTGCGCGGACCAGTTCGTCAGCCCGAACAACGGCATCCCCTGCGCGTCCAGCCGCTCGACGAGCGCCGCGCCCTCTTCGAGCACGCCGCCGATCATCTCGTGCCAGCGCGCGTAGAACGCGCGGATCAGTGCCTCGTGCTCCGGAAACTTCGCGACGAGTTCGGCCGTGCCCTCCTCGATCGTCTGCCCGCCGTCCTGGCGGACCACCCAGTCCATCGCACATACGTGCGTGAGGAACCAGCGGCGCTCGGCGGCGTCGGGAATCAGTTCGCGGTAAAGGTACTCGGGACTCCAGTCGATCAGCACGCCGCCGAAATCGAACACCACTGCCTTGATCGTCATGCGAACTCCGCGGCGAGCACGTCCGCGAGCGGACGCGGCGTCACCGCGTTGCCCGACAGCGAATTGTTGTGCCAGATGAAGTGATGGTGCGCGACGATCTGCGCCGCCGACAGGTGGGCACGCTCGTTCGTCGTGTGCAGGTCGGACACGACGGTCGTCCGGTAGCCGAGCAGCGCGGCACGGCGCGCGGCCGAATCGACGCAGAACTCGGTCGCATAGCCGCAGATCAGCACCGAACGGATGCCATGGCGATCGAGCTGCGCCGCGAGCGGCGTGTCGTGAAACGCGTCGCTCGCCTGCTTGCGCACGCGCCAGTCGTCGCGACCGACGACCAGCCCGGCGTGCAGTTCCCAGCCCGGCGTGCCGGGCACGATGTCGTCGTCCGCGTCGCCGTCGTGCTGCACGAAGCACACCGGCGCGTTCGCCGCATGCGCCGCTGCCGTCAACCGGTTGATGCCCGACACCACGTCGTCGAGCCGGTACGCGGGCTGCGCCCGCTGCACCAGCCCACGCTGCATGTCGACCACGATCACCGCAGTGTCCGCCATTGCTTGCCCTCGCTGTTATTGTCAGGCCGTCGTTCGATCGTGACCGACTCGCCATCCGCCGTTGCCGCGCGTTGCGTCAGATCGGCTGCGTGCGCAAGTCGAGCCACGCCTTCGCGTCGCCGCTCAGATGCCGGCCGACGCGCTCGCGCACCGTCGCGTGATACGTGTTCAGCCACGCGCGCTCTTCGTCGTGCAGCATCTCGATCAGCACGCAGCGCGTGTCGATCGGGCACAGCGTCAGCGTCTCGAATGCGAGGAAATCGCCGAACTCCGTCTTCCCGGCCGCGCGGTTCACGACCAGGTTCTCGATCCGGATGCCCCACTGGCCCGGACGGTACACGCCCGGCTCGATCGACGTGATCATTCCCTCTTCCATCGCCGTGTACGGCTCGGCCGGCGCGTAGTGCGAGATCACCTGCGGGCCTTCGTGCACGTTCAGGAAGTAGCCGACGCCATGCCCGGTGCCATGGCCGTAGTCGAGCCCGGCCGCCCACATCGGCGCACGCGCGATCGCATCGAGCATCGGCGAGCGGATGCCGCGGGGGAAGCGGGCGCGCGACAGCGCCATCATCGACTTCAGCACGATCGTGAAATCGCGCCGCTGCAGGTCGCTGACGGTGCCGACCGGCACGACGCGCGTGATGTCGGTCGTGCCCGTCATGTACTGGCCGCCCGAATCGATCAGCAGCAGGCCGTCGCCGGCGATCGTCGCGTGCGACTCGCGCGTCGCATGGTAGTGCGGCATCGCGCCGTTCGCGTTGAAGCCGGCGATCGTCGCGAAGCTCGCCGACACGTAGCCGGGGCGGCGGGCGCGCGCGGCCGTGAGCTTCTCCTCGATCGTCAGCTCGGTGATCGTCTCGCGATTCACCGCCTGTTCGAACCACGCGAAGAATTCGGCCAGCGCGGCGCCGTCGTGCTCCATCGTCACGCGCACGTGCTCGATCTCGGCGGACGTCTTGCGCGACTTCGCGAACGTCGACGGATTCACGGCCTCGACGAGCTTCACGCCGGCCGGCACGGCCTCGAGCGTGCCGAACGTCACGCGGCGCGGGTCGATCAGCAGCGTCGCGCCGTCGGGCAGCGCCCCGAGCGACGCACGCGCGGCGTCGTAGGCGCGAACGTCGACGCCATCCCGCGCGAGCGACGCGGCCAGCGCCGGAGGCACCTTGCCGTCGGCGACGAACAGCGTCGCGCGATCGGCGCCGATCAATGCGTGCGCAACGAACACCGGATTGAAATTGACGTCGGCGCCGCGCAGGTTGAACAGCCACGCGAGATCGTCGAGCGTCGACACGAAGTGCCATTGCGCGCCCTGCGCGTGCATCGCGCGGCGCACTTCGGCGAGCTTGCTCGCGCGGGTCGTGTCGGCCTGCGGCGCCACGTGCTCGAACACCGCATCGCCGGGCAGCCCCGGCCGCTCCGGCCAGATCGCGTCGAGCAGGTCGACGTCGGTGCGCAGCGCGATGCCGCGCGCGCTCAGCGCGGCGCTCAGCCCGCGCGCGGCCGCGACGCCGAGCACGGCGCCATCGACGCCGACCGTCGCGCCGGCCGCCACGTTCTGCGCGAGCCAGTCGACGTGCGGTGCGCTCTGCTGCCCGCTCGTCATCTTCATTAACTGCACGCCCGTGCCCGCCAGCTCGGCGTCGGCCTGCACCCAGTAGCGGCTGTCGACCCACAACCCCGCGAACTCCGCGGTCACGACCAGCGTGCCGACCGAGCCCGTGAAGCCCGACAGCCAGCGGCGCGCCTGCCAGCGTTCCGGCAGGTATTCGGACAGATGGGGATCGGCGGACGGCACGAGATAGGCGGCCAGGTTCTCGCGGGCCATGGCGCCGCGCAACAGCGCGAGACGGGCCGGCACCGGCGAGACTTCGGGGAGACGGGCATTCATGATTTCACCTGAGAGCATTCAGCGACGGGCCGACAGCGCGACCGTCACGGCTACGGCGAGGAACGCGACGCCGGTGCAGACCGGCCATTCGAGCGTCTCGCCATCGTAAAACAGTCCCGAGAGATTGCCGACCATGCGGGCGGCGGCCGCGCCCACGATGCCGACGAGCACCGCGATCCACCATGCCGGCCGGCCCGTGCGCCGCATCGGATGCAGCCAGCGGCCGAACAGCCCGACGGCCGCTCCCAGGACAAGGATTCCAAACCAGTTCATTCAACGCCTTCTATAAATTCAGATTCGTCCCATAGGCGTGAACGTTGCCAGCGGCTAGCATCGATTCATCCATCGAACCCGAGACCAGCCGGGCGCCGCGAACGTTCGAGTGTAGGGGCCGACTCGACGTTATGGCAAGCGCACACCGGCTGCCGTATTGAAGAAATCGTCATGCGAATCGCTCTGATCGATCCGGAGTCGCGTCATAGCGCTCTCCTGAACCGCCTGCTCTTCGCGGGCGGTCACGTGTGCCATGCGTTTCCGTCCAGCACCGCATTCTTCGAGTGGCTCGCCGCCGACAACACCTGCGACATGCTGGTCACCGGCCACTGGGCCGGCGACCGGCCGGCGCAGGAAGTCATTCCGCGCGCGCAGGCGATCCTGCCCGGGTTGCCGGCCATTGCCATGATGCAGTCGGCGCGCGAAAGCGAAATCGTCTCATGCCTGCACGCGGGCGCCGACGATTGCCTCGTGCGCCCCGTGAGCGGGCCGGAGTTTCTCGCGCGCGTCAACGCACTGAGCCGGCGCGCGGGCGTGCGGCGAGCCCCCGCCCGCTCGCGCGAAACGTACGGCGAATACGCATTCGACACCACCCATTGCCTCGTGCGTTTCGGCGACGCAATCGTTTCACTCACGCCGAAGGAGTTCCGTTTCGCGCAGTTGCTGCTCACGAACGTGTCGCGACCCGTGTCGCGCGCCCATATCCTCGAAACGGTATGGGGCCGCCGCCGCGACATGAAGTCGCGCACGCTCGACACGCACGCGTCCCGGCTGCGCAGCAAATTGCAGCTGCTTCCGGAGCGCGGCTACCGGCTGTTGCCGCTCTACGGCTTCGGCTATCAGCTCGACCGCGTGCCGATCGAGCCCCCAAATTCGCGCCCCCGCCACGCCGATGCCCGGTACGCAGCGAGTGAGGAAATTACTGAAACGCTATAATATGGGGCTAAACGATAGCCCTCGATATGCAACTCCTCACGATCGGAATCAACCACCACACTGCGCCTGTCGCCCTGCGCGAACGCGTGGCGTTTCCGCTCGAGCAAATCAAGCCGGCTCTCGTCACGTTCAAGAACGTGTTTCTCGGCCCGCAGGCGCCCAATACGCCGGAAGCGGCGATCCTCTCCACCTGCAACCGCACCGAACTGTATTGCGCCACCGACGATCGCGCGGCCCGCGAAGGCGCGCTCCGCTGGCTGTCGGAGTATCACCGGATTCCGGTCGACGAGCTCGCGCCGCACGTCTATGCGCTGCCGCAGTCGGAAGCCGTCCGGCACGCGTTTCGCGTGGCATCCGGCCTCGATTCGATGGTGCTCGGTGAAACCCAGATTCTGGGCCAGATGAAGGATGCCGTTCGCACCGCGACGGAAGCGGGCGCGCTCGGCACCTACCTGAACCAGCTGTTCCAGCGCACGTTCGCAGTGGCGAAGGAAGTGCGCGGCACGACCGAAATCGGCACGCAGTCGGTGTCGATGGCCGCCGCCGCGGTTCGCCTCGCGCAGCGGATCTTCGAAAAGGTGTCGGATCAGCGCGTGCTGTTCATCGGCGCCGGCGAAATGATCGAGCTGTGCGCGACGCACTTCGCCGCGCAAGGCCCGCGCGAACTCGTCGTCGCGAACCGCACGGCCGAACGCGGCCAGCGGCTCGCCGAACGCTTCAACGGCCGCGCGATGCCGCTGGCCGACCTGCCCGCCCGCATGCACGAGTTCGACATCATCGTGTCGTGCACCGCGTCGACGCTGCCGATCATCGGCCTCGGCGCGGTCGAGCGCGCGGTGAAGGCGCGCCGCCACCGGCCGATCTTCATGGTCGACCTCGCGGTGCCGCGCGACATCGAGCCCGAAGTCGGCAAGCTGAAGGACGTGTTCCTCTACACCGTCGACGATCTCGGCGCGATCGTGCGCGAAGGCAACGCGTCGCGCCAGGCCGCGGTCGCGCAGGCCGAAGCGATCATCGAGACGCGCGTGCAGAATTTCATGCAATGGCTCGACACGCGCAGCGTCGTGCCGGTGATCCGTCACATGCATACGCAGGCGGACGCGCTGCGCCGGGCCGAAGTCGAGAAGGCGCAGAAGCTGCTGGCGCGCGGTGAAGATCCGGCTGCGGTGCTCGAAGCGCTGTCGCAGGCGCTGACCAACAAGCTGATCCACGGCCCGACGAGCGCGCTCAACCGCGTCAACGGCGCCGATCGCGATTCGCTGATCGACCTGATGCGCGGCTTCTACCAGCACGCGCCGCGCTCGAACGACCAATCCGGCCACTAGCGCCGCCCGGTCGCCCTGCCGCCGGCCGGTCGTTGTCCCACCGCCGGCCTATCCTTTCCGAATACCCCTTGCCCGGGAGCGCCGCTCCACACCATGAAGACGAGCATGCAACGCAAGCTCGACCAGCTGTCCACACGGCTGGCCGAACTGAACGACCTGCTGAGCCGCGAAAACGTCACGGCCGACCTCGACCAGTACCGCAAGCTGACACGCGAACATGCGGAACTCGGCCCGGTCGTCGAGCAATACGCGTTATGGCGCCAGTCGCGCAGCGACGAGACGGCCGCGCAGGAGCTGCTCGCCGATCCGTCGATGCGCGATTTCGCGGAAGACGAAATCCGCAGCGCGCGCGAGGGCATGGCGCGCCTCGAGACCGAGCTGCAGAAGATGCTGCTGCCGAAGGACCCGAACGACGACCGCAACATCTTCCTCGAAATCCGCGCGGGCACGGGCGGCGACGAATCGGCGCTGTTCGCGGGCGACCTGCTGCGCATGTACCTGCGCTTCGCGGAACGCCAGCGCTGGCAGGTCGAAATGATGTCGGAGAGCGCGTCGGATCTCGGCGGCTACAAGGAAGTGATCGTGCGAATCGCGGGCCAGGGCGCGTATTCGCGCCTGAAGTTCGAATCGGGCGGCCATCGCGTGCAACGCGTGCCGGCCACCGAGACGCAGGGGCGCATCCATACGTCCGCGTGCACGGTCGCCGTGATGCCGGAAGCCGACGAAATCGGCGAGGTCGAGATCAATCCGGCCGACCTGCGCATCGACACGT
The DNA here is from genome assembly GCF_057837105.1 of Burkholderia sp. APQ4-4ca. NCBI lineage: Bacteria > Pseudomonadati > Pseudomonadota > Betaproteobacteria > Burkholderiales > Burkholderiaceae > Burkholderia > Burkholderia sp. APQ4-4ca. The sequence continues at coordinate 5,334 of NZ_JBYQCG010000228.1, read as the reverse complement.
TCCGCGCGTCCGGCGCGGGCGGCCAGCACATCAACAAGACCGATTCGGCGGTGCGCGTCACGCACATCCCGACCGGGATCGTCGTCGAATGCCAGGACGACCGCTCGCAGCACAAGAACAAGGATCGCGCGCTGAAGGTGCTCGCCGCGCGCATCAAGGACAAGCAGTATCACGAGCAGCACGCGAAGGAAGCGGCGACGCGCAAGAGCCTGATCGGCTCCGGCGACCGCTCCGAGCGGATCCGCACGTACAACTTCCCGCAAGGCCGGATGACCGACCACCGGATCAACCTGACGCTGTACCGGCTCGAGGCGATCATGGACGGCGATCTCGACGAACTGATCGGCGCGCTCGTCACCGAGCACCAGGCCGAGTTGCTCGCGTCGCTCGGCGAAGCCGACTGAGGCCGCGATGCCCGACACCACCGCCGACGCGTTGCTGCGCGCATCGCCGCTCGACCCGGTCGATGCACGCGTGCTGCTCGCGCATGCGCTGGGCTGGACTCGCACGCAACTGATCACGCGCGGCGACGCGCCGCTCGACGTGGCCGCGGTCGAACGCTTCCGCGCGCTTGAGGCGCGTCGCGTCGCCGGCGAGCCCGTCGCGCAACTGGTCGGGATGCGCGAGTTCTTCGGCCGCCCGTTCGACGTGACGCCCGACGTGCTGATCCCGCGCCCCGAAACCGAACTGCTCGTCGAAGCCGCGCTCGATGCGATCAGCGGGCTGCCGCACGCCGCCGTGCTCGATCTCGGCACCGGCAGCGGCGCGATCGCCGTGTCGATCGCGGCCGAGCGCCCCGATGCGCGCGTCTGGGCGCTCGACCGTTCGCCGGCCGCGCTCGCGGTCGCGCAACGCAACGCCGACAAACTGCTCGACGCGCGGCGCCCCGGCGGCCCGCTGCGCTGGCTGCAGAGCGACTGGTACGCGGCGCTCGATCCCGCGCTCGCGTTCGATACGATCGTCAGCAACCCGCCGTACATCGCGCAAGGCGACCCGCACCTCGCGCAAGGCGATCTGCGTTTCGAGCCGCGCGGCGCGCTCACCGATGACGCCGACGGCCTCAGCGCGATCCACACGATCGTCGCGGGCGCCGGCGCGTACCTGAAACCGGGCGGCACGCTCTGGATCGAGCACGGCTATGACCAGGCCGAAGCCGTCCGCGCGATCCTGACCTCGCACGGCTTCGTCGCGGTCGAGTCGCTCGCCGATCTCGCCGCCATCGAACGCACGACCGGCGGCCGCCTGCCGGGCTGACGCCCGGCCCGCCCGGTTGAAATCCGCTATCATTTCGATCTAACGCCCCGCAAACGCAAGGTCAGTCATGGACACCCAACAACGTATCAAGCAAATCGTCGACGAAAACCAGGTCGTGCTCTTCATGAAGGGCAACGCGCAATTCCCGATGTGCGGCTTCTCGGGCCGCGCCGTGCAGGTGCTGAAAGCCTGCGGCGTCGACCAGTTCAAGACGGTCAACGTGCTCGAGGACGACGAAATCCGCCAGGGCATCAAGGCATTCTCGAACTGGCCGACCATCCCGCAGCTCTACGTGAAGGGCGAATTCATCGGCGGCTCGGACATCATGATGGAGATGTACCAGTCGGGCGAACTGCAGCAACTGTTCGCCGCCGCTTGATACGCGGCACCCGCCCCCTTTTCGATGGCATCTCCCAGCGCGCCGCCACGCCGGCTGATCGTCGCGATCACCGGCGCCACCGGCGCGATCTACGGTGTGCGGCTGCTCGACCTGCTGCGCGCCGCCGGCGGCGTCGAAACGCACCTGCTGATTTCGAACGCCGGCTGGCTCAACATCCAGCATGAACTGAAGCTGCCGAAGGCCGACGTCGAAAGCCGTGCGGACGTCGTGCATTCGGTGCGCGACGTCGGCGCGACGATCGCGTCGGGCTCGTTCGCGACCGACGGCATGGTAATCGCGCCCTGTTCGATGAAGACGCTCGCGAGCGTCGCGCACGGGCTGTCCGACAACCTGATCACGCGCGCGGCCGACGTCACGCTGAAGGAACGCCGCCGTCTCGTGCTGATGGTGCGCGAAACGCCGTTCAACCTCGCGCATCTGCGCAACATGACCGCCGTCACCGAAATGGGCGGCATCGTCTTCCCGCCGCTGCCGGCGTTCTATGCGATGCCGAAGACGATCGCGGAACTCGTCGACCAGACCGTCACGCGCGTGCTCGACCTGTTCGCGCTCAGCGCCCCGCTCACGACGCCGTGGGCCGGCATTCGGCACGCGCAGTAAATCACCTCCTTTTGCGCGGATTCCCCCCCGATCCGCACCGCAATTCCGTCGATCTCACGCCTTCAGACGCGAATCGGCTTGGTGCGCGTGCCATCGCCACGATTATCAACGAACAAGCGTCAATCAAATTCCCGATTGCCCATTTATCAATGCCCGGTGCGCGCCTATAGTCACAGGCAAATCCTTTAGCAGGTCACCACCATGAACCGCTTGCCTTCGCTGTACCTGTCTCACGGCGCCCCGACACTGCCGATCGACCCCGTGCTGCCGTCCGGCGCGTTCACGCACCTCGGCGCCGAACTGCCGCGCCCGCGCGCGGTGCTGATGCTCTCCGCGCACTGGGGCACGCAACAGCCGGTCGCGAGCGTCGCCGCGCATCCGGACACGATTCACGATTTCTACGGTTTCCCGCAGGCGCTGTACGACATCCGCTATCCGGCGCCGGGCGCACCCGACGTCGCCGCACGCGCGGCCGCGCTGCTGAACGCGGCCGGCATCGCGACCGCGACGACCGAACACGGCCTCGATCACGGCGCGTGGGTGCCGATGCTGCTGATGTTTCCGGAAGCCGACGTGCCGGTCGCGCAACTGTCGATCCAGCCGCGCGCGGACGCCGCGCATCACTTCGCGCTCGGCCGCGCGCTGCGGCCGCTGCGCGACGAAGGCGTGATGGTGATCGGCTCGGGCCAGATCACGCACAACCTGCGCGCCGCCGATTTCGGCGCGACGCCCGAGGATGCGGACCCGCGCGTCGCGGAATTCACCGACTGGTTCGAGGCCAAACTTGCCGCGCGCGACGTCGATGCGCTGCTCGACTATCGCCGGCAGGCGCCGCACGCGGCGCTGATGCATCCGACCGACGAGCATCTGCTGCCGGTCTTCACCGCGCTCGGCGCGGCGGACGACGACTACCGGCTCGGCATCCAGTCGCTCGGCACCTACCAGCGCGTGCTCGCGATGACGAACTACGTGTTCGCGAACGCCGACGCCTGAACCCGAACGGCGGCGCAACCGCCGAGCCAGTCAGCAAAAAGCCCGCCGGAGCATCGCTCGGGCGGGCTTTTTCGCTGCCTCCTGTCGCCGCCGAATCCGGCGACAGGTCACGCGTCAGGCGCCGACCCCCTCGAGGATCTCGTCGTGCGACTCGCGCTCGTCGAGATACTGGGTCCGGTAGCCGGTATTCACGCCCCAGAAGTAGAACACCAGCGAGATCGCCGCGACGATCAGCATGTCCCAGCCGTACGGCAGGTAGCCGTGACCGCCGAATTCCTTGCTGCCGATCAGCGACAGCACGGCCATCGTCGGCAGGTACGCGACCAGCCACCACGCGGCCTTCAGGTCGGCGCCCCAGCCGGTCCAGCCCGACTTCGCCTGGAAGTAGAAATACACCGGCAGCGCGACGATCATCAGCAGGATGATTTCGCCCGTCAGCGGCCACTTCGCCCAGTACAGGATCAGCGACGCGCACACGAACGCGAACGGCGCGATCAGCTTCATCAGCGGAATCGACAGCGGACGCTCGATGTCGGTCGCCGAACGGCGCAGCGCCATCAGGCTGATCGGACCGGTCAGGTACGAGATCACCGTCGCGACCGAGATCACCGCCGCGAGCGAGCTCCAGCCGCGGAAGAAGAACAGGAAGATGAACGACACGAGCAGGTTGAACCACATCGCCTGGCGCGGCACGCCGTAGATCGGGTGCACGTTGCCGAACATCTTCGGCATCGTGTTGTTGCGCTCCATCGCGTAGATCATGCGGGTGGTCGTCGCCATGTAGGTCGTGCCGGTGCCGCTCGGGCTGATGAACGCGTCGACATACAGCAGGATCGCGAGCCAGTTCAGGTTCAGCGCGATCGCGAGTTCCGCGAACGGCGACGAGAAATTGAAGTGCGCCCAGCCCTTCGCGACGTCGGCCGGGTTCACCGAACCGATGTACGCCATTTGGAGGAGCACGTAGATCACGAGCGCGAGCAGGATCGACGTGATCACCGCGAACGGCACGCTGCGCGACGGATTGCGCGCTTCACCGGCGAGGTTCACCGGGCTCTGGAAGCCGTTGAACGCGAACACGATGCCGCTCGTCGCGACCGCGGTCAGCACGGCCGACCAGCCATACGGCGCGAAGCTCGCGTTGGATGCGGTGCCGAGGTTCTCCGAATGGAAGCTCGTGAGCATCAGGCCGAGGATCGTGAGGCCGGGAATCAGGAACTTGAAGATCGTGATCGCGGTGTTCGCCCGCGCGAAAGCCTTCACACCCCAGTAGTTCAGCATGAAGTAGACGACGACCAGCACGGCCGACAGCAACAGGCCCAATGTCTGCAACTCGCCGTTCACGAACAAGGCATGCGCCCACGGATACGGCCACGTGCTCATGTACTGGATCGACGCTTCGGCCTCGATCGGGATCACGGATACGATCGCGATCCAGTTGGCCCATGCGCTGATGAAGCCCACCAGCGAACCGTGCGAGTAGCGCGCGTAGCGCACCATACCGCCCGACTCCGGGAACATCGCGCCCAGTTCCGCATACGTCAGCGCGATCGCGAGAATCACGACGGCGCCGATGATCCATGCGCAGATCGCCGCCGGACCGGCGATCTTGGCGGCCTTCCAGGCACCGAACAGCCAGCCCGAGCCGATAATCGAACCCAGCCCCGTCAGCATCAATGCAAACGGGCCGATGTTCCGTTGAATAGAACTCTTCACATCCTCTCCTGTGTCTCAAAAAGCATGGTCGGCCTGCGATCCGGGATCGGCTCGGAGCGCACCGCGCACGCATTCTTGGGAGGAGGGTCACCCGATCGGGGCAACCCGTCCACGCGGCGCGTAGTTTAACGGTTGCACCTCGAACGTGGCGCCAAAATCGATCGACCCCTACAAAAAATTCGCATCGCTTGCAAGCTTTGTAAACCGAATATCCGCAATAACCCTGAATGCTCGGGAATACGGTTGACCGTCAGACGGATTAGCCGTATAAAGGACTTCGCAGGATTTCAAGTGGCGAGTGAATTGGTTCTTTCGTAGTTCGCCCATCAACGGTACTCCGGTTGGTCCTATTACCCCTTCCTTGATTTTCCGCA
>NZ_JBYQCG010000227.1:20209-74614 GCF_057837105.1 Burkholderia sp. APQ4-4ca | reverse complement strand
GTGAACGAACCGGGAACCGACCGGCGTCGAGCGACGCTGCGTGCTGAAACCCCCGATCCTTGCAGCGACACGACACCGGAGTCCGCCCTCCGGCGCGCCGCTCCCGCGCGCCTTCCCCGCCGATCGCTCAGACCGTCACGACCTTCGCGAACACCGGCCCCTGCATGAACCGCACGTCGTGCTGGCGCAGCAGCTCGCACTGCGTCTCGTCCACGACGCCGTCGAAGATCAGCGGAATCCGCACACGCTGCGCATAGGCGACAAGCGCCTTCACCATCCCGTCGCGCAACGCGATGCCGGCATCCATCTTGATGTAGTCGGGGCGTGCCATGTCCGATTCGACCGCGAGGATGCGGCCGGGGTCGGGCAGCTTGTCCGCGACCTTGAAGCCATGATGCTGGTAACTGCGCGTCAGGTAGCCGAGGAACGTCTTGTGGGCGACCGCGACCGCCGGCAGCTCGATCACGATCCGCTCGGTCGGCAGCCCGAAGCGCTGCAGCACCGACGAGAAATGCTTGCCGTGGTCGTACTTCACGCTCTTGAGCAGCCGCTCGTGCACGCGCAGGAACAACAGCCCGTGGCGCTGCGCGCCGAAGAAATTGATTGCGTGCAGCGCGCGCGACAGGCGGTCGATCGCGACCAGCGTCTGGTCGTCGACGGCGGCATCGACCGGATCGTGCTGCGCACCCGTGACCAGCGTGACGGCCTGGAAGCCGAGTTCGTCGCCGTAGCGCTCGATCGCGTCGGCGAACGACGTCGATTGCGGCGAGCCGGGCATCGTCACGTCGTAGATCGGCTCGTACGCGCTGGCGAGCGTGCGCTCGGGCAGATTCGCGCACGCGGTGCCGCCTTCGGCAAGCGCGAGGTGCTCCCGCAGATACGGGAGTTGCCCGGCACGGGTCACCAGCTCGGGGATGGTAGGCGGAATCATCGGCGTGAGAAGGAAAAATGGCGGCCGAAAGGGCCGCCTCGTGACTTGATATTAGCAGCGCGCGCCGCGCTCGGCTTGGCGTTTCACTCATATGGTTATCCCGTTCCCGAGCGAACGACTAGGGTTTACGTTGATTTCACTATACGTAATTGATTTTACTATTCGTAAATCCAGGGATGTGTCGCCGATCAAGAAATGCGGCAGGCAGGCGCCGCGAAACGGCGCCATTCAAGAATCAACAGGAGCAAGGAGCGAGACGTGGCGGTTGACAGGACAGGCGGGCACGCGCGCCGGCAGGAGACGAACGGGACGACGGGCGCGGTGGTGCGCGCACGGCGGCGTTGAGGCGCGGATGGTGACCATGAGCATCGATTACCAGACGCTGAAATTCGAGTACCGCACCCGCGCGCACGACGCGGCCGTCCACCCGGTGATCGTCGTCGGCGCGGGCCCGGTGGGCCTCGCGGCCGCGATCGATCTCGCGCAGCAAGGCGTGCCGGTCGTGCTGCTCGACGACGACGACACGCTCTCGACCGGCTCGCGCGCGATCTGCTTCGCGAAGCGCACGCTCGAGATCTTCGACCGGCTCGGCTGCGGCGAGCGCTTCGTCGACAAGGGCGTGAGCTGGCACGTCGGCAAGGTGTTCCTGCAGGACGAGCAGCTTTACGCGTTCGACCTGCTGCCCGAGGAAGGGCATGCGCGCCCGGCGTTCGTCAACCTGCAGCAGTACTACGTCGAAGGCTATCTGGCCGATCGCGCGTTCGAGCTGCCGAACATCGACATCCGCTGGAAGCACAAGGTGACGGGCGTCGACCAGTCGGCCGAACACGCGGTGCTGACGATCGAGACGCCGGACGGCATCGCGACGCTGCGCGCGCAATACGTGATCGCGGCCGACGGCTCGCGCAGCCCGATGCGCACGATGATGGGCCTCGAAAGCCGCGGCCGCACGTTCAAGGACCGCTTCCTGATCGCCGACGTGAAGATGAAGGCGGAGTTTCCGACCGAGCGCTGGTTCTGGTTCGATCCGCCGTTTCACCGCAACCAGTCGGTGCTGCTGCATCGCCAGCCGGACAACGTGTGGCGCATCGACTTCCAGCTCGGCTGGGATGCCGATCCGGTCGCGGAGAAGCAACCGGAGCGCGTGATCCCGCGCGTGCGCGCGCTGCTCGGGCCGGACGTCGAGTTCGAGCTCGAGTGGGTGAGCGTCTACACGTTCCGCTGCCAGCGGATGGATACGTTCCGCCACGGCCGCGTGCTGTTCGCGGGCGATTCCGCGCACGGCGTGTCGCCATTCGGCGCGCGCGGCGCGAACAGCGGCGTGCAGGATGCGGACAACCTCGCGTGGAAGCTGAAGCTGGTGCTCGACGGCCGCGCGCACGACCGCCTGCTCGACACGTATGCGAGCGAGCGCGAGTTCGCGGCCGACGAGAACATCCGCAACTCGACGCGCTCGACCGACTTCATCACGCCCAAGAGCGCGGTGTCGCGCGTGTTCCGCGATGCGACGCTGAAGCTTGCGCGCGACTGCGAATTCGCGCGCAAGCTGGTGAACAGCGGGCGCCTGTCGGTGCCGGCCGTGCTGGTCGATTCGCCGCTCAACACGCCGGACCGCGGCGGCGACACATTTGCATGCGCGATGCGGCCGGGCGCGGCGGCGGCCGATGCGCCGGTGCGCGTGCAGGGTGCGCCGGGCTGGCTGCTGCAACATCTGCGCGGCGGCTTCAGCGGCGTGCTGTTCGGCTTGCCGGGCGATGCGGCCGCGCTCGCGCAGGCCGTCGACGGCCTCGCGCTGCCGGTGCGGCCGGTGCTCGTCGTGCCGGCCGGGCACGCGCAGCCGGTGGCCGGCGTCGACGTCGTGGAGGACGTCGACGGCCTCGCCGCGCAGCGTTACGACGCGCAGCCCGGCACGTTCTACCTGCTGCGTCCCGACCAGCACGTGTGCGCACGCACGCGCACGCTCGACCGTCAGGCGATCGCCGACGCACTGGCGCGCGCGAGCTGCGCACGCTGAATACGATAAAGACACCGGAGACACCGTCATGCCCCCACTCGATACCCGCCCGCGCCTGGCCGACCCCGACGCGTTCTACGAAGCGCTGATCGACATGCATCGCGACCTGTCGGACGCCGACAGCCAGCTCGTGAACGCGAAGCTGATCCTGTTGCTCGCGAATCAGATCGGCGACGCCGACGTGCTGCGCGAAGCGATGGCGCTCGCGCGCCAGGGCGTGACGTCGCCCGTGCATCCGGCCGCCGAGGTCGCGCAATGAACGCGGCGGCCGATGCGCGTGTGCTCGAAGTGGAGCGCGTGATCGACGAGACCCATCGCCCGGGTTTTCACGCGATGCTGCTCGCGCTATGCGGGCTGTGCCTCGTGATCGACGGTTTCGATGCGCAGGCAATGGGCTACGTCGCGCCGAGCGTGATCGCGGAATGGGGCGTGCCGAAGCAGGCGCTGGGGCCCGTATTCAGCGCGAGCCTGTTCGGGATGCTGCTCGGCGCGCTCGGGCTGTCGGTGCTGGCCGACCGGATCGGGCGGCGCCCGGTGTTGATCGGCTCGACGCTGTTCTTCGCGGTGACGATGCTCGCGACGCCATTCGCGAACTCGATCCCCGTGCTGATGGCGCTGCGCTTCGTCACGGGCCTCGGCCTCGGCTGCATCATGCCGAACGCGATGGCGCTGGTCGGCGAGTTCAGCCCGGCCGCGCATCGCGTGAAGCGGATGATGATCGTGTCGTGCGGCTTCACGCTCGGCGCGGCGCTCGGCGGCTTCATCAGCGCCGCGCTGATTCCGGCGCTCGGCTGGCGCGCGGTGTTCTTCGTCGGCGGCGCGGTGCCGCTCGTGCTGACGATCGCGATGGTCGCGCGGCTGCCGGAGTCGCTGCAGTTCCTGGTGCTGAAAGGGCGCGTCGCGCAGGCGCGCGACTGGCTCGCGCGGTTCGCGCCGCAAGCCGGCATCGATGCGAATACGCGGCTCGTCGTGCGCGAGCGCGCGGCGAGCGGCGCGCCGGTCGCCGAGCTGTTCAGCCATGGCCGCCTGCCGGTCACGCTGCTGCTGTGGGCGATCAGCTTCATGAACCTGATCGATCTGTACTTCCTGTCGAACTGGCTGCCGACCGTGATGCGTGAGGCCGGCTATTCGCCGGGCACGGCGGTGATCGTCGGCACGGTGCTGCAGACGGGCGGCGTGATCGGCACGCTGTCGCTCGGCTGGTTCATCGAACGTTACGGCTTCGTGCGCGTGCTGTTCGCGTGCTTCGCGTGCGCGGCCGTGTCGGTGGGGCTGATCGGCTCGGTCGCGCATGCGCTGCCGTGGCTGCTGGTGGTCGTGTTCGCGGGCGGGTTCTGCGTGGTCGGCGGACAGCCGGCCGTGAACGCGCTCGCGGGCCAGTATTACCCGACGTCGCTGCGCTCGACGGGCATCGGCTGGAGCCTCGGCATCGGCCGGATCGGCTCGGTGCTCGGGCCGCTCGTCGGCGGGCAACTGATTGCGCTCAACTGGAGCAACGGCGCGCTGTTCCACGCGGCCGCCGTGCCCGTGCTGTGCTCGGCGCTGTTCGTGCTGGGCTTGGCCGGTGTCACGCGGCGCAGCGGCGCGCAGGCGTCGAATGCCGCCCTGAATTGATGGAGAAAGGAAAACGATGACGCTTGACCTGTCGAAACCGGCGACCGCCGGCTACCTAAGCGGTTTCGCGAACGAATTCGCGACCGAGGCGCTGCCCGGCGCGCTGCCGCACGGCCGCAATTCGCCGCAGCGCGCGCCGTACGGGCTATACGCGGAGCAGCTGTCGGGCACCGCGTTCACCGCGCCGCGCGGCCACAACCGCCGCGCGTGGCTGTACCGGATTCGCCCGGCCGCCGTGCACCGGCCGTTCGAGCCGTACGCGGGAGCGCCGCGGCTCGTGTCGGAGTTCGGCGATTCGGCCGACGTGCCGCCGACGCCGCCGAACCAGTTGCGCTGGGATCCGCTGCCGATGCCGGTCGAGCCGACCGATTTCGTCGACGGCCTCGTGACGATGGCCGGCAACGGGTCGGCCGCGGCGATGAACGGCTGCGCGATCCACCTGTACGCGGCGAACCGCTCGATGCAGGACCGCTTCTTCTACAGCGCGGACGGCGAGCTGCTGATCGTGCCGCAGCAGGGGCGCCTGTTCATCGCGACCGAGTTCGGCCGGCTCGACGTCGAGCCGTTCGAGATCGCGGTGATTCCGCGTGGCGTGCGTTTTGCCGTCGCGCTGCCGGACGGCGACGCGCGCGGCTACATCTGCGAGAACTTCGGCGCACTGCTGCGCCTGCCGGATCTCGGCCCGATCGGCTCGAACGGGCTCGCGAACCCGCGCGACTTCCTGACGCCGCAGGCCGCGTACGAGGATCGCGAAGGCGCGTTCGAACTGATCGCGAAGCTGAACGGGCGCCTGTGGCGCGCGGACATCGGCCATTCGCCGCTCGACGTCGTCGCGTGGCACGGCAACTACGCACCGTATAAGTACGATCTGCGCCTGTTCAACACGATCGGCTCGATCAGCTTCGACCATCCCGATCCGTCGATCTTCCTCGTGCTGCAGGCGCAGAGCGATACGCCGGGCGTCGACACGATCGACTTCGTGATCTTCCCGCCGCGCTGGCTCGCGGCCGAGGATACGTTCCGCCCGCCGTGGTTCCACCGCAACGTCGCGAGCGAGTTCATGGGCCTCGTGCACGGCGCGTACGACGCGAAGGCCGAAGGCTTCGTGCCGGGCGGCGCGAGCCTGCACAACTGCATGTCGGGCCACGGGCCCGACGCGGACACGTTCGAGAAGGCGTCGGCGAGCGACACGACGAAACCGCACAAGGTCGACGCGACGATGGCGTTCATGTTCGAAACCCGCACGCTGATCCGGCCGACGCGCTATGCGCTCGACACCGCGCAGTTGCAGGCCGATTACTTCGAATGCTGGCAAGGCATCAGGAAACACTTCAATCCGGAGCAAAAGTGAGCGATACCCAAGACTGGCGCGCGACGCTCGACCCGGCTCGCAAGAGCTGGGTCGACACGGCGAACGATCCCGCCTGCGATTTCCCGATCCAGAACCTGCCGTTCGGGATCTTCAGCGATGCGAAGCAGGGCGCGCGCCGTGCGGGCGTCGCGCTCGGCGACCAGATCGTCGATCTCGCGGCGCTCGCGCGCGCGGGCCTGGTGACGCTGCCGGCCGGCGCCGATGTGTTCGCCGCGCCGACGCTCAACGCGTTCATCGCGCTCGGCCGCGACGCGTGGCGCAGCGTGCGTGTGCAACTGTCGGCGCTGTTCTCGCGCGACAACGCGACGCTGCGCGACGACGCGGCGCTGCGCGCACAGGTGCTCGTCGCGCAGCGCGACGCGACGCTGCATCTGCCGCTCGACATCCCCGGCTACACCGATTTCTATTCGTCGAAGGAGCATGCGACCAACGTCGGCTCGATGTTCCGCGATCCGAAGAACGCGCTGCTGCCGAACTGGTCCGAGATGCCGATCGGCTACAACGGCCGCGCGTCGTCGGTGGTCGTGAGCGGCACGCCGGTGCGGCGCCCGAACGGGCAACTGAAGCTGCCCGACCACGAGCGTCCGGTGTTCGGCGCGTGCCGCAAGCTCGACATCGAACTGGAAACGGGCTTCATCGTCGGCAAGGGCAACGCGCTCGGCGAGCCGATCGCGTGCGAGGACGCGGAAGCGCATATCTTCGGGATGGTGCTGCTGAACGACTGGAGCGCGCGCGACATCCAGCAGTGGGAATACGTGCCGCTCGGCCCGTTCAACTCGAAGGGGTTCGCGACGACGATCTCGCCGTGGATCGTCACGCTCGACGCGCTCGAACCGTTCCGCGTCGCGCAGCCGGAGCAGTCGCCGCAGCCGCTCGCGTATCTGCGGCATGCGGGCAAGCATGCGTTCGACATCGCGCTGGAAGTGACGCTGCGGGCCGAGGGCGCGGCCGAAGCGATGTCGATCTGCCGCACCAACTTCAAGTACATGTACTGGACGATGGCGCAGCAGCTCGCGCATCACACGGTGGCGGGCTGCAACACCCGCGTGGGCGACCTGATGGGTTCGGGCACGATCAGCGGGCCGACCAAGGATTCGTTCGGCAGCCTGCTCGAACTGACGTGGAACGGCAAGGAGCCGGTCGCGCTGGATGGCGGCGGCGCCAGGACGTTCATCGAGGACGGCGACGAGCTCACGCTCGCCGGTTGGTGCCAGGGCGACGGCTATCGCGTCGGCTTCGGCACGTGTGCGGGCAAGATTTTGCCGGCGCGCGGCGCATGACGGATCGCGGCGCCGGGCGTTGCGTGTAGGTTACGTGTAGGCCACGCGTCATCCGGAAGGACAGGGCGGCCCGCATCGCGCGGGCCGTTTTCGTTTACCGCGGGAGGGACGCGAGCGGGCCGATGCGTATCGGTGCATGATGCCGCGCGCCAACGCCAACGCCCATCTGCATCAGATCGCGCGCTGCACCGCCGAGCGTCGTTCCCACGACGCAGCCGCGACGAACGAGGCGACGCAGGTGATCAGCACGCCGACCAGCGCGTTGCTGCCCAGTTGCTCCATCAACGCACCAGCCACGAGCGGGCCGCCGAAGCTCGCGGCGCTCCACGACGCCGACACGAGCGAGCTCGCGGTGACGAGCGCCGCGCCGCGGAAACGCTCGCCGCACGCGACGAGCGACAGCGTGTAGATGCTGCCGGCCGCCGCGCCGAGCACGAACAGCAGCGGCCAGCACAGCCACGGATTCGCGATCACGAACGGCAGCAGCGGCAGCCCGGCCAGCACGATCCAGCCCGCGCCGAGGTGCACGCGTTCGCGGCCGAGCTTGTCCGCGAGCCAGCCGATCGGGAACTGCATCGCGGTATCGCCGAACAGCATGATCGACGCGAGCAGCACGGCGGTCGCGCTGGCGACGCCGTGATCCATCGCATAGAGCGGCAGCAACGACAGCGCGAGCGTGTCGAACAGCGCGAAGAAGCCGGTGCCGATGATCAGCGCGGGCATGCGCGGCAGCACGTCGAGCCAGCGGCCATGCGCTTCGTGATGCGCGTCGTCGCCGGCGAGCGGCGCACGGCGGATCGTCGCGAGCGTCGGCAACGCGAGCAGGAACAGCGCGCCGCACAGCGCGAAGCGGATGCTCGTCGCGCCGGCGATCTGGCTGACGAGCACGGGGCCGGCCATCTGGAACAGCGTGAAATTGGTCGCGTAGATCGCGACCACGCGGCCGCGCGTCGAATCGTCGGCGAGCTGGTTGACCCACGCCTCGCCGATCGTGAACAGCAGCATCAGCGCGGCGCCGCACAGCACGCGCAGCGCGCCCCACAGGAACAGGTTCGACGTGAACTGCATCAGCGCGGTGGCGGCCGCGAGCAGCACGACCGACACGACGATCGCGCGGCGCGCGCCGATATGCCGTGCGAGCGCGGTGACGAACGGGACGATCGCGAGGCCGCCGAGGGCTTGCGCGGCGGTGAGCATGCCGACGACGTTGGTGCCGTGTCCGGCTTCGGTCAGTGCAAGTGCGGTGAGCGGCAGTGTGGCGCCGGTGCCGAGGCCGACGACCGCGACGCTCAGGATCAGCGCGAGGAAATCGCGATTGAGAATGGCTTTCATCGGCCGCGATGCTACACCGCGACCGGTGAAAGGTCCATGAAGGCCGTCAGGCTAGGGCCTGTTCACGCTAATAACGGGCTTGCGCTGGCCCCACGAATGCATTTCAAACAGGGGAACGTGCGTTATTAGCGTGAACAGGCCCTATAGGAGTTACGTACGCAACGAACGCAGCAGGTTCTCGTCACACGTACTCGGTCGGCACGGCCACCGGCCGGCGTTCGAGCGACGCCGACCACAGCGTGAGCGCGAGCGCCGCGACGGCCATCGCGACGCCGACCCACGGCAGGCTCACGAGCGACACGCCCGAGCCGATCGCCATCCCGCCGAGCCATGCGCCGGTCGCGTTGCCGAGGTTGAACGCGCCCTGGTTCAGCGTCGACGCGAGGTTCGGCGCGTCGCTCGCGCGATCGACGATCATGATCTGCAACGGCGGCACGATCGCGAACGCGAGGATGCCCCACACGAAAACCGTCGCGAGCGCGGCGAACGGCAGATGCATCGTGCCGGCGAACAGCGCGAGCACGATGCCGATCAGCGCGAGCGTCGCGATCAGCGACGGCATCCGGCGCCAGTCGGCGAGCCTGCCGCCGAGCGTGCCGCCGACCGTCAGGCCGAGGCCGAACAGCAGCAGCACGTAGGTGACCTGATGCGGCGAGAAGCCCGTCACGTCCTCGAGGATCGGCGTGATGTACGTGAACACGCTGAACAGGCTCGCGGACGCGAGCACGCTGATGCCGAGCACCATCAGCACCTGCGGGTGCTTCAGCACGCTGAATTCGCGCGTGATACTGGTGTCGGGCATCGCGAGGTTCTTCGGCAGGCACACCGCGAGCGCGGCGGCCGCGGCGATGCCGATGCCGGTGACGGCCCAGAACGTCGCGCGCCAGCCGAACGCCTGGCCGAGCGCGGTGCCGAGCGGCACGCCGAGCACGTTCGCGAGCGTGAGGCCGGTGAACATCAGCGCGATCGCCTGCGCGCGGCGGTTCGGCGCGACGAGGTTGCTCGCGACCACCGAACCGATGCCGAAGAACGCCCCGTGGCAGAACGCGGTGACGACGCGCGCGGCCATCAGCACCGCGTAGCCGGGCGCGATCGCGCAGAACAGGTTGCCGGCGATGAACAGCCCGATCAGGCCCATCAGCGCACGCTTGCGCGGCATCTTCGCGGTGACGATCGCGAGAATTGGCGCGCCGATCGTCACGCCGAGCGCGTAGCCCGACACCAGCATCCCGGCGGCCGGGATCGACACGCCGAGGTCGCGCGCGACGTTGGGCAGCAGCCCCATGATCACGAATTCGGTGGTACCGATTCCAAATGCGGCGACGGCAAGGGCGAAAAGAGGCAGGGGCATCGCGGTAGGCTCGGAAAGGAGGCCGCTCGAGCCGGGCGCAGGATGCGCGGGGCGGGCGGTCGGTGAGGCGAGAGTCAGCCGCGATTCTACTTCAGTGAAAACCCTGATGCTTGCCGCCAAAATGGGTGTTGCCGCCGTGCGACGGGGCGGCGGGCGGGGTGCTCAGACTGTGGGATTGACGGCGATCCGGCAGCGGGTGAGGCGGCTGCCGAACCAGGTCAGGCAGCGGGTTCCGTGGCCCCGCCGAGCAGCGCGCCCGACGTTTCCGTCTCTGCTGGCGACGCCGCCGATCCGGCCCCATCGATTGCCGCCGGCTCGTCCCAGCCGTTCTCGAACAGGCACGCTTCGATCGGCATCCGCGCGGCCCAGCGTTCTTCTTCCAGCATCGGCTTCGCATAGAACGCGTCGACGTGCCCGACGCACAGCACGGCGATCGGCTTTGCGCCGTCGGGCATCCGCAGCAGCGTGCGCAGCGCATCGATGTCGAACAGCGACACCCAGCCCATCCCGAGCCCTTCCGCGCGCGCCGCGAGCCACATGTTCTGGATCGCGCACGCGGCGGATGCCAGATCCATTTCCGGCAGCGTGCGGCGGCCGAACACGTGGCGGTCGCGGCCATCGGCGAGCGCGACGACCAGCAACTCGCCGCATTCGCGCACGCCTTCGACCTTCAGCCGCATGAATTCGTCCTGGCGCTCGCCGAGCGCGTCGGCGGTCGCGCGGCGCTCGGCCTCGACCAGCGCGTGAATGGCGGTGCGCAATGCGGAATCGGTAATACGGATGAAGCGCCACGGCTGCATGAAGCCCACGCTCGGTGCGTGATGCGCTGCACGCAGCAGGCGCGCGAGCACGGCCGGATCGACGGGCGCCGGCGTGAAGTGGCGCATGTCGCGCCGTTCGAAGATGGCGCGGTAGACAGCGGCGATGTCGGAATCGTCGAAACGCATGAGCGGCAAAGGCAGGGAAGGACGTCGGCGCAACGATAGCAGACGGCGCGCTCGAAACGTTACTTCAATCGAAACAATGCGCTGAATTGTTGACGAGGGTGATTGCGGTTCGCGGAGGGAGGCATGGGCAAACGATTGCGGATGCGCGACAGGCCCCAGAATGGGCGGTTTTTCAGCGATTTGCCATTACGACGTTCTGCGGCGTCCGTGCATGCCACGCCTCGATGTTCAGCAGCGTGGTGTGCGCGATCTCGGCCAGCGCCTCGCGCGTGAAGAACGCCTGGTGCGACGTGACGATCACGTTCGGGAACGTCAGCAAGCGCGCGAGCACGTCGTCCTGCAGCGGCAGGTCGGAATGATCCTCGAAGAACAGCCCGCTTTCTTCCTCGTATACGTCCAGCCCGAGATGGCCGAGCCGGCCGCTCTTGAGCGCGTCGACCAGCGCCTGCGCATCGACGAGGCCGCCGCGCCCCGTGTTGATCAGCATCGCGCCGTGCTTCATCCGCGCGAGCGTGCGTTCGTTGATCAGGTGGTGCGTCGACGGCAGCAGCGGGCAATGCAGGCTCACGATGTCGGCGTGATGCAGCAGCTCGTCGAGTTCGACGTAGCGCGCGCCGAACGCGATCAGCTCGTCGTCGTACGGCGGCACCGAGTGCGCGAGCACGTGCATCCCGAAGCCCATCATGATCTTCGCGAACATGCTGCCGATGATGCCGGTGCCGATCACGCCGACGGTCTTGCCGTGCAGGTCGAAGCCGAGCAGGCCGTTCAGCGAGAAATCGCCTTCGCGGGTGCGGGCGACCGCGCGCGGCAGGCGGCGGTTGAGCGCGAGGATCAGCGCGACCGCGTGCTCGGCCACCGCATGCGGCGAATACGCGGGCACGCGCACGACCGTGATGCCGAGCCGTTCGGCGGCGGCGAGGTCGACATGGTTGAAGCCCGCCGAGCGCAGCGCGATCAGCCGCGTGCCGCCGTCGGCGAGCCGTTCGAGCACGGCCGCGTCGACGGTGTCGTTGACGAACGGGCAGACGACGTCATAGCCGTGCGCGAGGATCGCCGTTTCCGCGTCGAGGTGCGACGGCTAGAAGTGCAGCCGATAGCCGAACTGCCGGTTGGCGGCGGTGAACGAATCGTCGTCGTACTGCCGGCTGCTGAACAGGATCACGCGCACGCTGCACCTCCGAGGGCTGACGCGCGCAGTTTACTGCAGGCCCGTGACGATGTCGGAGCGTTCGGGGCCGCGCACCGGCCGCAGGAAGTCGTAGTCCGTCTGCCCGCGGGCGGCCGGCGCGCCGAAGTGCTCGAGCGCGTGCTCGACGAAGCTGCGTGTACGGGCCGGCACGTACTGGCGGTTCGGATAGACGAGCGACAACTGCGCGTCGGGATCGTCGATCCGGTAGCCGGCCATCAGCCGCACGAGCGTGCCGTGGTTGAGCGCGTCGGCCACGCACGGCGCGGGCAGCACCGCGATGCCGGCGCCGGCCACGGCCGCCGCCTGCACGAGCGCGAGCTGATTGACCGTGCAGGCCGGGCGCACCGTGACCGAATGGGCGACGCCGTCGTGACCGACCAGTTGCCACGTCGGCGCGTGCTGGTGCGCCGCGAGCGTGACCCAGTCGTGGCCCGGCAGATCGTCGGGCACGCGCGGCTCGCCGCGGCGGTCGAGATAGGCCGGCGCCGCGCACGCGACGAACGGGTTCGGCGCGAGCGCATGACCGATCAGCGACGGGTTGCCGTCGAGCCGGGTGCCCGTGACGATGCCCACGTCGTAGCCCGAATCGAGCACGTCGAGCGGCCCTTCGGCGACGGTCAGCTGCACGCGCAGCTCCGGGTAGCGGTGCCGGAAGCTGCTGACGAGCGGCGTCAGCGCGAGCGGCGACAGCAGCCCCGACGCGACGACGCGCAGCGTGCCGGCCGGTTCGCGCACGGCATGCGCGACGGACGATTCGAGGTGGTCGAATTCCTCGAGCAGCGCACGGCAACCGTCGAGGTAGCGCACGCCGGCCTCGGTAAGCGACAGGTTGCGCGTGGTGCGATGGATCAGCCGTGTGTTCAGGTGGCCCTCGAGCATCGCGATCGAACGCGTGACGAGCGCATTGGACACGCCGAGATGGTGCGCCGCGCGCCGGAAGCTTTGCTGCTCGGCGACGCAGACGAATACACGCATGGTCTGAATCTGGTTCATGGCTTGCGTATTTCTGGCCCGGTTGATTGATTTTGGTTGTGGTTAATCGCCGCGCAACGTCGAAGCGCATTGCGCGGCCCTAGCTATCCCTCGTCTCGAAAATAGAATTTTCGATTCCGCAGATGATTGTTCAATACAGAGCGGATATCCGTCAACCTGAGAAAACGGGCGGCTTGCGTAAAATCGAAATCGCCAGTACCCGTTTAACGCTGCAATGCAGCAAGGGCGGGCCGGCAAAACAGGTGGAGTATTGTGGTATGCGCGGAGAATTGAAAAATTCTCTGTTTAATCAGTGGTTTGTGTGAAATATGAGCAAGCCGTGACGCATCGGTTTCGGCGTCGCTCCCCAATACATGCTGCAATAATGGATGTTTTTTCCACGTTCGGATTTTGTGTATCGCATTCGTTCCGCGATTTGTATCAGGTAGCCGGTTCATTCCGTTCGGCCGGCGAATGACGTTGAACCGCCGTTTCCGACGAATCATCTTGATATTGGGGGAGAAAATCGCGCGTTCGGAACCCTGAGTGGAACCGTTTCGCGGCCCGCGGGCAATCCCTTTTCAATCCGGCCGGCCATCGGGGACGCGGCGCGCGGCCGGCTGGCCCGGTCCGGCGACCGGGCCACCGTCGCGCTGTCCGGACGTGCGTGCCTCTTGCGCGAGGCGGCCGAACACGGAATGATCGATCAGTTGGTCGCGCCGTGCCGTGGGCCCCGTGCCGCGGGCGTCCGGGCACTTCCTTTCCCCATCCTTTTCCAGCCATGTCCATCGATTATTCGCCGATTCCCTGTCCCGTCGTCGTGCCGCTCGACGCGATCCTGCCCGAAGAACCGCTGCTGATGATGGGGGCCGGCCCGGTGCCGATCCCGGCCGCGGTGGCCAAGGCGAACACGATCGTGATCAACCACCTCGGCGCGACGATGGCGAAGATCATCGAGCAGGTGAAGGAGATGGCGCGCTACGTGTTCCAGACCCGCACGAAGTGGGTGCTCGGCGTCGCGGGCCCCGGCTCGGCCGCGATGGAAATGGCGATCTCGAACCTCGCCTGGCGCGGCACGCGCGTGCTGTCGATCCGCAACGGCTTCTTCAGCGCGCGGATGGCCGAGATGGCCACGCGCGTCGGCGCCGACGTCGCGACGCTCGAAGTGGCCGACCGCGCGGTCGCGAGCCTCGACGAGATCGCCGACGCGATCGCGCGCGAGCGGCCCGAGATCGTCACGATCGTGCAGGGCGAGACGTCCAACACCGTGTGGAACCGCGACCTGCGCGACATCGCCGCGCTGGCGAAGGCGGCCGGCGCGCTGGTGGTCGTCGACGCGGTGTGCACGCTGTCGACGATGCCGCTCGAAATGGATGCGTGGGGCATCGACGCGGTGATCACCGGCGGCCAGAAGGGGCTGTCGTCGATCCCGGGCGTGTCGCTGATCGCGTTCTCCGATGCCGCGTGGGACCGCATGAAGCATCGCCCCGAGCCGAATGCGCACTGGTGCCTCGACATGGCGCTCGCGGAGAACTTCTGGCACAACGCCGGCTATCACTACACGGCGCCCGTGTCGGGCGTGCTCGCGCTGCACGAGGCGCTGCGGCTCGTTTGCGCGGAGACGCTCGAAAGCCGCTTCGCGCGCCACCTGCGCTGCTCGCTGGCGCTGCAGGCGGGCGTCGAATCGATGGGGCTCAAGCTCTATGCGCCGAAGGACTGCCGGCTCAATTCGGTGGTCGGGATCGAGACGCCGGAGGGGCTCACGCCGGGGATGGTCTGCGGCCATATCTCGAAGCAGTACCAGGTCGAGATCTCGGGCTCGTTCGGCTTGCCGATCGTGCGGATCGGGCAGATGGGCGAGCAGTGCCGTGAACACAATCTGTTCCGCACGCTGCATGCGTTCGGCCGCACGATGGTCGACCTGAAGGTGCCGGTCGACCTGCCGGCCGGCGTCGCGGCGCTCGAACAGGAGCTGTCGCGGCGCGGGGCGTAAGCGGGAGGAAGCGAGGAGACCAGGAAACGGGCCGTGCTCAGCGGCCCTGCATCGCGCGCCGGTACGTATTCGGCGTCGTGCCGTGCGCGTCGCGAAAGCGATGGCTGAAGTGGCCGGCGTTCGCGTAGCCGCAGTCGGCCGCGATCTGCGCGAGCGGCAGCATCGTCGTGCGCAGCAGCTCGCGGGCGCGGGCGAGCCGTTGCTCGGCCACCCACGCGTGCGGCGCGCGGCCGAACGACAGCCGGAACATCCGCGAGAAATGGTATTCGGACAGCGCGGCAACCTCGGCGAGTTCGCCGAGCGTCAGCGGCTGCGTGAGATACGTGTCGATGTAGTCGCGCACGCGGCGGCGCACGGCCGGCGCGAGGCCGCCGCGGAACGACGTGTCGGTGCGCGTCGTGCTCTGCCCGCGCAGCAGCAGGCTCAGCACGTCGTGCGCGGTCTCGTTCACGCGCAGCCGCTCGTCGGCATCTTCCCAGCCGTCGAGCGCGAGCGAGCGCAGCAGCGCGGCGACGCGCGCATCCTCGAAATAGGTGCGATCGGCGAGCTTCAGCTCGCGCGGCTCGCGGTCGAGCTCGCGGATCGCGCGCTGCGTGAAGTGCTCGGGCAGGAAATACAGGTGGATGAAATGCATTTCGCCGCGTACCCACCAGCGCGATTCATGGTCGCCCGGCAATGCGCACAGCAGGCTCGGCGCGCCGTAGCGCGGCACGCGCTGGCGCTCGGTCCGGTAGCCGCCGTCGAGGTAGCACGACAGCGTGTGATGGCCGGGCTGCTCGTAGACCGTTTCGCTTTCGTCGGTGATCCGCGTCCACTCGGCGATCGCGAGGTGGTCGCCGAGCCACGCGAAGCGCTCGAGCGTCGCGTTCGCGTCGGCGAGCGTGCGGCAGACCGACTGCAGGCCGAACGGCAGATCGCCGCCGGCCAGGGCGGCGGCGCGGTCGATGGGCGGGGCGCAGAGGGAGAGACTCATGATGCGCCGAGTATAAGCGGGCGCGCGGCGCCGCGTGCGGCGTCCCGAAAAAGACCGCAATTCCGGACAATCGGCACGCGCGGGGCGCCGGCATAGTCGGGATCCCGATTCACCCGATTGTCCGGAACGCCGCCATGAACCTGTCGCTTTATTTCGTCACCGTGCTGATCTGGGGCACCACCTGGATCGCGATCAAGTGGCAGCTCGGCTCGGTGCCGCCGCCCGTGTCGATCGCATGGCGCTTCTGGCTCGCGGCCGCCGTGCTGTTCGCGCTGCTGCGCGTGATGCGCCGCCCGGTGCGTCCGCCGCGCGAAGCGTGGCGCTTTCTCGTCGCGCAGGGCTTCGCGCTGTTCTGCCTGAATTTCCTGTGTTTTTACTATGCGGAGCAGGTCGTGCCGAGCGGACTCGTCGCGGTGATCTTCTCGACCGCGCCGTTGCTGAACTCGATCAACGGCCGGCTGTTCATGGGCCGCCCGCTGCGGCCGTCGGCGATCGCCGGCGCGCTGCTCGGCCTGACCGGCATCGCATGCCTGTTCTGGCAGCAGATGGCCGGCCATCTCGACGACCACGCGACGTGGACGGGGCTCGCGATCGCGTTGGCCGGCACGATGTGCTTCTCGGCGGGCAACCTGCTGTCGAGCCGGATGCAGTCGATGGGGCTGCACCCGCTCGCGACCAACGGCTGGGCGATGCTGATCGGCGCGGCGATCCTGACCGTCGGCGCCGCGGTGGCCGGGATGCCGTTCACGCTCGACACGAGCCCGCGCTATCTCGGCGCGCTCGTCTATCTGGCCGTGCCGGGCTCGGTGATCGGCTTCACCGCGTACCTGACGCTCGTCGGCCGGATCGGGCCGGAGCGCGCCGCGTACTGCACGGTGCTGTTCCCGATCGTCGCACTGGCCGTGTCGACGGTGTTCGAGGGTTACCAATGGTCGCCGCTCGCGGTGATCGGGCTGCTGCTCGTGGTGGCCGGCAATCTCGTTGCGTTCGATCTCACGCGAAGGTTGTTTCTGCGGACGGCCTGATCGCTTCCCGCTGCCGTCGCACCGGTCGGCGGATGAAAAAACGCCCGCATCGCGCGGGCGTTTTCTTTTGGAGCGGCGGCGGTGCGAGAGGTGCGACCACCGCCGGGCACCGCGCCGGCGGAATCACGCCGCCGCGCCGCTCCCCGCCACGCGCGCCTGCCGCTGGTACAGCACCATCGACAGCGCGACGCCCGCGGCGGCGGCCACCGCCGCGAACAGGAACACCTGCGGATAGCCGAACGCGCCCGCGACATAGCCGGCGAGCGGCCCGGTGATGCCGAGCGACAGGTCGAGGAACACCGAATACGCGGAGAGCGCCGCGCCGCGGCTTGCCGGCGGCACGAGCGCGACGGCCTCGACGCCGAGCGCCGGGAAAATCAGCGCGAAACCGAAGCCCGTCAGCGCCGCGCCGACGAGCGCGACGTGCGGCACCGGCGCGAGCCACAGCAGCAAAAGGCCCGCGGATTCGAACGCGAACGACACGATCGCGACGCGGAAGCCGCCGTAGGTCTTGATCGTGTTCGCGAACAGCAGGCGCGCGCCGATGAACAGCGTGCCGAACACGGTCAGCGACAGCGCGGCGTTCGGCCAGTGGCGCGCCGCGTAGTACAGCGTGACGAACGTGGCGATCGAGCCGAAGCCGGCCGAACCGAGCGCGAGGCCGAGGCCGTGCGGCAGCACGCGCGTGAATACGCTCGCATACGACATCCGTTCGCCGTGCACGAGCGGCACCGGCGCGATCAGGCGGGCGAGGTAGAAGCCGAGCGCGGCGAGCGCGATCACAATCACGCCGATCAGCGCCGGATTCAGCGTATGCGCGATCGCGACGCCGACCGGCGCGCCGAGCGCGAGCGCGCCGTAGGTCGCGATGCCGTTCCACGAGATCACCTTCGCGTTGTGCGCGACGCCGACCCGGCCGATGCCCCACAGGATCGCGCCGGTGCCGCACAGGCTTTCGCCGACGCCGAGCACGAGCCGGCTCGCGACCAGCAGCACGAGGCTCGCGACCGGCCAGTGCGCGAGCAGCAGCGCGACGAGCAGCAGCACGCCCGACACGCCGCAGCCGACCAGCCCGCGCAGCACCGTCTGCTTCGGCCCGAGCGTATCGGCGAGGCGACCGGCGAGCGGCCGCGACGCGAGCGTCGCGAAATACTGGACGCTGATCGCGCCGCCCGCGACGATCGCGGAAAAGCCGAGGTCGTCGTGGACGAAGCCCGGCAGCACTGCGAGCGGCAGGCCGATGGTCAGGTAGCAGATGAACGTGAAGCAGACGACGGACACGATTTGCAGCGTGAGCGCAAACCCGCTGCGCGGCGGTGTGGCGGAATCGGATGACATGGGGTCGGAACGAATGACGGAGCGAACGGAAAACGGCAGAAAAGGGAATCGGGATTTTCCCATGGAACCGGTTTTCCCGCAGGTACCATTTAGTTAAACGCGCCCCGTTCGTGAGGCGGATCGATGGGTCACGGGGCCTGGAACGGACGGAGCGGCCCGTGCCGCAAGGGCCTCGGCCGGTCGGGCGCGCATATCGCTGCAGTTATATGAGCCGCATGCGTGATGGGCTATGGGTTGCGGAATTTGACGGTGATAGCGTGCAAACTGTCAGAAAAACGTCGGTCGAGCGCTCCGCGCCAGCCGCCTTGCCCCCAAATTTGAAGAAACACCGAGACATGAGTGAGCCGATCCGCTTCTACCATCGTCACGCGATCCGCGAAGTCAGCGGCGCGGACGTGACCCGCACCGTGCTGCAATACCTGCGCGAGGACGCGCATTGCACCGGCACCAAGGAAGGCTGCGCGGAAGGCGACTGCGGCGCGTGCACGGTCGTCGTCGGCGAGCTGACCGACGCCGGCGCGGTCGAATTCAAGGCCGTCAACGCATGCATCCAGTTCCTGCCGACGCTCGACGGCAAGGCGCTGCTCACGGTCGAGGACCTGCGCCGGCCGGACGGCTCGCTGCACCCGGTGCAGCAGGCGATGGTCGATTGCCACGGTTCGCAATGCGGGTTCTGCACGCCGGGTTTCGTGATGTCGATGTGGGCGCTGTACGAGAAGCACGGCCACGAAGGCTGCGGCAACGCGTGCGCGAAGGCGAAGGACGTGCCGACGCGCACCGAGATCGCCGATGCGCTGACGGGCAACCTGTGCCGCTGCACCGGCTATCGTCCGATCGTCGATGCGGCGGTGCGGATGTTCGATGCGACCGGCGAAGGCGCGGCCGGAGAATCCGCGCCGCACCCGGCCTCGCCGGTCGACACGGCCGCGCTCGCCCGCACGCTCGCGTCGCTCAAGCGCGACGACACGTTCGACTACACGACGGTCAACGGCGCGCGCTTCGCGGCGCCGCGCACGCTCGACGCGCTGGCCGCGCTGAAGGCCGAGCGTCCCGACGCGCGCATCCTTGCGGGCAGCACCGACATCGGCCTGTGGGTCACCAAGCAGATGCGCCGCCTCGACGACCTGATCTACGTCGGCCAGATCGCCGAACTGCAGCAGGTCGTGCACGGCGACGACTGGATCGCGATCGGCGCGGGCGTGACGGTCGAGAAGGCCTATGCGGCGCTGGCCGGCACGTATCCCGAGCTGACCGAGATGTGGAAGCGCTTCGCGTCGCTGCCGATCCGCAACGCGGGCACGCTCGGCGGCAACGTCGCGAACGGCTCCCCGATCGGCGATTCGATGCCGGGCCTGATCGCGCTCGGCGCGCGCGTCGTGCTGCGCGGCGGCGACACGGTGCGCGAGCTGCCGCTCGAGGCGCTGTACACCGGCTATCAGCAAAAGGACATGGCGCCGCACGAATTCGTCGTCGGCGTGAAGGTGCCGACCCGCACCGGCGCGCGCGAAAAACTGCAATTCCGCACGTACAAGCTGTCGAAGCGGTTCGATTCGGACATCTCGGCCGTGTGCGCCGCGTTCGCGTTCATCGCGGACGGCGACACGATCCGCGAGCCGCGCATCGCATTCGGCGGGATGGCCGCGACGCCGAAGCGCGCTGCCCATACGGAAGCCGTGCTCGACGGCGCACAGTGGCACGAAGCCACCGCGCAGGCCGCGATGCGGGCGCTCGAGCGCGACTACCAGCCGCTGTCCGACATGCGCGCAACCAGCGCGTATCGCCTCGATACCGCGAAGAACCTGATGTTCCGATTCTGGCTGGAGACGCGTGCGCACGACCCGCTGCCGCCGCAGGCGCTGAACGTGCGCGAAGTGGCCGCCGAAGCAGGCGCCGAAGTTGCCGACGACGCGGCGCGCGTCTGACGACGGAGAACACCGAACATGAACCAGCAAGCAGAACCGTTCCTCAGCACCCTCGACCCGCAGGCCGACGCCGCGCAGGTGCACGTGTCGCGCGCGCACGAATCCGCCCACCTGCACGTGAGCGGCCGCGCCACCTACACCGACGACATTCCGCTCGTCGCCGGCACGCTGCACGCGGCGCTCGGGCTGTCGGCGAAGCCGCACGCGAAGATCGTGTCGATGAATTTCGACGCGGTGCGCGCGACGCCGGGCGTGGTCGCCGTGTTCACGGCCGACGATATTCCCGGCGTCAACGATTGCGGCCCGATCATCCACGACGATCCGGTCCTGGCCAAAGGCATCGTGCAGTTCGTCGGCCAGCCGATGTTCATCGTCGTCGCGACGTCGCATGAAACCGCGCGGCTTGCCGCGCGCCGCGCGCAGGTCGACTACGAGGAACTGCCCGCGATCCTGACCGCGCAGGACGCGCGCAAGGCCGAAACCTACGTGATCCCGCCGCTGAAGCTCGCGCGTGGCGACGCGGCCGCGCGGCTCGCCGTCGCGCCGCACCGCGAGTCGGGCGAGATGCTGCTCGGCGGTCAGGAGCAGTTCTACCTGGAAGGGCAGATCGCGTACGCGGTGCCGAAGGACGACGACGGGATGCACGTGTACTGCTCGACGCAGCACCCGAGCGAGATGCAGCACCTCGTCGCGCACGTGCTCGGCGTCGCGTCGCACAACGTGCTGGTCGAATGCCGCCGGATGGGCGGCGGCTTCGGCGGCAAGGAATCGCAGTCGGGCCTGTTCGCGTGCTGCGCGGCGCTCGCCGCATGGAAGCTGCTGTGCCCGGTGAAGCTGCGGCCGGACCGTGACGACGACATGATGATCACCGGCAAGCGGCACGACTTCCATTACCGCTTCGACGTCGGCTACGACGACGAAGGCCGCATCGACGGCGTCGCGCTCGACATGACGTCGCGCTGCGGCTTCTCGGCCGACCTGTCGGGCCCGGTGATGACGCGCGCGGTGTGCCACTTCGACAACGCGTACTGGCTCGGCGACGTCGACATCGCCGGCTACTGCGGCAAGACCAACACGCAGTCGAACACCGCGTTCCGCGGCTTCGGCGGCCCACAGGGCGCATTCGCGATCGAATACATCCTCGACGACATCGCGCGTTCGCTCGGCCGCGATCCGCTCGACGTCCGCTACGCGAACCTGTACGGCAAGACCGAACGCAACGTGACGCCGTACGGACAGACCGTCGAGGACAACGTGCTGCGGGAACTGCTCGGCGAACTCGAGACCACGAGCGACTACCGCGCGCGGCGCGCGGGCGTGCGCGCGTTCAACGCACGCAATACGGTGCTGAAGAAAGGCATTGCGCTCACGCCGGTGAAATTCGGCATCGCGTTCAACGTCACGCACTTCAACCAGGCCGGCGCGCTGGTGCACATCTACACCGACGGCTCGGTGCTCGTGAACCACGGCGGCACGGAGATGGGGCAGGGGCTCAACACGAAAGTCGCGCAGGTCGTCGCGCACGAGCTCGGCATCCGTTTCGGCCGGATCCGCGTGACGGCGACCGACACGAGCAAGGTCGCGAACACGTCCGCGACCGCCGCGTCGACGGGCTCGGACCTGAACGGCAAGGCCGCGCAGGATGCGGCGCGCCAGTTGCGCGAGCGGCTCGCGGCGTTCGCGGCGAAGCAGTTCGGCGACGGCAAGGTCGATGCGGCCGACGTGAAGTTCGGCAACGACGTCGTGTGGGTCGGCGGCCATGGCGTGCCGTTCGGCGAAGTGGTCGCGAAGGCGTATCTCGCGCGGGTGCAGCTGTGGTCCGACGGCTTCTATGCGACGCCGAAGCTGCACTGGGATCAATCGAAGCTGCAGGGCCGGCCGTTCTACTACTACTCGTACGGCGCGGCCGTGTCGGAAGTCGTGATCGACACGCTGACGGGCGAGATGCGTACGCTGCGCGTCGATGCGCTGCACGACGTGGGTGCGTCGCTGAACCCGGCGCTCGACATCGGCCAGGTCGAAGGCGCGTTCATCCAGGGGATGGGCTGGCTCACCACCGAGGAGCTGTGGTGGAACGCGGGCGGCAAGCTGATGACGCATGCGCCGTCCACGTACAAGATTCCGACGGTGAACGACACGCCGCCGGAGTTCAACGTGCGGCTGTTCCGGAACCGCAACGTGGAGGACAGCATCCACCGTTCGAAGGCCGTCGGCGAGCCGCCGCTGCTGCTGCCGTTCTCGGTGTTCTTCGCGGTGCGTGACGCGGTGGCCGCGGTCGGCGACTATCAGGTGAACCCGCCGCTCGACGCACCGGCCACCGGCGAGTCGATCCTGCGCGCGGTGAATGCGGTGCGTGCGGCGAGCGCCGCGCGGGCGGGCTGAGATGAACCGCCGCTCCACGCTCGCGTCGTGCACCGGCCCTGACGGGGCGGTCAGCGTCGTCGGGACGGCCCGGTGGAGGCGCGCATGAACGGCCCCGCTCGTTCGCCGCGTGCCGCGTCGCCCACGCCCGCCGCCGGATGCGACGGTGCGTGCGGCAGCGCGCCGTCGCAGCTTCAACCGTTCGCGCCGGGCACCGGCCAGCGCAACCGCGCGACCGTGGCTCCGCCGCCGATGCACGTCGTGCTGTTCGGCGCCGGGCACGTCGGCCACGCGCTCGTCACGCTGCTCGGCGCGCTGCCGTGCGTCGTGCAGTGGGTCGACACGCGCGACGAGCTGTTCCCGGACGAGTGTCCGCCGAACGTGCAGCCGGAGCCGACCGACACGCCGGAGGCCGTCGTCGACGCGGCGCCGCCCGGCACGTACTTTCTCGTGATGACGCACAACCACGCGCTCGATTTCGCGCTCGCCGCGGCGATCATGCGGCGGCGCGACTACGCGTACTTCGGGATGATCGGCTCGCGCACGAAACGCGTGAAGTTCGAGCGCCGGCTCGCCGCGCGCGGCGTCGATCCGACGCGGCTCGTCGAGATGGTGTGCCCGATCGGCGTCGCGGGCATCGTCGACAAGGCGCCGGGCGCGATCGCGGTGGCTGTCTGCGCGGAGCTGCTGCAGGCCCGCTCGGGCATGCCGGTGGCCGATGCGAAGGCGGCCGCGGCCGGGCGCGCACGCGACGACGTGTCCTGCGTGCGATAAAGCCGCGGCAAAACGGTCATGCCGCGCGGCCGGCGCACGGCCGCGCGTTTTTGCCTACACTGCACGACAACGCGCGGCAGCGGGCCGCGCTTCATGTCATCGCGCACGCACCCATGTCCGATCACTCCGTCTATCTCGACGCGCTCGATGCGAGCGTCGTCGCCATCGAGCGCTGGCTGTCCGGCGTCGATACCGCGCCGGCGGCGCTCGATGCGCTGCTTGCCGCGTTTTCCGTCGACTTCACGATGATCCTGACCGACGGCCGCATGGTCGACCGTGACGGCATGCGCGCGCTGTTCGCGAAGCTGGCCGGCGCGAAGCCGGGGCTGCGCATCACGCTGTCGGAGATCCGCGTGCGCGCGGCCGACGCGACGCATGCGGTGATCACCTATCTCGAAGCACAGCACGCGACATCGGGCGAACTGCCGGCGCGTCGCGCGACCGCCGTGTTCGCGCGCGACGCGGCGGGCGTCGTGCGCTGGGCCCATCTGCAGGAAACCTTCTGCACGGCCTGAGCGGCCGCGTTGCCTGACCAGTCGCGCGACGCTTTGGCCGCACGTCAGCGCTTGCGGGTGCGGGCGACCGTCAGCTCGTCGGACACGCTCTGCATCAGCGCGCACAGCCACGCGATGTCGGTCGGCCGATCGGGTTGCGGATGGGTGAGCAGGTAGCTCTTGATGCGCGGGAACGGCACGGGCGGCGTGACGACGACGAGCGGCAACAGTTGCGCATAGTGCGTCGCGAAGCGGCGCGTCGTCGTGAAGATCAGGTCCGACTGCAGCAGCACCTGCGGCACGATGCCGAAGTACGGCAGCGTCGTCACGATGCGCCGCGTGAGGCGCGCACGTGCCAGGCCGATCTCGATCGCGTTGCGCTTGTCGCCGGTGTACGGCGTCGGCGCGACGTGCGCGGCCGCCGCATACGCGTCGCGCGTGAGCGGCTCGCGGGCGAGCGGATGCGCGTCGCGCATCAGGCACACGATCGTGTCGGAGAACAGGTCCTGGCGCGCGAACTGCGGGTCGGGCTTCGGCCAGTTGCCGATCACGAGATCGAGCGCGCCCGATTGGAGCGCGCCCGCGTGATCGAGCGCGGGATTCAGCGAATCGATTTCCAGACGCGCATGCGGCGCCGCGTCGCGAAAGCGCTCGATCAGCGTCGGCATGAAGAAATCGTTCAGGTAGTCGGGCGCGGCGACGCGGAACGTGCGCCGCGCGGACGACGGATCGAAGTCGCCGTGCGGCGTCGCGATGAAGTCGACCTCGCGCAGCGCGCGCGACGCGGCTTCGAGCAGCGACGCGCCGTATTCGGTCGGCACCATGCCGGATTTGCCGCGCACGAGGATCGGATCGTTCAGCGTCTCGCGCAGCTTGCGCAGCGCGGTGCTGATCGCGGGCTGGGTCTGGTTCAGCCGCAGCGCGGCCTGCGTGACGCTGCGCTCGAGCAGCAGCGTGCGCAGCACGCGCACGAGCCAGATGTCGAGCGAGGCGGTACGGTCGTCGTCTTCCATCGATGGGGGGTGATTCCAGTGACGCGTAACCTTACCGCAGCCGTGCGTTGCCGTGCGTGATACCGGCCATCACGCACGCCATCACGCGCGGCCCTTCGGCAGCGTGCTGATCCGCTTGACCTCGCGCGATTCGAGCCAGTTCGGCGTGCGCGCGCAGTACAGCACCATCGGCAGCGCGTCCTCGCCCCAGAACAGTTGCTGGTTCATCCAGAACGTCGGCACGCCGAACACGCCGAGCGCGATCGCGTCGGCCGTGTTGCGCGCCAGCTGCGCGGCGGTTTCCTCGAATTCGATCAGCTCGTCGCCGTGGCTCACGCCGACGCGTTCGCACAGTGCCGCGAAGCCTTCCGGCGTCGACGGATCGTTGCCTTCGCGCCAGATGAAGCGGAACATTTCCAGCACCGTCGCGATATCGGCGCGCAGCGCGATCGCGAGGCGCAGCACCTTGTCGGAATCGAACGGGTGCGCGGGCGGCATCTTGAAGCGGATGCCGAGCTGTTCCGCGCGGAACAGCGCGTGACGGTACGTGAATACACGCTTGGCCGGCACGTCGGCGGTCGCGCGCTGGCCCCAGTGGCGCTGGAGGTCGGTCAGCGACACGGCCACGGGCTGGAACGGCACGTCGGGCCATTTGTCGTGCTGCTCGAGCAGCAGATACGAGAACGGCGACACGAAGTCGAAGAACCAGGCGGGTTGGGCGGTATCGAGGCCGGTTGTCATGTCGTTCTCCAGAGGGTGGGGCGTGCGGCGCCTGGCGGCGGCCTCCATGTTACGCGGCAGCGCGCGCATGCAGCAATGATCGCGGATCGTTCGCTCACGCGGAACCGGGAGTCGCCCGGGGGGCGTCGCCGGCCGGCGGCGGGCCGGTTTCCGCGCGCGCCGGCGGGTTGCCGGCGCCGGGCGGGCCCGCCGGCGCATCCGGGTCGTGCGACGTGAGCCGCTCGCGCACGAAGCCGATGTGCTCGCGCAGCACGTAGAACTGCCCGGCGTACGCGAGCGGCATCTTCATCCGGTTCACGGCCTCCTCGATGTCGTCGAGCTGGTCGAGCAACTGCACGCGCTCCTCGGCCGTATGCTCGCCGAGCGCGCTGCGCTCGAGCGCGATCAGCGCGCCGTACCAGCGGTAGATGCGCGAGCGCACGCGCCAGCCGTACAGCGACGGCACGAGCCGCAACCCGGGGATCAGTACGACGATCAGCGGCACGACCACCACCAGCAACCGGTCGACGAGGCTCGCGACCCAGAACGGCAGCCGCCGGTACAGGAAGCTCTTGCCGGATTTGTAGTAGCGCGCGGCGTCGTCGGACAGCGGAAAGCCGCGCGTGACGGACGACGGGAATTCGCCCGCGTGCTGCAGGATCGTCGCGTGGCCGTGCACTTCGCGCGCGGCCTCGATCAGCAGGTCGGACAGCGCCGGGTGCAGCGAGTCGCGCGCGACGAGTTCGATCGTCGGCGCGACCGTGTGGATGTCGGCGGGCGGCAGGTTGCGGCCGAGATCGTAGACGCCCATCGGCAGCGTGATCGCGGTCAGGTACGGAAAGCGCCGCGCGTACGCCTCGGCCTGCGTGAACGAATACACGTGCACGCCGGGCGCGCGGAACAGCTTCGCCATCACCGGGATCTGCGTCGAGTCGCCGGACAGGAAGGCGGCGTCGATCTTGCCGTCGAGCAGCGCGGTCGCGGCGTCCTCGCCGGCAGTCGGCAGGAGCGCGGTCGGGCCGCCCGGCACGATGCCGTTCATCTTCAGCAACGCGAGGCTCAATTCGCGCGCGCCGCTGCCTTCGGCGCCGAGCGCGAGCCGCTTGCCCTTGAAGTCGGACAGGCGCGCGACGACCGGGCCGCGGTACATGATCGCGAGCGGCACGTAGCCGATGCTGCCGAGCGATACCAGATGCTCGTCGCGCGCCTTCGGGCCGATGCCGCTCTGCACGAAGCCGACGTCGACCGGCGCGTTCGGGTTCGACAGCCGCGTGAGGTTCTGCGCGGAACCCTCGGACGATTGAACGTCGAGCGTGACGCCGTTTTTCGCGAGGATCGTCTTGTATTTCTGCGCGGCGTTCCAGTACGTGCTGCCGGGCGGGCCGGCCGAGATCACGAGCGTGGACGGCGGGGCCGGCTGGATCAGCTTGACCGCGAGCCAGACCGCCGCGCCGGCGAGCAGCAGGGTCGGGCCGATCGACAGCGCGAGGTCGCGCCACGAGACGGCGACGAAGCGGGCGAGGATGCGGCGCGGCGGGCGAGGGCGGGCAGGCTTCATGGGATCGGCGGATGGCGCTGGCGTGACGCATCGATGACGGTCGTCGCGGGACGACGCGGATTCTCGCGGCGATGGTACCCGGTTTCGCCGCGCATGCGCGAATCCGGCGGGCTCGCGCGGCGGCGCGGCGACGGCGGCGGGCGCCGGCGCGTCAAAAGCTTTGCGCTTCGGCGGGCGCTGGATTACATTGTGCGACGCAGCCGCGCCCGATTCGCGCGCGACCCGGCACGTCATCAGACCGGGCGCGTCCGGCCGGCGGCTGCCCGGCCCGGCCGGCCCGCTTTCGCGTGCGCCGGCCGCCGGCCCGTGACGCCTCTCTCGTATCGCCGTGGAAAACACCGGCTGTCCCGCCCGTTCGCGCGCGGGCCGGCTGTTTTTGGGGGTATCCGGCCGTACTGTGCACGGCCGTTCCGGAGTGATAAGGAGATAGCATGAAGTCGATCGTGTTGAGAGCGTTGGGTGTCGCCGCCGTGGCGGCCTGTCTGTCGGGCAGCGTATATGCGCAGTCGAGCGACGCAGCGGCAACGGAAGCGCCGGCGGCCGCGACGAGCGCGCCGAAGGCCGCCGCGAAAACCGCGAAGAAGGCGAACCGCAAGCTCGGCTACGCGGTGCGCAAGGCCATTACGAAGGCAGGCGGCATCGACGTGGCGAACATCACCGTGCGTTCGAAGGGCGGCGCGATCTCGCTGGAGGGCACGGTGCCCGATCAGGCACAGATCGACAAGGCGGAAGAGGCAGCCAAGAGCGTGAAGGGCGTGACGTCGGTCACGAACAAGCTGACGGTTCAGCAGCAGTAACGCCGGGCGGCGGCGCGCGAGCGCCGCGCGCGCCCGTTTCCAGGCGGGCCCCGGCATGCCGGGGCCCGTTTGCGCTTCAGAGGCCGACAACCGCGCGCGGCGCGGCGGCGGGCCGATAACGATATCGAGGGGGCGGCGATGACGAAGTTCGGGTGGGGCAGGCGGGTGGTGGGGGGCGCGGCGCTGGCCGCGGTCGCGATGCTCGGCGCCTGCAACGGCGACGAGTCGGCCGAGCGCAACCGGTTGCCCGGCTTCGTGTCCGGCAGCGTGCGCACGACGGCCTACGACGGCGCGAGCGACGACCTGCTGACGGCCGGCCTCGGCAAGACGGGCCTTGCGGCGGCGAGCGCGCCGGGCTTCGCGAATCCGTCGCGGCCGACCAGCGCCGAATTGCGCCGCCTCGCCATCTGGTCGAATTACCGCGCGCTCGTCGACATGAGCGCGAACGGCGGCTACGGCCGCTTCTGGGGGCCGAACGTCGATCTCGACGGCAACGACACGCTCGGCGAAGGCAAGATCCCCGGCACCGAATATCTTGCGTACTCCGATGACGGCAGCGGCAGCAAGAACGTGACGCTGCTCGTGCAGGTGCCTGCCAGCTTCAATCCCGCGCAGCCGTGCATCGTCACGGCAACGTCGTCCGGCTCGCGCGGCGTGTACGGCGCGATTTCCGCGGCCGGCGAATGGGCGCTCAAGCGCGGCTGCGCGGTGGCCTACAACGACAAGGGCGGCGGCAACGGCGCGCACGAGCTCGGCTCCGACACCGTCACGCTGATCGACGGCACGCTCGCCGACGCGGTGCTGGCCGGCGCCGCGAGCCTGTTCACCGCGAACGTGACGAGCGGCGATCTCGCCGCGTTCAACAGCCGCTTCCCGAACCGCTATGCGTTCAAGCACGCGCATTCGCAACAAAATCCCGAGCAGGACTGGGGGCGCATGACGCTGCAGGCGGTCGAATTCGCGTATTGGGCGCTCAACGAGCAGTTCGGCCCGCTGATCGACGGCACGCATCACGGCGTGCGCTATCGCGCGGGCGACATCACGACGATCGCCGCGTCGGTCAGCAACGGCGGCGGCGCGTCGCTCGCGGCGGCCGAGCAGGACAACCGCGGGTGGATTACCGCGGTCGTGGTCGGCGAGCCGCAGATCAACGTGCGGATGGCGCCGAATGCGGTCGTCCGCGCGGGCGGCCAGCCGGCGCCGTCGTTCGGCCGGCCGCTGGCCGATTACGCGACGCTCGCGAACCTGCTGGAACCGTGCGCGGCCGCGTCGGCGTCGCTCGCCGGCGCGCCGTACCTGAGCGCGCTGCCGGCCGCGACCACGCAGTCGATCCGCACGCAGCGCTGTGCGACGCTCGCCGCGGCCGGGCTGGTGGCGGGCGCCGACACGCAGAGCCAGGCGGCCGACGCGCTCGCGCAGCTCCACGCGGCCGGCTATCTGGCCGATTCCGACCTGCTGCAGGCGCCGATGTGGGATTCGCAGGCGATTCCCGCGATCGCGGTCACCTATGCGAACGCGTACACGCGCTCGCGCGTCACCGACAACCTGTGCAACTTCAGCTTCGCGACCACGAACGCGGCGGGCGCGGTCGCGGCGCCCGCCGCGTCGCCGATGCCGGCCGTATTCGGCGTCGGCAACGGCGTACCGCCGACGGCCGGCATCAATCTCGTGTTCAACAACGGCGCGGGCGTCGACCACCGGCTCGCGACGCCCGATGCAAGCTTCGCGGGCGCGCTGTGCCTGCGCCAGCTGTGGACGAACGGGATGCTCGGCATGCCCGCGAACGTCGACGCGGTGCGCGTGAACGCGAACCTGCACGGCAAGCCGGCGATCATCGTGCAGGGCCGCAGCGACGCGCTCGTGCCCGTGAACCACGCGTCGCGCGCGTACGTCGCGCAGAACGGCATCAGCGAAGCCGGGCGCAGCCAGCTGGTGTTCTACGAAGTGACGAACGGCCAGCACTTCGACGCGTTCCTGTCGGTTCCGGGCTTCGATACGCGCTTCGTGCCGGTTCACTACTACAACGTGCAGGCGCTGAACCTGATGTGGCGGCACCTGAAGAACGGCGCGCCGCTGCCGCCGTCGCAGGTGATCCGCACGGTGCCGCGCGGCGGCACGCCGGGCGCCGCGCCCGCGCTGACGAGCGCGAACCTGCCGCCGATCTCGGGCGCGCCGGGCGCGAACGCGATTTCCGTCGGCGCCGGCACGATCGACGTGCCGCTCTGACGACGGCCGTCACCCGCCTCCCACGAGCCGGACAGCCGTCCGGCTTTTTTATGCGCGTCTCTGGAATCGGTCCCGGACTGCCTTTTATCCGAATGGCGAGTGCTGTAACAAATTCTTACTTTACGGCGATAAATCCGGAACTTATTATGCGCCGGTATTTTCACTTAATTTAATAAATCAGATTACGAGAATATTTCTTTCCGTTTAGTTAATCGATCCTTTCGATTTTATTCAATCGGCTCGAGTCGCGATTGATCGCCGCTTCGCGATTAATCGATATCTCGCCGACGGGGATCGTTCGTCTGTTCGAAGTGAAGGCGCTTTGCCGGTCGGGCTTTGCGAGGCGTTCTTTTGTCCGTCGCTTTTGCCGTGCCGGCAAATCGGCGGGAATGAATCGGTATTGCGGCGGATCGTTGAATTGCCGTTGGCAATGGAATTGATGCCATTGTGCGGTTGCAAAAAACATGGGTGGGGTAAATCGTGCCGATCGGTATTCGCCGATCCGGTAAAAAACTCGGAATGCGTCGCATAACGAATGCATTCCCGGTGCGGAGCGTCGGCGCAAATGATCCTTTGCGACCGGCGGTATTTATCGTTCTGTTCGAGAGGCAATAATGACGACACGGAAGTCCTTGAAAGACGGTTTCGCGCTATTCGGAACGACCTTGAGCGTACCGCTCGCCGCCGCGGCGGCCGCGGCGCTGCTCGTCACGGGGTGCGGCGGCGACGACGGGCCGAGCCCGACGGCGTCGGCCGCCACCGCGGCCGCGACGTCCAGCGGCAGCACGTCGGCCAGCACCGACGCAACGGCCGCCACCGCGGCCGACCAGCCGTACGTCGACACCGACGTGTACGGCACCGGGCCGAACGATGCGGTCACGGATTCGACGGAAGGCGCGGCGGTCGTGCACCGCCAGGTCACGATCGGCGGCAAGACGATCAAGTACACGGCCACCACCGGCCACCTGACGACGATCGATCCGGTCACGTCGGCGCCGAACGCGAAGATGTTCTACGTCGCGTACACGCAGGACAATCCCGACCCGTCGAAGCCGCGCCCGGTCACGTTCTTCTACAACGGCGGCCCGGGCTCGTCGTCGGTCTACCTGCTGCTCGGCTCGTACGGGCCGAAGCGCCTGCAGTCGTCGTTCCCGAACTTCACGCCGCCCGCGCCGTACAAGCTGCTCGACAACCCGGACAGCCTGCTCGACCGCACCGACCTCGTGTTCATCAACCCGGTCGGCACCGGTTACTCGACCGCGATCGCGCCGGCGAAGAACAAGGACTTCTGGGGCACCGACCAGGACGCACGCTCGATCGACCGCTTCATCCAGCGCTACCTGACCAAGTACTCGCGCTGGAATTCGCCGAAGTTCCTGTACGGCGAGTCGTACGGCACCGCGCGCAGCGCGGTCGTGTCGTGGGTGCTGCACGAGGACGGCATCGACCTGAACGGGATCACGCTGCAGTCGTCGATCCTCGACTACGCGAACGCGCTGTCCGCGGCGGGCACGTTCCCGACGCTCGCGGCCGACGCGTTCTACTGGAAGAAGACGACGCTCAACCCGACGCCGACCGATCTCGATGCGTACATGGTGCAGGCCCGTAA
Source organism: Burkholderia sp. APQ4-4ca (assembly GCF_057837105.1). Lineage (NCBI taxonomy): Bacteria > Pseudomonadati > Pseudomonadota > Betaproteobacteria > Burkholderiales > Burkholderiaceae > Burkholderia > Burkholderia sp. APQ4-4ca. The sequence goes on along the minus strand of NZ_JBYQCG010000227.1, from coordinate 42,827 downwards.
CTACGCGGACAACACGCTCGCGCCGCTCGCGCAGAAGCCGAACCCGCAGGACGGCGGCTTCGTGAACGTGCGGCTGAACCTGAACCTGCAGACCGCGCAGCAGATGGGCGCGTACATCGGCACGGACCCGACGTCGCTGATCCAGACCTTCGGCAACCCGGCCGCGCTCGGCAACGTGCCGTCCTCGGACGACAACCCGCCGTACACGTTCTTCCTGACGCTCGTGCCGGGCACGCAGATCGGCCAGTACGACGGTCGCGCGAACTTCACGGGCAAGGGCATCGCGCCGTACATCCTGCCGAACTCGGGCAGCAACGATCCGTCGATCACGAACGTCGGCGGCGCGTACACGGTGCTGTGGAACAGCTACATCAACACCGACCTCAAGTACACGTCGACGTCGTCGTTCGTGGACCTGAACGACCAGGTCTTCAACAACTGGGACTTCAGCCACACGGACCCGACCGGCGCGAACAAGGGCGGCGGCAACACGCTGTACACGGCCGGCGATCTGGCGTCGACGATGAGCGTGAACCCGGATCTGAAGGTGCTGTCGGCGAACGGCTATTTCGACGCCGTCACGCCATTCCACCAGACGGAACTGACGCTCGCGCAGATGCCGCTCGATCCGACGCTGAAGGCGCAGAACCTGACGATCAAGAACTACCCGTCGGGCCACATGATCTACCTGAACGACGCGTCGCGGACCGCGCTGAAGGGCGATCTCGCCAACTTCTACGACGGCATCCTCGCGAATCGCACCGCACTGCAACGCGTGCTGAAGCTGCAGGCGCGCACGCAGCAGATGAAGCAGCAGAAGCTGCGGCAGCAGGGGCAGTAAGCGGCGAGGGCGGTCACGCCGCCCGCCGGCCGCCGCGACGAAAAAATGCACTCGCGCATGCGTCCCGGCGCTGCGGGTCGTGTGCGTCGATGGCGGCGGTGTCGTTCCTCAAGATGCCCTCGAGAGTCATGGACTCCCGGGGGCATTTTTTTGTGTCGGAGGGGGCGTCGCCCCGGAGGTCGCAGGTGACGGCTTCCCTAATCCTCAAAACAGGGATGGAAATCCCTCTATCGAGGATGGGCATGCGCCGGCGGCGGCGTTTGTCATCAGGCGCGAGGCGCCCGCTTACGCCAGCACGAGCCGCACGCCGACCGCGACCAGGGTCGACGCGAGCAGGTTGCGCAGCAGCCGTTCGGGCGCGCGCGCCGACAGCAGGCTGCCGATCACGATGCCGGGCAGCGAACCGAGCAGCAGCGACAGCAGCATCGACCAGTCGACGGAGCCGAGCAGCCAGTGGCCCATGCCCGCGACCAGCGTGAGCGGCACCGCATGCGCGATGTCGGAACCGACGATGCGGGTCGTCGCGAGCAGCGGATACAGCAGCAGGAGCACGGTCACGCCGATCGCGCCGGCGCCGACCGACGTCATCGACACGAGCACGCCGAGCACGGCGCCCGTCAGCACGGTCGACCACAGCGTGCGCGCGGGGCTCGGCGCGAGCGGGTTGCGCGCGGCGAACGCCGTGAGCTGAGGGCGAAAGATCAGCGCGAGCGACGTGAGCAGCAGCGCGACTCCGAGCACGAGCTGGATCATTCGCGCGGTGCCGGGCGTGTTCATCCCGTGCGTGTGCAGCCACCACAGCGTGAGCGTCGCGGCCGGTACGCTGCCCGCCGCGAGCCGGCCCGTGATGCGCCAGTCGACCGAGCCTTTCAGGCCGTGGACGAGCGTGCCGGTGGCCTTGGTCGCGGCCGCGTACAGCAGGTCCGTGCCCACCGCCGTCGCCGGGTGGACGCCGAACAGCAGCACGAGGATCGGCGTCATCAACGAACCGCCGCCGACGCCCGTCAGGCCGACGAGAATGCCGACGAACAGGCCGGACAGCGAGTACAGCAGATCGATATGGGGAAGCGACATCGGAGGCAGGCGGTTATATGGCGTTCGGCGGCGCTGCGCGCGTCAAAGTCCGCCATTGTCGCAAAAGTGGCGCGTCAATGTACGACTGCGTTAAAAATCGCCGGGAGATCCGCACCGCATACGGCCGGCGGGACATGAACCGGGCGTTTGAACACGAGCGCGGCCGACGAGGGTGATCGACCTGAAAGCGATGGAGAATCGGGGGCAGATGACGCGTATCCGGCGCGCATAAAAAAGGGCGCGACAATGCGCGCCCTCGCTCGATGCCGGTTCCCGGGCCGCCCGTCGACGGTCAGTGCATCGCGGGCCCGGCGCCTTCGACCGCGCGCGGCGGCCGGATGCGCAGCGCCAAACCGGCCAGCGCCGCCACGGCCGCAAACGCCGCGCCGAACGCGAAGGCCGCGTGGTAGCCGCCGTTCAGCGCGTCGAGCGGCGTCGCTCGTGCCGCCGCGAGCGCGTCGGTGCGGGCGCCGGCGAGACTCGCGAGGACCGCGAGCCCGAGCGCGCCGCCCATCATGAACGCGGTGTTGACGATGCCCGACGCGAGCCCGGAATCGGCCGGGTCGACGTCGTTCATCGCGGCGAGCAGCACCGGATTGAACGCGACGCCTGCGCCGATGCCGAGCAGCGTCATGCCGGGCAGCACGTGCCACGCGAAACCGCCGTCGACCGGTGCGCGCGAGAACAGCGCGAGGCCGCACGCCGCGATCAGCAGGCCGGCGGCGATCGGGCCGCGGATGCCGAAGCGCATCACGATCCGCGCCGACAGCCCGAGCGAGAACGCGGCCATGATCAGGTTCGCCGGCAGGAACGCGAGGCCGACCTGCAGCGGCCCGTAGCCGAGCACGCGCTGCATGTACAGCGCGGACAGGAAGAACCACGCGAACATCGCGGCCGCCCACAGCACGGCGATCGCGTTCGCGAGCGCGACGTTGCGCGCGGCGAACAGCGTGAGCGGCATCAGCGGATGCGCGGCGCGCGACTCGATCGCGATGAACAGCGCGAGCAGCACGACGGCCGCGCCGATCAACGCGACGGTCTGCGTCGACAGCCAGCCTGCCTCGTTGCCGCCGACGATCCCGTAGACGGCCAGCATCAGCGAGGCCGTCACCGTGATCGCGCCGGCGACGTCGAGCCGCGCGGCGCCGGCCGGCGCGCGCACGCGCGGCAGCAGCGCGGCGCACATCGCGTAGACCGCGACGCCGATCGGCAGGTTGACGAGGAAGATCCAGTGCCACGACAGCGAGCTCGTCAGCAGCCCGCCGAGCAGCACGCCGATGCTGCCGCCGCCCGCGCACACGAAGCCGTAGACGCCCATCGCGCGCGCGCGTTCGCCGGGCTCGGTGAACAGGTTCATGATCAGCGACAGCGAGACGGCCGACACGACCGCGCCGCCGAGCCCCTGCACCGCGCGCGCGGCGATCAGCATCGCCTGCGATTGCGCGAGCCCGCAGGCGAGCGACGCGAGCGTGAACACGACGAGGCCCGCGAGGAACATGCGCCGCTGGCCGTACAGGTCGCCGAGCCGGCCGCCGAGCAGCAGGCAGCCGCCGAACGTCAGCAGGTAGGCATTGACGACCCACACGAGGGCGGTTTCGGTGAAGTGGAGGTCGGTGCTGATCGACGGCAGCGCAACGTTCACGATCGTGCTGTCGAGCACGATCATCAGCACGCCGAGGCAGAGCACGATCAGCGCGTACCAGCGCTTCTCGCCGTGAATCCCGTGGGTCATGGGCGCGCAGCCTTCTCGTCGTTATAGGGAAGGATGCATTGTAGACGCCGCCGGCGCGGGCTTCCTGTCGGTTCATGGCAGGAGCGTCGCGTAGTGGCGCGCAGTGGCGCATTTGGCCCCGGCGCGCGTGAAGCGGGATGCGCGTTACGCGCGCGCCGGCAGGTCGCAGCCGTCGGGGCCGCAGGCGGCCGCGTCGCCGCCGCCCAGTGCGACGACGCCGTCGCGCCACGCCTGGTCGAGTGCTTGCGCGAACGCGTCGGCCGGCTGCGCGCCCGATACCGCGTAGCGGCCGCCGAACACGAACAGCGGCACGCCGCGCCCGCCGATCTGTGCGGCGCGCGCGATGTCGGCGTCGACTTCGTCGCGGTACGCGTCGCTGCGCAGCACCGCTTCGACGGCCGAGCGCTCGAGCCCGGCTTCGACCGCGAATGCGGTCAGCGCGGCATGATCGAACAGCGAGCCGTGCTCGCAGAAATACGCGCGATACAGGCGCTCGGTCAGCGCATGCGCGCGGCCCGACGCTTGCGCGAGCTTCACGAGCCGGTGGCCGTCGAGCGTGTCGCCGACCAGCGTGCCGGGCAGGTCGTAGCGCAGCCCGACGCTCGCGGCCGCCTCGGTCACCTGCCGCAGCATCTGGTCGACCTGCGCGGGCGCCATCCGGTATTTGCCCGCGAGCATCGCCTCGACCGGCTCGACGGGCCGGCCGGGCATCAGCCGGTACGCGCGCAGCGCGACGTCGACGCGCTCGGCGTGCGCGAACGCGCCCAGCGCTTCGTCGAAGCGGCGCTTGCCGATCCAGCACCACGGGCAGATCAGGTCGGACCAGATTTCGACGGTGAGGGTGGGGCGGTCGGTCGGGGCGGGAGCGGTCGTCATGGGCGGTTCGGGACGGCAAAAAAATGTAACCGAGACTATATCATTTTAGGTTTCCAGGCTCCGTCGTCCGCAGGCCCGAGCGGCATGCAGCCGCGCCCGCGTATCGCGAGCCTGGACGCGGAAACGACCGCCCGGCACCGACGGCCGGGCCCGGCCGTCATGACGCCCGCCGCATCGCGCTCAGGCGTCGCCCTGCGTTTCCTTCAGGTGCTTCAGATGCTTGTAGACCGTTGCGCGCCCCATCCCGAGCACGTTCGCGACGTAGTTCGCCGCGCTCTTGCCGCGAAACGCGCCTTCCGCGTACAGCGCCTCGACGAGTTCGCGCCGGTGCTCGCGCGTGAGCCCGTTCAACCCGACCTGCCGTTCGCGCAGCCAGCCGTGCAGGAACGTGTTGATGCGCTCCTGCCAGTCGTCGCGGAACAGCTCGTCGGGCTGCGCGACGACGCCCGCGCCCTTGATGAACAGGTCCAGCGTCGCGCGCACCTCGTCGAACACCGCGATGTTGAAGTTGATGCACATCATCCCCGCCGGGCGGCCTTCGTCGTCGAACAACACGTTGCTCACGCAGCGCATGCGCCGGCCGTCCCAGTTCAGCTTCTCGTACGGGCCGATCACGCGCTCGCGCGCCGAATGATCGATTTCCTCGAGCGCGGAATCGTCGCCGACCTCGCGCTTGGACAGATTGTTCGCCAGATACAGCACGGTCTGGTCGTGCAGGTCGTGGATCACGACTTCCGCGTACGGGAAGAACAGCGCGGCGATACCGTCGGCGATCGGCGCATAGCGGGTGAGCAGCAGGTCTTTGACGGGAGATTTCTTCTTGCGCATCGGTGTCGCGATCTCGGGTGGGCGGGAGCCGGGCAGCGTGTCGGGCCGGCGGGCCGGCGCATCGTCGGCCGGCATGCCCGTGCGCCCGCGCGCGGCCGCCGCGGCGGTTGCGCCATTGTATCGGCCCCGCGCGCGCGGGGCGCTCATCCGCGCGTCAGGTGCATGTATAGCGCGTGCGCGATCGCGATGTCCTCCAGCCCGAGGCCGATCGAGCGGAACAGTGCGTGACGCGTGCGCGACGGCGCCGCACAGGTGCCGGCGACGAGCGCGGGCAGGTCGCCGACGATCCGGCCGGCATCCCAGCCGTGTTCGGCCGCCGCGATCCGCATCTCGCCGGCGCTTGCGGGCGTCGTGTGCCGGTAGTCGCAGTAGACGTCCATGTCCGGCAGCCATGCGGGCGGGATTTCGTGCGCACGCGCGACGTTCGTGCTGATCGACGTGACGAGCGCGGGGCGCGTGAGCATGCCGTTGCCGAGCACCGGTGTGCCCGACGACGTGCACAGCATCACCACGTCCGCGTCGCGCACGCACGCCTCGACGCTCGCCCCCGCGCGTGCGCGCGGGTCGAGCGCGGCGAGGCTTGCCTGCAGCGCCGCATCGCCGGCCAGCGCGGGCGAGTACACGCGGATCGTGGCCCAGTCGCGCAGCGCCGCCGTGTGCCGCAGGTGCGCGAGGCCGACCGCGCCCGCGCCGACGATCGCCAGATGGCGCGCGTCGCGCGGCGCGAGGCAGTCGACCGCGAGCGCCGTCGTGCCGGCCGTGCGTTCGACGGTCAGCAGCCCCGCGTCGCACCACATCAGCGGCTGGCCGGTTTGCATCGACATCAGGGCGGTCCATGCGGTGACGATCGGTTTCCCGCCGGGTTTACCGCCCGTCACGACATACGGCGACAGCTTCGCGCCGAACACCTGCTCGTCGGCGAGCGCGCCGAGATACGTGATGAAGTCGCCGGCCTGGTCGGGAAACAGCGTGAGCGTCTGCGGCGGCTGCACCGCGCGCGCCGCGGCGAGCGACGCGAACATGCGGCGCAGCGTGCCGAGCACGTCGAGCGACGGCAGCGCCGCGCGCACTGCGGCTTCGTCGATGGTCAGCGGCAGGGTGGGGACGGTTTGCGTCATCGGGACATCTCCGGTGCGGGCTGGACAGAAAGTCTCGAAAGACGGTGTCCGGCGGATTTTATGGACCAAAAAGTCTAATATAGACAAACAAAATCGGGATGATTTTTCTTTTCGAGACGTCGTGGCCGTGCCGAACTCATGAAAAACACCATGGAATCAACGACATTTACGAGCGGGCAACGAAATTTCGACGTCGAGCAACGTAGTGATCTCCTCGTATCCCCTATAGTCTACAGTAGACTTTTAGTCTATATTTAGCGTGCAGGACCCGACACGTCGCCGTGCGGCGGCGGCCTGCGTCGAATGCCGACCCGGCGCGCGACCGATCTTCATCGCCTCACTCCGGAACAGAAGGACCGTCATGAACTGGAAACTTTCCCTCTGCGCCGCCGCGGCGCTCGCGCTCGCGTGCGCGGCCGTCACGGCCCATGCCGAACAGACCACGTTGCGCTTCGGGATCGAAGCCGCCTATCCGCCGTTCGAGAGCAAGACGCCGGCCGGTCAACTGCAGGGTTTCGACGTCGATGTCGGCAACGCGGTATGCGCGAAGCTGAACATGAAGTGCGTGTGGGTCGAGAATGCGTTCGACGGGCTGATCCCGGCGCTGCAGGCGCGCAAGTTCGACGCGATCAATTCGGCGATGAACATCACCGCGAAGCGCAAGCAAAGCATCGACTTCACGCCGGCGATCTACGTGGTGCCGATCGTGATGGTCGCGAAGCGCGGCTCGCCGCTGAAGCCCGACGTCGCGAGCCTGCGCGGCAAGCACGTCGGCGTGCTGCAGGGCTCGTCGCAGGAGGATTTCCTGAAGGCGCACTGGGCGAATGCGGGCGTGGCCGTCGTGTCGTATCCGGATCAGGACCAGATCTACGCCGATCTCGTCGCGGGCCGTCTCGACGCGGCCGTGCAGGAGGCGCAGACCGCGCAGGACGGGTTCCTCGACAAGCCGGCCGGTCGCGGCTACCAGATCGTCGGCGAGCCGCTGAAGGATCCGGCGACCCTCGGCGAAGGCACCGGCTTCGGGCTGCGCAAGAACGACAAGGCGCTGCAGGCGAAGATCGTCGGCGCGCTCGACGCGCTGAAAAAGGACGGCACGCTGAGCGCGCTGTCGCAGAAGTACTTCAAGCGCGACATCATCGCGAAGTAAGCGCCGCCGCGTGCCGGCCGCGGGCCGGCGCACCGCGCATCCCATCTCGACGCAGTGCGGGGGACCATGGATTTCGACGTCATCGTTCTGGGGGCCGGCATCGTCGGCGTGTCGTCGGCGCTGCATCTGCAGGATCGCGGGCTGCGCGTCGCGCTCGTCGACCGGCGCGCGCCCGGCGAGGAAACCAGCCACGGCAACGCGGGGCTGATCGAGCGCTCGTCGGTCGTGCCGTATGCGTTTCCGCGCCGGCTCGGCACGCTGCTGCGCTACGCGCGCAACCGTTCGGTCGATCTCTATTGGGATTACCGCGCGCTGCCTGCGTATGCGGGCTGGCTCGCGCGCTTCTGGCGCGAATCGTCGCCCCAGCGGCTCGCGGCCGCCGCGCGCGACCTGCTGCCGCTCGTCGCGGCGAGCGTCGTCGAGCACGATGCGCTGCTCGCGCGCACCGACGCGCAGCCGCTCGTGCACGACGGCGGATGGATCGAGGCGTTCCGTTCGCCCGCGCTGTTCGACGCGCAAGCGCGCGTGCAGCAGCAGGTTGCCGCCGCGCACGGGCTGCGGATGACCGTGCTCGACGCGCATGCGTTGCGTGCGCGCGAGCCCGGTATCGGCGACGCATTCTGCGGCGCATTCCACTGGCAGGATCCGAAGACCGTGTCGAGCCCGGGCGGGCTGACCCAGGCCTATGCGCGGCTGTTCGAGCGCGACGGCGGCACGTTCGTGCACGGCGACGCGACGACGCTCGTGCAGGTGGACGACGGCTGGCAGGTCCGGTCCGAACACGGGCCGATCTCGGCGCGCTCGGCCGTGGTCGCGCTCGGGCCGTGGTCCGATCAGGTGTTCGCGCCGCTCGGCTACCGGATTCCGCTGCGCGCGAAGCGCGGCTATCACATGCATTACCGGCCGACACGCGCGCCGCTGAACGTGCCCGTGTGCGATACCGAGGCGGGCTTCGTCGTCGCGCCGATGGAGGGGGGCCGCCTGCGGCTCACGACGGGCGTCGAGATCGCGCCGCGCGACGCGCCGCCGACCGGCGTGCAGCTCGCGCGCGCCGAACCGCTGGCGCGGGACGCGTTCGGCATCGGCGAGCGGCTCGATCCGGAACCGTGGCTCGGGATGCGGCCGTGCACGCCCGACATGCGTCCGGTGATCGGGCCGGCGCCGCGCCACCGTCATTTGTGGTTCGCGTTCGGCCACTGCCATCACGGGCTCACGCTTGGGCCCGCCACCGGCCGCCTGCTCGCCGAAATGATGACGGGCGCGCCGACTTATATCGATCCCCATCCGTATCGGCCTGTACGTTTCGGCTGAACTTGGGGCGCGCAGATGCGGTTTTGGCCGCCGGCACGCGCAGGACGTCGTGAACCAGGTCACCGGCACGTTTGGCAACGTCGGCGGCGCAGGGAGCCCGCTCGCACCGGTGACGACGCTGCTCCGGTCGCCGACCGGCGCATTGCCGAGGTAACCGGCAGCAACCGCACGACGCTTTGTCATTTCCGGCTTCCCGCGTGCTTGCGTCGTATGAATGATGCGTCGCCGCTCGTCGCGCCGCCGCATGGAATAACCGACCACCGCCGTCCGTTTACATACCGAGTTCCGGCACGGCCGCCCGGCGGGATAATGATCGCGACGAAGCCGATCGTCCCGCCCGGCGGCAGCGTGTCGCGACACGACGCCAAGGAGAACGGGAATGAAACGGATGCTCTTCGCTGCCGCGTTGACGGCGGCGATCGTGCGGCCGGCGGCCGCGGAACCGCCCCAGGTCGGCGACGGGAAACTGGTCGACGAAGCCCACATGACGCTGTACGTGTTCGATCGCGATGCGCCGGGCAAGAGCATGTGCGACGGCACGTGCGCGGCCAACTGGCCGCCCGCGCTCGCCGACGCGTACGACAAGGCGTCGGGCGCGCTGAGCCTCGTCGCCCGCGACGACGGCAAAAAGCAATGGGCATACCGCGGCCGTCCGCTGTATCGCTGGAAGATGGACCACCAGGCCGGCGACGCGGGCGGCGACGGAATCGGCGGCATGTGGCACGTCGCGCGGCCGTGACCGTGACTGCGCGGCGACGCGCGAGGCGCCCCGATGAGCTATGAATCGGACCTGCTGGTGTGGCTTCCGCATCTCACGCGTTATGCGCGTGCGCTGACGGGCGAGCGCGCGTGGGCCGACGATCTCGTGCAGGACACGCTCGAGCGTGCGCTGAACCGGCCGCCGCGCGACGGCGGCAACCTGCGCGCATGGCTGCTGACGCTGTTGCGGCACCGATTCATCGACCAGTTGCGCGCGCGGCACGAGATCGCGGTCGACGATGCGACGGCGCCCTGGCAGACGATGGCCGCGCCGGCCGGCGAGGTCGGCGGGCTGGAGTTGCGCGACGTGCAGCGCGCGCTGTACCGGCTGCCGGTCGAACAGCGCGAGGTGCTGCTGCTGGTCGCGCTCGAGGAGTTGAGCTATCGCGATGCCGCGCAGGTGCTCGGCGTGCCGGTGGGCACCGTGATGTCGCGGCTCGCGCGGGCGCGCGCCCAGATGCGCGCGCTGCTGTCGGACGCGCCGTCGACGCACGGCGCGGCCACGTTACGGGTGATCGGGAAGCCATGATGGACGATCCGCGCAAGCCTTCGAACGAGCAGGAAGACGATGCGTCGGCGCAACTGCTGTCCGCGCTGCTGGACGGCGAACTGTCCGGGCATGAGCGGCGCGAGGTCCTCGCGCGCCTGCAGGCCGATCCGCAGGAAGCCGAACGATTCGCGCATTACCGCGCACAGCGCGATGCGCTGAAGGCGCTGTTCCCGTTGCCGGGCGCGGCGCCCGCGTTGTTCGTGCAGCGCCGCGCGTCGCGCTGGCGCGCCGTCGCGCATGCGTTCGCGGGGCTGGCGGCCGGGCTGCTGATCGGTGTCGCGCTGCATGCGGGCTGGGCGGCGTTCGGCCGCGAACCGGCGTTCGCCGCGCGCGCCGATGTCGCGTACGCGGTGTACGCGGCCGACCGCGAACATCCGGTGGAAGTCGGCGCGGCCGATCCCGGGCGTCTCGCCGCGTGGTTGTCCGCGCGCGTCGGTCGGCCGGTGCGCGCACCGTCGCTCGACGAATACGGCTACGCGCTGCTGGGCGGCCGGTTGCTGCCCGGCGACGCGGGGCCGGCCGCGCAGCTCATGTACCAGCGCGCGGACGGCGCGCGCGTGACGCTGTACATGACCGCATACGACGCGCGGCGTCTCGCGCCGCAGGCGCTGTCGGCCGACGGCCGCTACACGTATTTCTGGTCGGATCGCGGCATGGGTTATGCGCTGTCCGGCCGTGGCGACGAACGGCGTCTGCGCGAGCTGGCGATCGACGCATGCGGTGCGCTGGGCGGGCCGACCGATGCGTGGAAGGGGTGACGCGCGGCGCCCGCGGGGAGCAGGCGATGAAGATGGCGATGATGAAGGGGCTCGTGCTGACGGCGTGCCTCGCGGGCACGATGCTTGCGCACGCGGACGGCGACCCGCCCGTGCGCGTGCCGGTTGATGCCGATGGCGTGCAGCGCGTGACGATCGTCGGCGGCAGCTATTTCTTCCGGCCGAATCATGTGATCGTCCGCGCGCACGCGCCGGTCGAGCTCACGGTATCGGCCGAGCCCGGCGTGGTGCCGCACAGTTTCGAAATCGACGCGCCGCAGGCCGGCATCGCGGTACGCACCGAACTCGATACGACGCCGAAGACGTTCCGTTTCACGCCGGTGCAGCCCGGGCGATTCGCCTACTATTGCACGCACCGGCTGCTGTTTTTCAGAAGCCATCGCGAGCGCGGGATGGAAGGCGTGCTCGAAGTCGAGGCGGCGCCGTGATCGCCGCGTTGCTGGCCGCGAGCCTGATAGGAGCGAGCATGACAGCCGATCCCGTGACCGCCGCGCAGGCGCATTTCGACCACGTCCGCTCGTACCGCGCGACGATCCGCTCGTCGGCGCGCGACGGCGAGCACACCGAAATCCGCTACGCGTACCTGAAACCCGGCTTCGTCCGGATGGATTTCGTGTCGCCGCATCGCGGCGCGGTGCTCGCATACGATCCCGGCGACGGCAAGGTCACGCTGCGCCCGTTCGGCACGCATGCGCCGCCCGCGCTGACGCTGTCGCCGTCCAATCCGCTCGTGCGCGACCGCGCCGGCCACCGGGTCGACCGCTCCGACGTCGGCGAACTGCTGCGCAACGTCCATGCGCTGCAGCAGGGCGGCGCGACGGTGACCGAAGGCGAGGAGGCCGTCGGCGGCCGGACCGCGCAACGCGTGCTGGTCACGGGCGCGCCCGCGCACGCGGTCGACGGCGTGCATCGCTACCGGTTGTGGCTCGACGCCGCGGACGGTTTTCCGCTGAAAGTCGTCAGCTATGCCGGCGACGACGACGTGCCGCTCGAAACCGTGACGCTCGACGACGTGGAAATCGACGTCGCGTTTCCCGAGCGTTTCTTCGCGCCCTGACGGCGCGCCGTGTTCCTGAACGCGCATGCCGGAGGCTGCATGGCGGAGTACCGGTTTTCGACGACCTGGCGGGTGGATGCGCCGCTCGCGGCGGTCTGGGACGCGATCTACCAGGCCGATCGCTGGCCCGACTGGTGGAAGGGCGCCGTGCGCACCGTCGAGCTCGAGCCCGGCGACGCGCGCGGCGTCGGCGCATTGCACCGGTATACCTGGAAGGGCGCGCTGCCGTACCGGCTGACCTTCGACATGCGCGTGCGGCGCGTCGAGCGGCCGCACGCGCTCGAAGGCCATGCGAGCGGCGCGATCGAGGGCGACGGCCGCTGGTCGTTCGCCGCCGACGGCGCGCGCACCGTCGTGCGCTACGACTGGCACATCCGCACGCACGGCTGGATGAACTGGCTGGAGCCGCTCGCGCGGCCGCTGTTCCGATGGAATCACGACGTCGTGATGCGCGAAGGCGCGAAGGGGCTCGCGCGCCGGCTGGGCGCGACCGTCGAAACGGACGGCCGGACCTTCCGGCCGCTGTCCGGCGCGGACTGCGCCGACGCGTGAAATCGGCCGGGCCACGCCGGCGAGCGAGCACGTCGTGGCGGACGAAATCGGCGCCCGCACGGTTTTTTTGATGCGAGGTCGCCGGTCTCAGGAACTCCGGGCTTACCCGGTGTCCAAACGGGGCTGGATGGGTTCGGCGGGCCGCACGGCGCCGCCGTTCGGGTTGGATGAATGCCACATGTCTTTGTTTAAAAAGGAGTTTTTGTTGTTTTTGCGTGTTTTTCCCGCCGCGTCGCCTCCCCGAAAATTCCTCCGGTTCTCCTTCTTGAATTTGTCAAAACCCGTCCATATAATTAGCACTCGCTGCACGAGAGTGCTAACAATTCTCTGCCGGGCACCCAGCCGGGCAGATTCCCTAAGCGTTCTTCAATCTCAGTCAAGAGAGGAGTGAATATGAACCTTCGTCCTTTGCACGATCGCGTGATCGTCAAGCGCCTGGATCAGGAAACCAAGACCGCCTCGGGCATCGTGATCCCCGACGCCGCTGCTGAAAAGCCGGATCAGGGCGAAGTCCTGGCGATCGGCCCGGGCAAGCGCGACGACAAGGGCGCCCCGATCGCGCTCGACGTGAAGGTCGGCGATCGTGTCCTGTTCGGCAAGTACGCAGGTCAGACCGTGAAGGTCGACGGCCAGGAACTGCTGGTCATGCGCGAAGAAGACATCATGGCCGTGGTCAACGCCAAGTAAGCGTCCTCCGACGGTACATATTCCCAAGAATTCAAGGAGTTAGAAGATGGCAGCTAAAGACGTCGTATTCGGCGATTCCGCCCGTTCGAAGATGGTCGAAGGCGTGAACATTCTCGCCAACGCAGTCAAGGTCACGCTGGGTCCGAAGGGCCGCAACGTCGTGCTCGAGCGCAGCTTCGGCGGCCCGACGGTCACCAAGGACGGTGTGTCGGTCGCGAAGGAAATCGAGCTGAAGGACAAGCTCCAGAACATGGGCGCGCAAATGGTCAAGGAAGTCGCTTCCAAGACCAGCGACAACGCAGGCGACGGCACGACGACGGCAACCGTCCTCGCGCAATCGATCGTTCGCGAAGGCATGAAGTACGTCGCATCGGGCATGAACCCGATGGACCTGAAGCGCGGCATCGACAAGGCAGTCGCAGCGGCTGTCGAAGAGCTGAAGAAGATCAGCAAGCCGTGCACGACCAACAAGGAAATCGCACAGGTCGGCTCGATCTCGGCGAACAGCGATTCGTCGATCGGCGATCGCATCGCTGAAGCGATGGACAAGGTCGGCAAGGAAGGCGTCATCACCGTCGAAGACGGCAAGTCGCTGGCCGACGAGCTCGACGTCGTCGAAGGCATGCAGTTCGACCGCGGCTACCTGTCGCCGTACTTCATCAACAACCCGGACAAGCAAGTCGCCGTCCTCGACAACCCGTTCGTGCTGCTGCACGACAAGAAGGTGTCGAACATCCGTGATCTGCTGCCGGTGCTCGAGCAAGTCGCGAAGGCTGGCCGTCCGCTGCTGATCATCGCTGAAGACGTCGAAGGCGAGGCACTGGCCACGCTGGTCGTCAACAACATCCGCGGCATCCTGAAGACCGTTGCGGTCAAGGCGCCGGGCTTCGGCGATCGTCGCAAGGCGATGCTGGAAGACATCGCGATCCTGACCGGCGGTCAAGTCGTCGCGGAAGAAACCGGCCTGACGCTCGAAAAGGCAACGCTGGCAGAACTGGGCCAGGCGAAGCGCATCGAAGTGGGCAAGGAAAACACGACGATCATCGACGGCGCAGGCGAAGCCGTGAACATCGAAGCACGCGTGAAGCAAGTGCGCGCGCAAATCGAAGAAGCGACGTCGGACTACGACCGTGAAAAGCTGCAAGAGCGCGTGGCCAAGCTGGCAGGCGGCGTTGCAGTGATCAAGGTCGGTGCCGCGACCGAAGTCGAAATGAAGGAAAAGAAGGCACGTGTCGAAGACGCACTGCACGCGACGCGCGCAGCTGTGGAAGAAGGCATCGTGGCCGGTGGCGGCGTCGCGCTGATCCGCGCACGCACCGCGATCGCAGGCCTGACCGGCGCGAACGCCGACCAGAACGCCGGCATCAAGATCGTGCTGCGCGCAATGGAAGAGCCGCTGCGCCAGATCGTCACGAACGGCGGCGAAGAAGCCAGCGTCGTGGTGGCGGCGGTTGCTGCAGGCCAGGGCAACTACGGCTACAACGCAGCAACGGGCGAGTACGTCGACATGGTTGAAGCCGGCGTCGTCGACCCGACCAAGGTCACGCGCACCGCGCTGCAGAACGCAGCTTCGGTCGCAGGCCTGCTGCTGACGACGGACGCAGCCGTCGCGGAACTGCCGAAGGAAGACGCACCGATGCCGGGCGGCATGCCGGGCGGCATGGGCGGCATGGGCATGGACATGTAATCGACTTCGGTCGACGGTGTCCGGAGCGCGCAGCGATGCGCGCTCCAGCCAAAAGAAAAGACCCGCAGCGATGCGGGTCTTTTTTTATGCGCGCGGTTTGATGCGTGCGCGGGGCGGCCGGATCCGTCACGCGCCAAGGCGGCGCGGCGTACGGCGGCGGAATCTGCCCGCCGCGTCGCGACTCAATGCCGGTGGGACGTCCTCGACACCAGGTCGGCCTTCACGGCCGGCGGCGAGTCCGACTCGTCGTTGCTGCGCGCCCAGAAGAACCGGTCGGGCAGATACGCGCCCATGCCGGGCCGGAACGCGTCGCGCACGGCCTGGTACAGGTATTCCTGCGCCTCGCGCACGGCTTCGGGCGGCTCCTGGCCGTTCGCGAGCAGCGCCGCGATGGCCGCGCCGAGCGTATCGGTGATGCCCATCAGCCGGTGCGGCGAGCGATCCCACATGTCTTCGCGAAGCTGGCCTTCCTCGCCGTACAGCGTATTGACGAGCCGGTGCGAGCCCGTTTCCGACGACAGGATGTATTCGCAGCCCTGCGACAGCAGATGCGACACGGCCGCGTCGAGATTCGGCGCCTCGGCGTCGCCGTCCGGCTGCGCGAGCGCGATCAGCGTCGCGTGGTCGGCCACCAGCAACGTGGTTTGCGGCGCGAGCAGGTCGGCGATCGATTCGCGCAGGTCGTCGGCGGCGAGCACGTGCTCGTCGTCGAGCGTGAAGTCCGGCGCGAGCACGAGCGGCACGCCGTCGTAGTCGGCGACGACTTCGGCGATCGCGCTCACGACTTCCGCGCGCGTCGCCGCGCCGATCTTGAACGCGGCAACCGGCATGTCCTCGAGCAGCATGCGCGCCTGTGCGGCGACGACGTCGGGGTCGAGGCCGGTCACTTCTTCGCAGGCGGCCGAGTCGCGCACGGTATAGCCGGTCAGGACGGACACGCCGTGACAGCCCATGCTCGCCAGGGTCATCAGATCGGCTTGGAGGCCGGAGCCGCCGGTGGGATCGGACAGGCCGAAGGTAAGGACGATCGGAGGGGCGTTGCTGGACATGTAGAAATGGGGCAAGAGAAAAACGGACAAGCGACGGAAATGCGGACGGCGAGGCGAATGGGCTGGTTCGGCCCCGTGTTGCCCGGCAGGCCGCACTTTTCGACCATTATGCGGTGGAATCCGGCCGGGACGACGGATTTTTTAGCGCAGCGCAACGTAGTTGCCGTCCTCCAGCGCGATTGCTAGGCAGTCCGGCCCCGACACGGTACCATCATGGCTCCCGAATTTACCGACTTTTCCCCGACGCGGCTTAAGATGGAATACAAGAGCTGGATGTGCCTGATTTGTGGCTGGATTTACGACGAAGAAGCCGGGCTGCCGGAAGAGGGCATTGCCCCGGGCACGCGCTGGGAAGACGTCCCGATCAACTGGACGTGTCCCGAATGCGGCGCCCGCAAGGAAGACTTCGAGATGGTCCAGATCTGATCGGACCGCTGGCCCACGGACACTCTGCTCAGGCCTCGCCCCGGCCCGGTGCTCGCGCACCGCGGTTCGCGCGAGCGACTTGACGATGACAGGCGCGCGTGTCCATGACGTCCGATCCGGCGAACGTTCCCCAACCTGACGCATTGCCCAACCCGCGCGGCGGGGCCGTGCGCGCGGCCGACGCGTGGCTGGCGGCGGCCGCCGACGCATTCGAGCGGCGCGACGACGCCGCGGCGCCGCTTGCGGCGGCCGCGGCCGTGCTGGCCGAAGCCGGCTGGCTGCCGGCCGCGCGTTTCGCCGGGCAACTGGCGGCCGACGTGCCGCTCCTCGCCACCGAGCCGACTTCGGCGGGCTGGCGGGCGGCGCTGCGCGATTTTCGTGCGGCCGTCGGGCGCCACAACCTGCGCGAGCTCGCGTGTTCGCCCGTTCTCTTCGAGCATTTCCGTGCGTTGCGCGCGCAAGGCGCCGCCGACCTGCGCGCGAGCGTGCCGCTCGATGCGCTCGCGCTGGCCGGCCGTGCGGTCCCGCCTGCCACGTTGCGCGCACTGCCCGATGCAGTCGCGGCCCGGATTCGCGCCCGCTACGAGCAGGCGCTGCTCGGCGTGCTGCGGGCCGGACACGGCGCGCCGGGCGCGGCGCTCGACGAACTCGACGCGATGCTGGCCGCGCTCACCGACGACGGGCCCTACGATTTCTGGCGGCTCGCGGCCGCATGCGTACGCGCGCTGCGCGCAAGCGGCGCGCCCGAGCTGAAGCACTTTCTCGCGCGGATCAACCTGCTGCTCGGCGAACACGCGCAGGGCCGGCGCAGCGCGCCGCCCGAACTGGTGCGCGAGACGGTGGCGCTGCTGTGGCGCGATTTCGCGCTGTTCGGCGCCGCAGCCGAGGACGTCGCGTTCGTCGACGTGCTGCATGACTACGGGTTGACGGTCGACTGGCACGTCGCCGGCACGCCCGCATCCGAAGCGTTGTGGGAGGCCGATGCCGCGCGGGCCGAGCACGACGCGGTCGCTGCCGCGCCCACTCGTGCGCTCGGCGTCGTGACCGTCAACGCGCATGCCTATGAGGATTTCCTGCAGACCGCCGATGCATCGATGGCCGACCTTGCCGCCAACCCGGCCACGGCCGACGCCAGCGCCGCATGGCACGCGTCCGCCGCCGCCTACCGGGTCGGCACGGCCGCCTGCGCGCTCGGGCTCGGCCACGCGGCGCTACTGGCCGACACGCTTGGCCTGGCATGGCGTCGTGCGGCGCACGGCGTGCCGCTCGCCGACGGCGGCCTCGATGCGCACCGCCACGCGTCCGACATGCTGCGTGCGGCGCTCCTGAAGATCGCGGCCGGCGTCGCGCCGCCGGATCTCACCGCGGCTTCCGAAGCACTCGGCGCGGCCCTCGGCCGGACCTGACGGACAAGGGGACGGACACGCGACGGCGGCCCTTGTCGCGCGGGCCTGCAACACGCTGCCGACAGCGCCCGCGCGCGTGTTAGAGTGCCGTGTAATCCGCGCGCGCCGTTGCCAGCGCGGCGCGGCGTTGCTTGTTGATCGCGGCCCGGTC
Source organism: Burkholderia sp. APQ4-4ca (assembly GCF_057837105.1). NCBI lineage: Bacteria > Pseudomonadati > Pseudomonadota > Betaproteobacteria > Burkholderiales > Burkholderiaceae > Burkholderia > Burkholderia sp. APQ4-4ca. The sequence goes on along the minus strand of NZ_JBYQCG010000227.1, from coordinate 24,800 downwards.
AGGTCGCGGCGTCTTTGCTAAAATTCAAACCATGTCAAAGCCTTCCGATCGCATCAATCTCACCAACCAGTTCCTGATCGCCATGCCGAACATGGCCGATCCGACGTTCTCGGGAACGGTGGTCTATCTTTGCGATCACAGCGAGCGCGGTGCGCTCGGCCTCGTCATCAACCGTCCTACCGACATCGACCTCGAGTCGCTGTTCAACCGCATCGACCTGAAGCTCGACATCGAGCCGCTGCTGCACATTCCGGTGTACTTCGGCGGCCCCGTCCAGACCGAGCGCGGCTTCGTGCTGCACGAGCCGGTCGAGGGCGCGAGCTACAACTCGTCGATGTCCGTCGACGGCGGGCTCGAGATGACGACGTCGAAGGACGTGCTCGAGGCGGTCGCGACGGGCACCGGCCCGAAGCGCTTCCTGCTGACGCTCGGCCATGCCGGCTGGGGCGCCGGCCAGCTCGAGGAAGAAATTTCCCGCAACGGCTGGCTGACGGTCGCCGCCGATCCGCGCATCGTGTTCGACACGCCGGCCGAAGAGCGCTTCGAAGCCGCGCTCGGCCTGCTCGGCGTCAGTTCGTCGATGCTGTCCGGCGAAGCAGGGCACGCATGAGTGGCGCGAGCGCGCGCGATGCGACGCTCCTGGCGTTCGACTACGGCGAAAAACGGATCGGCGTCGCGATCGGCAATGCGCTGACGCGCTCGGCCCGTGCGCTCCTCGTGATCCAAAACCTGAACCGCGAACACCGCTTCAAGGCGGTCGGCGACCTGCTGGCCGAATGGCGGCCGGACGCGCTCGTCGTGGGCCTGCCGATGCATCCGGACGGCACGCCGCACGACATGACGCAGCAGGCGAAGCGCTTCGGCAACCAGTTGAACGGCCGCTTCGGGCTGCCCGTCACGTGGGTCGACGAGCGTTATTCGTCGGTCGAGGCCGAGGCCGGGCTGCGCGAGCGCAACGTGCGCGGCCGCGCCCGCACCGACATGCTCGATGCCGAAGCCGCGCGCGTCATTCTTCAACAGTATCTCGATCAATTGTCCGACCATGAGCACCATTGACGCCGAGGCGCTTTACCGCGTCCTGCTCGACCAGATCCGCGCCGCGTACGGCACGGCGTTCGCCGAACCGGGCGGCCCGCGGCTCGCCGGCATTTACAGCGGCGGCGCGTGGCTCGCCGAGCGCCTCGCGCGCGATCTCGGCGCAACGGCATTCGGCGTCGTCAACGTCGCGCTGCATCGCGACGACTACGCGAAGAAGGGGCTGCACAGCCAGGCCAGCCCGACCTCGCTGCCGTTCGAGATCGACGGCGCGCGCATCGTGCTCGTCGACGACGTGCTGTACACCGGGCGCACCGTGCGCGCGGCGCTCAACGAGCTGTTCGACTACGGCCGTCCGGCCGCGGTCGAGCTCGCGGTGCTCGCCGATCGCGGCGGCCGCGAGCTGCCGGTCGCCGCGCGCTTCGCGGGCGGCACGCTCGACGTGCCGGCCGACGCGACGCTCGTGCTCGCGCGCGACGATGCGCGCTTCACGCTGCGTATCGAGGCCCACGGCGAGTCGCACGGCGCCTGAACGACACGCGAACCGTATCCCGGGCCGCTGGTTCGCACCGCGGCCCGTTTGCATAGTTGGAATCACGCACACCATGACCACCGACACCACTGGCCGCACCGGCAATCCCGCGGCGGCCGCGAGCCCCGACCGGTTTCGCTACGGTTTCCTGAAGGGCAACCCGCAGCTCACGAAAAACGGCGAGCTGAAGCACCTGCTGTCGATCGAGGGCCTGCCGCGCTCGATCGTCAATCACATCCTCGATACGGCCGAGCAGTTCGTCAGCGTGACGGACCGTGAAGTGAAGAAGGTGCCGCTGTTGCGCGGCAAGTCCGTGTTCAACCTGTTCTTCGAGAACTCGACGCGCACGCGCACGACCTTCGAGATCGCCGCGACGCGCCTGTCGGCCGACGTGCTGAACCTGAACATCAATGCGTCGTCGACGAGCAAGGGCGAATCGCTGCTCGACACGATCAACAACCTGTCGGCGATGCATGCCGACCTGTTCGTCGTGCGCCACGCGTCGAGCGGCGCGCCGTACCTGATCGCCGAGCACTGCGCGCCGCACGTGCACGTGATCAACGCCGGCGACGGCCGCCACGCGCACCCGACGCAGGGCCTGCTCGACATGTACACGATCCGTCACTACAAGCGCGACTTCACGAAGCTGCGCGTGGCGATCGTCGGCGACATCCTGCATTCGCGCGTCGCGCGCTCCGACATCCACGCGCTGACCACGCTCGGCGTGCCGGAAGTGCGCGCGATCGGCCCGCGTACGCTGCTGCCGGGCGGCCTCGAACAGATGGGCGTGAAGGTGTTCCACAACCTCGACGAGGGGCTGAAGGGCGTCGACGTGATCATCATGCTGCGCCTGCAGAACGAACGGATGAGCGGCGCGCTGCTGCCGTCCGCGCAGGAGTATTTCAAGACGTGGGGCCTGACGCCCGAGCGCCTCGCGCTCGCCGCGCCCGACGCGATCGTGATGCACCCGGGCCCGATGAACCGCGGCGTCGAGATCGATTCGCAGGTTGCCGACGGCCCGCAATCGGTGATCCTCAACCAGGTCACGTTCGGCATCGCGGTGCGGATGGCGGTGATGGGCATCGTCGCCGGCAACAGCGACTGAGCCCGCTTCCGCGCATCCTCGTTCAGGCATTCAACGTATTCAACGCATTCACAGACAGCGCATGAAGATTCATATCCAAGGCGGCACGCTGATCGACCCGGTCGCCGGCACCGAACGGCAGGCCGACGTATTCGTCGCGGACGGCAAGATCGCCGCGCTGGGCAGCGCGCCCGCCGGTTTCAACGCGGACAAGACGATCGACGCATCGGGCCTGATCGTCGCGCCCGGCCTCGTCGACCTGTGCGCGCGGCTGCGCGAGCCCGGCTACGAACACAAGGCGACGCTCGCGTCCGAGATGGCCGCGGCCGTCGCGGGCGGCGTCACGACCCTCGTGTGCCCGCCCGACACCGATCCCGTGCTCGACGAGCCCGGCCTCGTCGAGATGCTCAAGTTCCGCGCGCGCAACCTGCACCAGGCGAACGTGCATCCGCTCGGCGCGCTGACGGTCGGCCTCAAGGGCGAGGTGATCACCGAGATGGTCGCGCTGACCGAATCCGGCTGCGTCGGCTTCACGCATGCGAACGTGCCGGTGCGCGACACGCAGGTGTTGCTGCGCGCGCTGCAATACGCGAGCACCTACGGCTACACGACGTGGCTGCGTCCGCTCGACGCGTTCATCGGCCGCGGCGGCGTGGCCGCGAGCGGCGCGCTCGCGTCGCGGCTCGGGCTGTCCGGCGTGCCGGTCGCGGCCGAGACGATCGCACTGCACACGATTTTCGAACTGATGCGCGTGACGGGCGCGCGCGTGCACCTCGCGCGGCTGTCGTCGGCGGCCGGGCTGGCACTCGTGCGTGAAGCGAAGGCCGAGGGGCTGCCCGTGACCTGCGACGTCGGCGTGAACCACGTCCACCTGATCGACGTCGACATCGGCTACTTCGATTCGCAGTTCCGGCTCGACCCGCCGCTGCGCAGCGAGCGCGACCGCGAAGCGATCCGCGTGGCGCTCGCCGACGGCACGATCGATGCGATCTGCTCCGACCACACGCCGGTCGATGACGACGAGAAGCTGCTGCCGTTCGGCGAAGCGACGCCGGGCGCGACGGGGCTCGAACTGCTGCTGTCGCTGACGCTGAAGTGGGCGGACGAGACGCGTACGCCGCTCGCGCAGGCGCTGCGCCGCATCACGTCCGCGCCGGCCGACGTGCTGCAACTGCCGGCGGGGCGCCTCGCCGAAGGCGGCGCGGCCGACCTGTGCGTGTTCGATCCGCGCGCGCACTGGCGCGTCGAGCCGCGTGCGCTGAAGAGCCAGGGCCACAACTCGCCGTTCCTCGGCTACGAACTGCCGGCCACCGTGCGCGCGACGCTCGTGGCCGGGCAGGTCGCGTTCGAGCGCCACTGAACCACGCCGGATCTTCGCCATGACCGCTCTTCGCAAGCTGCGTCTCGTCTTTCACCTGCTGCGCGGCATGGCGATCGTCGCGCTGCGCTTTTCGCACGTCACGCCCGCGCGCCGCGCCGAACTGATACGCCGCTGGTCGGTCAAGATGCTGCGGATCTGCGGGATGCGCCTCGTCGTCCACAACGACGGCGCGCGGCTCGACGCGAGCGCGCTCGTCGTGGGCAACCACGTGTCGTGGCTCGACATCTATGCGGTCAATGCGTGGCGGCCGACGCCGTTCGTGTCGAAGGCCGAGGTGCGGCAGTGGCCTGTCGTCGGCTGGCTCGCCGAGAAGCTCGACACGGTGTTCCTCCAGCGCGAGAAGCGTACCGAGGCGATGCGGATCATGCACGAGATGGCCGAGCGCCTGCGCAACGGTGGCGTGATGTGCGTGTTTCCGGAAGGGACGACGTCCGATGGCCAGGATCTGCTGCCGTTCCATGCGAACCTGTTCCAGGCCGCGGTATCGGCCGGCTGCGCGGTGCAGCCGATCTGCCTGATGTACGAGGACGCGCACGGGCGGCAGTCGGTCGCGCCGGCC
>NZ_JBYQCG010000227.1:12677-20189 GCF_057837105.1 Burkholderia sp. APQ4-4ca | reverse complement strand
CGGCAGTGGCCTGTCGTCGGCTGGCTCGCCGAGAAGCTCGACACGGTGTTCCTCCAGCGCGAGAAGCGTACCGAGGCGATGCGGATCATGCACGAGATGGCCGAGCGCCTGCGCAACGGTGGCGTGATGTGCGTGTTTCCGGAAGGGACGACGTCCGATGGCCAGGATCTGCTGCCGTTCCATGCGAACCTGTTCCAGGCCGCGGTATCGGCCGGCTGCGCGGTGCAGCCGATCTGCCTGATGTACGAGGACGCGCACGGGCGGCAGTCGGTCGCGCCGGCCTACACGGGCGATTTGTCGCTCGGCAAGTCGCTCGACATGGTGCTGCGCGGCGGCCCGCTCGTCGCGCATCTGTACGTGTGCGAACCGATCGCGCCGGGCGGCGACCGCCGGGCGACGTCCGCCGCGGCGCGCGATGCGATCGTGGCCGCGCTGGCGACGCTGCAGGAGAAGGTCGGCAAGCCGACGGCCGAGTCGCTCGCCGAGTTGCAGAAGCATGCGTATCCGGCGACCGAACTCGGCGCCGACGCGGCGGGCGACGCGACGACCGATGCGCCCGTGCCGGGGCGCGAGGGCTGACGCGCCGAGGGGGCGCGTGAATCAGCGTGTCGTCACTCGCCGCCCGGCGTGCGGCACGCCTCGCACTGCACCTGCGTGACCGTGCGCTGTGCCGGATCGGCCGTCAGCCGAACGGCCGACAACTGGTTTCCCCATACGCATCCCGAATCGAGCGCGACGACGTTGTCGCGCAGCATCAGGCCGAGCGCGGCCCAGTGCCCGAACACGACCGTCACGTCCTCGGTGCGGCGCCCCGGCACGTCGAACCACGGCAGGTAGCCGAGCGGCGCGCTGTCGGGGCCGCCGTTCGCCTTGAATTCCATTGCGCCATCGGGCGTGCAGAAGCGCAGGCGCGTGAACGCGTTGAACGCGACGCGCATCCGGTCGCGTTTTTTCAGGTTCGGGCTCCATTGATTCGGCTCGTTGCCGTACAGGCCTTGCAACGTGTCGCGCCAGTCGGGGGCACGGAGTGCGCGCTGGAGTTCGTCGGCGAGTTCGAGCGCGAGCGTGGCGTCCCATTGCGGTAGCACGCCCGCGTGCACGAGCAGCTTTCCGTCTTCGACATGCACGAACGGGCGGTGGCGCACCCAGTCGAGCAGCGCGTCGGCGTCGGGCGCGTCGAGGATCTCGCCGATGGTGTCGCCCGGGCGTTCGGTGCGCAGGCCGGCGGAGACCGCGAGCAGGTGCACGTCGTGATTGCCGAGCACGACGGTCGCGCGCGGGCCGAGGTCGACGACCGCGCGCAGCGCGGCGAGGGAGCCCGGGCCGCGGTTGACGACGTCGCCGGCGATCCAGAGGGGCGTGTCGGCGGGAGGCGCGAGCTGGTCGAGCAGCGACTGGAATGCGGAATGGCAGCCTTGGATGTCGCCGATGGCGAGGGGGGGGGAGGTCATGGGATCGAGGGGGCGCAAATCTGGGCGTACCGTAGGAAGAAGTTCGACAAAATGGGCCGCTTTCAAGATTACCATCTCACCGAACGAGGCTGATTACGTAGGCTTTTTTCGCAATCGATGCGGGTTTCCGCCGCTGTTTCAAGTTGTTAGCAGCATAGCTTTCGCGTGGGAAGGCTTTCTATAATCACCGGTTTCCCCGTGAAAATTACCATCAGATGACTCTGGCAGGCGTGGTGACCGGGTAAAATGCCGGGCCTAAGGTGGCAGCAGATGATGTTGCCGCTCGCAACATCTGACGTGACAGTGGGCCTAGGCGGCGCTCGCCGTGTACTGCCGGCGCGGAGCCACATCATCTGTGGTCTCGCCCGACCTTTGCGGCGGTGGCTGCGGGTTCGGCATGGGCTCATTGACCGTGCTGGAGCGCTCTGACATGGTCGACGATATTTGTCTTGTGATCCTATTTCTTCATTTTTGAAAGCTTGCATGCTTACCCTCTCACTGGCTGACCTAAAGAAAAGCATAACGGCGTGGCGGTTGTGGACACTGCTCGGCTGGCTTGAAATTCGGCAACGCTATGCGCGTTCGCGGTTGGGGCCGTTCTGGCTGACGATTAGTATGGGTGTGATGATTACGTCGCTGGGCGTCGTCTACGGCACGTTGTTCGGGCAGAAGATCAACGAATATCTGCCGTTTCTAGCGTGCAGCCTCGTGCTTTGGGGGACATTTTCAGCGACCATCCAGGAAGGCAGTGTCGCGTACATCAACAGTGCGCCATACATCCGTCAGATGGCCACTCCGAAGTTGATCTACATCCTGCAGGTGGTCTGGCGGAACCTGATCGTCCTCGCACACAACTTCGTGATAGTCATCGCGCTGATGGCAATTTTCGGCGTGAAGCGCTGGGAGACGCTGCCGATGTTCATTCCGGCGCTACTGCTGTTTGTCGCCAATGCCACGTGGATTGCAATGGTGATCGGCCTGCTGTCGGCCCGCTTCCGTGACTTGCCGCAGATCGTGGGCGCGTTACTCCAGGTCGCGTTCTACGTAACGCCGATTATTTTCCGCCCAGATGCGTTGAATCGGTTCTCGTTCATCGTGGAATGGAATCCGCTCGCTTACCTGATTGACGTTGTGCGCAGCCCCCTGATCGGGCAGATTCCGAGCGGCACGAGCTGGGCGGTAGCGATCGGCATGGCGGTAATCGGATGGCCTGTCGCGCTATACATGACAGGGCGCTACCTGAAGCGCATTCCGTATTGGGTTTGAGGAGGCGCTATGGCATATATTGAATTGAAGAATGTCACGCTTGATCTGCCGATCTTCGACGTGCAGGGGCGTTCGCTTAAGAAGCAGGTGCTCCGCATGGGGCGGCGCAACAGGATCGCAGAAGGGAACGATGGAGTGATCGTCGTACGCGCGCTGGACGACGTGAATCTGCGTTTCGAGCGCGGCGATCGTGTTGGATTGATCGGATATAACGGCGCGGGCAAATCGACTCTGTTGCGGGCGATGGCAGGGATTTATCCTCCGACTTCTGGCGCGCTTTCGCGGGAGGGGAAAGTCGTGCCGTTGCTCGATATCGGCCTTGGCATGGACGAAAATTCGACCGGTATCCAGAACATCCGGCTCCGCGGGTTACTGCTCGGCATGTCCGATGCGGAGATCCGGGCAAAGCAGCGCGAAATTGCTGACTTCTGCGAGCTCGGGGATAGCCTGGACCTGCCGATTCGGACGTATTCCAGCGGGATGAAAGTACGGCTTGCGTTTGCGGTGTCAACGGCGGTGGATGCGGAAATCCTGTTGCTGGACGAAGTGATGGGGGTCGGAGATGCATTGTTCATGCACAAGGCGGAGGCACGGCTGGCGGATCTGCACAGTCGGGCGGAAATAGTCGTACTCGCGATGCACTCGAACTCGGAAATTCGCAAGGTGTGCAACAAGGTGCTCTGGATGGAGCATGGGCGCGTGCGCGCGTTCGGGCCTACGGAAGAGATCGTATCGGCTTACGAGGCGACAACAGGCTGAACGCGTCGACCGGCCAGGAGATCATGCTTGATCGCGTGCGGGATTTGCAGCACACGGCGGAAAGATGTCCCGTGACGGAATCGCTCCTGGCCGAGTGCGATCGACTGCTTGCGTCTTATCGTGTTGGGCCGGTCATGCTGCCCGACATCTGCGTTCAGAACAGCGAATTGCTCGTGATCCGAGCGATGTACTTCGGAAGTGCGCGCAACGTCATAGGTTGCGGCGACGCCTCACCTTTACAAACCGTCCACACGGCGATTCCCGAGCCATAACCGACGCGTGATGTGCCGAGGCCGAGTGTGTGATCTTGCGCATGCAGCGTGTTTTGACTTAGTGATCGTTGGCGGATTGCAGTGCGATACGCGTGTCGCCGAATCGTGGAATGGGCCAGCGACACAATCGGTCGCGGGTTGCCAGACAGCGTGGCCCGATTCATTCGGTACAGTTCATCCATTCGATGTACGTCCTCCGCAAGGCGGCACTGCGTGACGATGTTGTCGCGCGACCGTCGCGGGGGCGACTGTGGCGAAGCCGTAGGTTCGCATTATTTGCTCTGACGAAGACAGGATCGACGCGTCTGGCGTTCATCGCTATCCGTATTTCGAATGCGCTTGGGACTCACGTTTTTTCTATGCACAGAGCATGTTTTGCCGCTTGGGGGCACTTCACAAAGGGCTCGCGGAGACGGGGCGCGGCCCATCCGAAACTCTGTGTGCGAGGCATAAACTGACGGCCAAGGAGCCGCTTTTATGCCACGCACGCGCAAGGAAGAAGTGACGATTGAACCGAGCAAGAGCTCGAACCGAGACCCGACACTGATCAAGCAACTAGTCCCCGAAACTCTGGATCGGGCAACGATCAGCGAGCAACTGGCCGCGCAAGAAGGCGATCTTGGCCGTGCGCTGGGCGGACTCCATATCGGCTTTGAAGGTTCGCGGGATTACGGCATTGCATTGCGCAGCATCGAGCAGCTCGATGCTGCCGGTCGCGCGGCATCTGGATGCCGTCGAATAGACGGTGCGAATCTGCGGTGTCCGGTACCCGCCGCAGCCCGTGCCATCTCTCGTGAGCCTGACCATTCCAACGCTGCGCCCTGCAGTTGATTCGTCGTTGCATCCACAGCATTGTCGCGAAGACGCAGTAATTTGTGGTTTTTGGGTCGTGATGCTGGTTTTTGCTGATCCGAAAGCGACTGATGAGGAAGTGCGCGGGCTCGACGAGGCGAGGTTGATCGTCGCGTGCGACGACGTGAAATTGTGTTGGTCGTGCCCGAGAGGGGCAATTGAAACTTGTGGGCGAAATTTGAGGCTTTATCATTGCACGTCCACTCCGCGCCTGCGAGGACAACCTGGAAAGGCAGGCGCGCACTGTCCCCGAAATTGCCCACATGCATAAGCGCTGAGTTATGCTCGTAGCGGACCATCCTGCTTGCAGCTTGCATCTTTCTTGGGAGCTTGACGACTTCGTCTTCCTGCCCCCAGCCACAGCGCGTCGAGCAATTGCGATGAGGAATCCACGGCCTGTCGTACCGGCTGTCGTCTCCTTCGGAGGTTCAGGGTAGTCGGTAGGGTAGTGTCTGTATAATTGTTGCGGTTTGTAACGTTTGCTGCACCATATGCTCTTCCAACGTTGAACTCGATGCAGTCGCGAGGTGTTTGACGGGAAAGTGAATGGTTAAAATTTGGAGAGGTTAGGAATGGCGGAATCTGAAGAGCGAGTCTTGATCACGGGTGCCGGTGGGGTGATCGGCCATGCATTAAAGCGGGAATTGGCGGACTCGGGGTATTCGAACGTCGTCGCAATCACGAGCAGTGACGTTGATCTTAGAGATCAAAATGCGACTGAAAAAATGTTCGATGAATTGCGCCCGACTATCGTTTTCCATATGGCGGCGCGGGTGTACGGCATCATGGGGAATATGTCCAATCGGGGCATCGCGTATCTGGACAACGTTCGAATCAATACCAACGTAGTCGAGGCTGCGCGTCAAACAGGCTGCAAGAAGTTTGTCGCCATGGGCTCGACAGCTATTTACTCTGATCAAGTGCGTCTCCCGATGTCGGAGGAGGAAATCTGGGTTGGGGCGCCGCATCATTCCGAGGCTCCGTACGCACACAGCAAGCGCGGTATGCTTGCGCAGCTCGAGGCCTACAAAGATCAATACGGAATGGACTACGCATTTTGCGTATCCACCAATCTCTTCGGTCCTCACGATAAATTCGACGAGAAGTTCGGACACGTCATTCCGTCGCTTGTGTCGAAATTCTATCGTGCATCTGTTCTAGGGCAGCCCATCTCCGTCTGGGGGTCTGGGAAGGCTGAACGGGATTTTCTCTTCAGCGGCGACGCAGCGTATGCGCTTCGCCTTATCGCCGAAAATCACTCGGGTGCAATCAATCTGGCGACCGGTCAATCGCACACGATTCGACATACGGTCGACACGCTTTGCAAGATTTCGGGCTTCAGTGGCAGCGTCGAATGGGATGCGACAAAGCCGGATGGCCAAAAATTGCGCGCATACGATATCTCTCGTCTGACGGCGTTGGGTTTCAAACCAAGACTCTCGTTCGACGAAGCGTTGGCGATTACTTATGACTGGTATTGCAAGAATGTAGCGTCCGCCAGAAAGTAATTGCATGGTATTGCCTCTGGTGTGCTTGCATGTAAAGAGGCTGCACACCATCTTTCTAACGTGTGGTCATTCGAGTTGTTTGATCGATGAAATTTGTATCGTACGCGCAGAACTATGAAGATGTGATGCTCCGGCGCGCGCTCGCTAAAGTCGATCGCGGATTCTACATAGATGTTGGCGCCGCCGAGCCGTATGCAGATTCGGTAACGGCGGCATTCTACGAGCGGGGCTGGCGTGGCGTAAATATCGAGCCGATGCCTGGGCCGTTCAATAGGCTGGCCCAGGCCCGACCTCAAGACGTCAATCTACAAGTCGCCGTGGAGAACAAGCAGACGGTCGCCCGGTATTTCGCAGTGGATGGCGGTAACGGGATTTCGACGGGTATTCAAAAGCTTGCCGAAGGGTATAGGAACGCGAACTGGGACATCAGTCAGGTAACGGTTGCGGTCACGACATTGCGCGATATATGCGAAACGTATGTCGGCGAGAGGCCAGTCCATTTCCTCAAGATCGATGTGGAAGGTAACGAAAAAGAGGTGCTGGCGAGTGCCGATTTCAATACCTTTCGCCCTTGGATCATCCTGGTCGAGGCCACGGAGCCGAATTCCCAGATACCGTCCCATGACGACTGGGAAGGTCTCTTGCAGGAAGCGGAATATCATTTCGTCTATTTCGATGGATTGAACCGCTTCTACGTGTCGGCAGAAAAGATGGATGAATTGAAACATGCCTTTATGGTTCCGCCAAACTGGTTTGACGGATTCATTCGAGCATCGGAATTCGACATGATTCAGCGTGCGACGGATCTGGAGCAGCAACTCGTTGAGTCGCAGCGGCAGCTGCAGGAGGCTCGTGACGGATGGTCTTTGGAAAAGGGCGCACGAGAAGAATTAGAGGTGCGATTGAACAGTGCATATCACAACATGACTGATCGGGTGCATGACGAGCAGGCGTCGCAGGGTGTTTTGCAAGACGCAAGCCAAGATCCCGCGATGAAGAATCCCGAGATCTCGCACGAGGAAATCGATCAACTCAAGGCGCGACCTGCGGGAAGTGCGGGAGACCTCGAGAATCATCAGGTCCAATTGGCCGAGTTGCGCGCCCGATTGACCGAGAGTGAAAAGTCCGGACAAGCGCTCAGCGTCGAGCGTGACACCGCCTACCAGGAACTATTCGAGTCATCCAGGCATGCTGCTTGGCTGAGCCAGGAAAGAGTGCGCTTGCAGGAAAGGATCGACGAGTCATCCAGACATGCTGTTTGGGTGAATCAGGAACGGGGACGCTTGCAGGGGAAGGTCGACGAGCTTGAACACATGGTCGATACGCTCCGCTTGCAAGAGGAGCGTGTTTCGGCCGCGCTGCAAGCGGTGTTCCAGAGCACATCGTGGAAATTGACCGGCCCGA
>NZ_JBYQCG010000227.1:0-12657 GCF_057837105.1 Burkholderia sp. APQ4-4ca | reverse complement strand
ATTGGCCGAGTTGCGCGCCCGATTGACCGAGAGTGAAAAGTCCGGACAAGCGCTCAGCGTCGAGCGTGACACCGCCTACCAGGAACTATTCGAGTCATCCAGGCATGCTGCTTGGCTGAGCCAGGAAAGAGTGCGCTTGCAGGAAAGGATCGACGAGTCATCCAGACATGCTGTTTGGGTGAATCAGGAACGGGGACGCTTGCAGGGGAAGGTCGACGAGCTTGAACACATGGTCGATACGCTCCGCTTGCAAGAGGAGCGTGTTTCGGCCGCGCTGCAAGCGGTGTTCCAGAGCACATCGTGGAAATTGACCGGCCCGATGAGATGCATAAAGCGCATGATGCGTCGCCGATCCTAGTATTAATGGAGCAAGTTTTGGTATCGAATTCGATTTGCGTCATTGGTCGCTGTACTTTCGGCACTGGAATCGGCGCTGTGACTTATGCAGCGTGTGAGATGTTGAGCCGATTTTATGCTGTTTCCATTTTCCCGACTGAGCCGCATTTCCGTACTGAGCGCGAAATCGTACTGCCGAACGGGACGGTGATCCCCGTTTGCACTGATCTTTCGCAGGCAAAGGTTGTCTTCTATGCGGACGTGCTCTGGAACGGAGCATATGACTTGAATTACACCCTGGTTCCGCCCGGGGTGTTGCGATTTGCTCATATCGCTTACGATTCCGATGAACTACCGTCTCAATGGGTCAAAGTGCTTAACGAGCACTTCGATTTCGCTCTCTTCATGAGCCATCACTTGGAAGGCGTGGCTCGGAGATCGGGTGTCGAGATAGGGGTGGGTACACTGCCACTCGCCTTGGACATTGAGGGACTGTTGAGTCGTCCCTATAGAGCATCGTCCGATGGCAAGATCAAATTCTGTTCGATTGCAGCATTTCACGCGCGTAAAGGTGTTGAGGCGCTTGTCGAGGGGTTCATTCGTGCTTTCGGTGATCGACAGGACGTGGAGCTCACGATACATTCAAATCTAGCTATCGGCTCAAGTTTTGAGCGCGTCAAAAAACTGGTCGACTCGAGAAAGGCAACGAATATTGTAATCAGCTGTGCTCCCCTGACTGATCAAGAAAAAAATTCACTGATCGAGGAATGTGATGTTTTCGTGAATTGCTCTCGTGGTGAAGGATATTCCATCGGACCGCGAGAAGCCCTGGCATTAGGGAAAGTGCTTGCAATAACGGCTGTCGGTGGTCATAACGATCTAATTTCTGCGCCTGGCGTTTTTTCTATACCGGCTACTATTGCGATGCCGGCACGCTACCCGGAAATCGATAACCTTGTAGTCGGTCGGCAATTTGCTGCGGACATCGACGACATTGGCACTGCGCTCACGGACGCTTTCGAATATGTTTCGTCCGGCATAAGCGCGACGACGGTACACGCGCGGCGCCAACTCGCTGCCGAGTTCAGTTTTACTGCTCTGGAGTTGAATTACGGTGAGTTGATCGATACCAAGCTTCGGTCATTCCGGCCTCGGCAATGCGGTTCGCGTTTTGCCAGATTGCCGGCCGAATTGCCAGCGACCGTGGAGCGGTTTCTGGGTCATCGTTCAGCATCACTTCCTGGTGTTGATCGCACCGTCGTGCAATCTCATGACGGCGGCTTCTTCTCCGTCTTCAATGCATTCATGAGCCATTTGGTGTGGGATCAGCGTGATAAGCGGTGTCATATGGTCTTGCCTGACTGGAACGTGGATCGCATGATCAAGCGCGCAGGTACGGCTCAGTTCATGAGCTTTTGCTATGGGCGCCCAAATGAGGGAAATGTCTGGTCCAAGCTGTTCGAACCGCTCTATGGCCTCAGCGACGCAGACATGGACGACGAGAGCTTCCTGTACGCAAAGGGGCGTCCTCCTGTCGCGGTGTTCAATCACGAGCGTGAGCCGCAGCTTACTTATGTCCATGCGTATAAGCTGTATAAGAGCGGTCAATTTTCACGTATTCGCTCGCAATACAACAGGGTATTCAAGGATCATGTGCATTTGCGCCCTCGATACCAGCAAGAATTGGATGAATTCCAGGAGAAATTTGCCGGGAAGTTTATGATCGCGGCTCACGTCAAGCATCCGAGTCACGTGATCGAGCAGCCGAGTGGAAAAATCGCACACATCCAATCGTATATAGACGGTATTAAGCGTCAGCTTGATGCTCGTGGGTTCAAAAAGGATTCACCAGGCTGGGCGATATTTCTCGCGACGGATCAGGATCGAGTAATTAATGTCTTCAAGGGAGAGTTTGGCGACAAGGTCTTTTTCTACGAGGATGTCCGCCGAACGACGGAGGCCGAAGACGCGCGCTACGACCAGTTGGGGGCGGATGAGCGTCGTGCAGAAGGCTTCCAGGTACAGCACTTGGTCGCTGCAAATCCGGATAACTGGAACATTAGGATGGCTTGGGAAGTCATTCGCGATGCGATGACCATGGCATATTGCAATGTGCTTCTCCACATTGTCAGCAATGTGTCGACAGCAGTGTCGTACATGAATCCTGACATTGAACTGGTTTTCTGTTCCGCAGAAGAGGGTGAGTCCGCGCGTCACTGAATGTCTGCTTTGCGTGTGGCGGAGGGCATGCGGAGCGTGGAGTGCGCGCCGGGCTTGGTCGTTGCGTCTGATGGAAAACATATGGGGCCAACAAGCAAGTGCTGGTGCGCATGACAAAGCTAGTGCGTCTGCGCGGCAAGTGCGCCAGAACTATGAGGTGACTTGCGCCCTAAGCGCGACGCTATATCAGAACTGACGGTGCCGCACCGTAAGATGTATCGCTGGTCAGTCGAATTGCTACGGCCTATCGGCAGATTGTCGGATGCCGTGGGACGTTCGATTCCACACGGGCAGGCGATACGAGCGTGGGGGGGGGCGATGCAACTCTCGAGAGTGGGGCCATGACTTTCGCCGCCAGTACGCTGTCGCGCGGCAGAATGAGATGGAAAGGTGCGCCGCCGATTGAGGCCACTGCGCGAGCCCTGTCGTTATCTAGAATTTATATGTGAGTTACAGGAGATAGTTTGTCCACCAACGCTCAGGATTGCCCAACTAGCGAAATTTTGCGTATCGCGGTGGTGAGTTCCCCGCGGAGCGGTAATTCATGGATCAGATCAACGCTCGCCGGCGCACTGTCCATGCAGGAGATCGCGGTTCACAATTATCTCGATGCCCCTGCCGTTTTGCCGGCGAGGTGTTTTCTCCAGATCCATTGGTATCGCGAGCCGAACTTTCAAGCTTGGCTTCGTGCGAACCAATTTCGCGTATTGACGGTAGCAAGACATCCACTCGACGTTCTTGTGTCGGCGCTGCACTACATTCGATACGAACCGGGAACGAGCCGATGGCTTGAGGGGAATGTGAAGTTGCCCGGGAAATTGGCGAGCGCCAGCCCGTCCTCGGCCGAATTTCTTGAGTACGCTCTCGGCATGGGAGCGGAGGATCTGCTGTCGATCACCTATCAATGGTGGAACGATCCAGAGGTGCTTCGCCTTCGATACGAAGATGCCGTCGCGAACCCGGAAGTGGTGCTGGGCAATCAGATCGCTGCATTGGGAGGTAGTGCACAGGATGTCGTTCCCTGGCTAGCGCATCTCAGTATCGAGAAGATGCGGGCGACGCCGAACCGGCACGGGTGGCAGGGAAGCCCGGGGCTCTGGCGCCGTTTGATTGTCCCTCAAGACGCCATTCGCATCTACAGAAGGCATCGAAGAGTTTTTGATACCTTGGGCTATGCGATTGGGCCGTACTTTCTGACGCGTGCATCGGCCTATCGAAACTGGATGGCGCGACTTTAGCAGGGGGGCGCTTGGTCGTGTTTCACAACGCGACGGCGGGTGTATGCCTCGCGAATTCCCGCTCACCCGATAGAGGGATGTGTTTCGTCAAGCGCTCGGGGCCGACTCGGGTCGGTAAATGGTGCTGCTACGCGGCATGGCGAGCAGAACATCGCAGTGTCGCCGTGAGGGTGCGATGAGCGCTTGATTTTGATGCTCGCCCTGTTGGATCTTTGGGACGTAGTAAGTCCACGAGACGGGGTTCCGCAATGTCGCGAAGGTAGATGGAAGCAAGGCGCACTGGTAGAAGGGAGAGCGCTATATCGCGGGCGAGCTAGATACCACTTTAACCGGTCGACTTTTCCGGCGCCCGGGAGTATCAATTTGCTACAGGCATGAATCTTGCTTGGTGCGATTTCCTATAATTACCTTTTTCTTGCAGAAATTAGCACTTCGTGACATTGACGACCATGGTGACCGGTTAAAATTCGGGCCTGACGTGGCTCGGGCGTTGCCACCCGTGATATGTCATGCGACGAGCGCCCGACCGGGGCGTGCCGCACATTTCTAGAGGGAGTCTCATGATCCTGGTGACGGGCGGTGCGGGTTTTATCGGCGCCAACTTTGTTCTCGACTGGCTACACCGCAACGACGAAGCCGTGCTCAATGTCGACAAGCTGACCTATGCGGGCAATCTGCGCACGCTGCAGTCGCTGACTGACAATCCGAAGCACGTATTTGCGCGTGTCGATATCTGCGATCGCGCCGCGCTCGACGCACTGTTTTCGGACCACAAGCCGCGTGCCGTCGTGCACTTCGCCGCCGAAAGCCACGTTGATCGTTCGATCCATGGTCCCGCCGATTTCGTGCAGACCAATGTCGTCGGCACGTTTACGCTGCTCGATGCGGCGCGCGCGCACTGGAGTGGCCTGAGTGATGCCGACAAGGCCGGATTCCGCTTCCTGCACGTGTCGACCGACGAGGTATTCGGCTCGCTGTCCCCGACTGATCCGCAATTCTCGGAAACGACGCCATACGCGCCGAACAGCCCGTACTCGGCGACAAAGGCCGGATCCGATCACCTGGTGCGTGCCTACCACCATACGTACGGCCTCCCGACGCTGACGACGAACTGCTCGAACAACTATGGCCCATATCAGTTTCCCGAGAAGCTGATTCCGCTGATGATTGCGAACGCGCTTGCGGGCAAGCCGCTGCCCATCTACGGCGACGGCCAGAATGTGCGCGACTGGCTGTACGTCGGCGATCATTGCGGTGCTATCCGCGAGATACTTGCGCGCGGCGTACCGGGCGAGACGTACAACGTCGGTGGCTGGAACGAGAAGAAGAATCTCGACGTCGTGCATACACTGTGCGACCTGCTCGACAGCGCGTGTCCGAAGGCCACTGGCTCATATCGTGACCAGATCACCTATGTGACGGATCGTCCGGGCCACGATCGCCGCTATGCGATCGACGCGCACAAGCTTGAACGAGAACTGGGGTGGAAGCCGGTGGAGACGTTCGAAACGGGGCTGGCGAAGACCGTACGCTGGTATCTCGACAATCAGGCTTGGGTTGACGACGTCGTGTCTGGCGAATATCGCAAGTGGGTCGAGACGAATTACGCGCAACGCACTTGAGGGCATGGTCGATGGCACGTAAAGGCATCATTCTCGCGGGCGGGTCCGGCACTCGACTGTATCCGATCACGCACGTCGTATCGAAGCAGCTCCTGCCGGTCTACGACAAGCCGATGATCTACTATCCGCTGTCCACGTTGATGGTGGCCGGGATCCGCGACGTACTCATCATTTCGACACCGCAGGACACGCCGCGCTTCGAGGCGATGCTTGGCGATGGTAGTCAGTGGGGGATGAATATCCGCTACGCGGTGCAGCCGTCACCGGACGGGCTCGCGCAGGCGTTCATCATCGGCAGGGAATTCGTCGGCAACGATCCGTCGGCGCTGATTCTCGGTGACAACATTTTCTACGGGCACGATCTGGCGAAAAAACTGGAGCGTGCGGACGCGAAGGAGTCGGGCGCGACTGTGTTCGCGTATCACGTGCAGGACCCCGAGCGCTACGGCGTCGTCGAATTCGACAAGCAATTCCATGCGCTGTCGATCGAGGAAAAGCCGGCCGCGCCGCGCTCGAATTATGCGGTGACAGGCTTGTACTTCTACGACAATCAGGTGTGCGACATCGCCGCGGATATCAAGCCATCCGCGCGCGGTGAACTCGAGATCACTGACGTGAATTCGCGCTATCTCGCTGACGGCAAGCTCGACGTCGAGATCATGGGGCGCGGCTATGCATGGCTCGATACCGGCACCCACGATTCGTTGATCGATGCAGCGACGTTCATCGCGACATTGCAGAAGCGTCAGGGGCTCGTTGTTGCCTGTCCTGAAGAGATCGCCTATCGAAGACAGTGGATCGACGCGGAGCAGTTGCGCAAGCTTGCCGTGCCGCTGGCGAAGAACGGCTACGGGCGCTATCTCGAACACGTTCTTTTGGATCAGGTTGCATGGCAATTCAAGTAACGGCGACGGCGCTGCCGGAAGTCAAGATTATCGAGCCGAAGGTGTTCGGCGATGCGCGTGGCCATTTCTATGAAAGCTTCAACGCGCGCGACTTTGCGGAACACGTGGCGGCGGGCGTCGAATTCCCTCAGGACAATCATTCACGCTCGACAAAAGGCGTGCTGCGCGGCCTCCACTACCAGATTCGGCACGCGCAGGGAAAGCTCGTGCGCGTCGTGGAGGGCGAGGTATTCGACGTCGCGGTCGACATCCGCAAGCACTCACCGAATTTCGGCAAGTGGGTCGGCGTCGTGCTGTCGGCCGAGAATCATCGGCAGGTATGGATTCCGCCCGGTTTTGCGCACGGCTTCGTCGTGCTGTCCGACGCAGCGCAATTCCTGTACAAGACGACCGATTACTGGTACCCGGAGCACGAGCGCTGTATCGTGTGGAACGATCCGGAGATCGGGATCGAATGGCCGGTCGATGTAGAACCGTTGCTGGCGGCCAAGGATGCCGCAGGCTCACGACTTAGCGAAGCCGAGGTCTACATTTGAGACAGGATACGAGGCAGCAGTCGACGATTCTCGTGACCGGGGTAACCGGCCAGATCGGTTTCGAATTGTTGCGGACGCTCCAGGGGCTTGGTCGAGTGGTGCCGTGTGACCGGTCAATGCTCGATCTTTCCGATCTCGATCGTGTGCGGGCTTTCGTACGGGAGCTGAAGCCGTCCCTGATCGTGAATCCGGCCGCTTATACGGCGGTGGACAGGGCAGAGACCGAAATCGAGCTCGCGCGACGCTTGAATGTCGACGTGCCGCGCGTATTTGCCGAGGAGGCGGCGCGTAGCGGCGGCGCCCTGATTCACTACTCGACCGATTATGTGTTCGACGGTGCGAAAGCGGCAGCGTATGTAGAAACCGACCCGACGAATCCCCTGAATGTATACGGAGCGACGAAGCTCGAGGGGGAACAGGCGATCGCCGCGACCGGATGTGCGCATTTGATCTTGCGAACGAGCTGGGTATATGGCCGGCGCGGCAGCAACTTCCTGCTGACGATGCTGCGGCTGGGTGCCGAGCGCTCCGAGTTGCGGGTCGTCGCGGATCAGATCGGCGCGCCGACCTGGGCCAGGACTATCGCCGCCGCGACATCGCACATCGTCGCCCAGGGCGCTGCATCGCTTGACGTCGACTGGTGGGCGCGCCGGTCCGGTATCTACCACTTTACGTCTGCCGGAGCGACCTCCTGGAGCGGCTTTGCCGAAGCGATCTTGGGTATCGCGATGGCTTCACGTGCGCCGAGGGTGGTGCCGATTTCCTCGGACGACTATCCGACGGCCGCAAGGCGGCCGGCCAACTCGCGAATGGCGTTGGGGAAGCTGACGACAGCATTCGGATTGCAGATGCCGGATTGGCGCGATGCATTGCAACTGTGCTTGAGCGAATGAGGGGTCACGACACCGTCCGAGACGTGTTGTCGGCGCTCGCGCGAATGTCCCGGCCCTCTCCGGCGGTTGTTCCGGGCGCCTCGACCGTTTCCGGGGAAGGTGGTTCGCCGGCTATAATTCCTCTTTCGGCCCGGTCCGGTGCGACCCGGCTGTCACCGATGCCGGCGGTGTATTGATGCAAATGGCGAAGGCCTTGACCTTGCCAACGGATACTAAATTTCTGGAGTGAATGCGATGTTAATCCCCGTCATCCTGTCCGGTGGTGCTGGCACCCGACTTTGGCCAGTTTCCCGTGAAGGGCATCCCAAACCGTTCATGAAGCTTGCCGACGGCGAGAGCCTGCTCGTGAAAACCTACCGCCGTGCAGCAGCGGTAGTTGGTGACAACACGGAATCGGAGCGTGGAGAACTGTTGACGGTCACGAACCGCGACTACTACTTCATGAGCAAGGATGAGTTCGGTTATGCCGCGCTCGGAAATCAGCAGTCCGGTGTATTCATGCTCGAGCCGGCCGGTCGCAACACCGCGCCTGCGATTGCGATGGCGGCGCATCACGTGGCTGGCAAGTACGGGCGCGATGCGCTGATGCTGGTGCTCGCAGCCGATCATCTGGTGCAAGACCAGCAAGGTTTCTCGGCCGCCGTCGCGAGCGCGGTCGAACTGGCGAAGCAGGACAAGGTGGTCACGTTCGGCATCGTGCCGACGAGTCCGGATACCGGCTTCGGCTACATCGAGGCCGGAGAAAGGGTCGGGAGTGGCCGCGCTGCGCTGCGCTTCGTCGAGAAACCCGATGCGGTGAAGGCTGCCGAATATCTTGCAGCGGGCAACTATCTGTGGAATTCGGGCATGTTCTGCTTCAAGGCCGGCGTCATTCTCGATGAGATGGCGCGTCATGCTCCGGACGTCGCGACAGCCGCCGACGCATGTTGGGCTTCGCTGCAATCGGACAAGGAATCCGCGCAGATGCTCGAGATTCCTGCCGAGTCGTTCCAGAAGATGCCCGACATCTCGATCGACTATGCGGTGATGGAGCGTTCGTCGAAGGTTGTGGTGGTGCCGTCCAGTTTCGGCTGGAGCGATATCGGCTCGTGGGGCGCTGTGCGAGACCTGACCGTGCCGGATCAGGACAGCAACCGCGCCGTTGGCGAAGCGATCTTCGTCGATAGCCGGAACACCTACGTGCAGAGCCAGGATCGTGTCGTGGCGGCGGTCGGCGTCGCCGATCTGATGATCATCGATACGCCGGACGCATTGCTGGTCGCGAGTCCCGATCGCGCGCAGGACGTGAAGCAGGTTGTCGCTCGCCTGAAAAAGCAGAATCACGATGCGTACAAACTGCATCGCACCGTGAGCCGCCCGTGGGGTACCTACACGGTGCTGGAGGAGGGGCCGCGCTTCAAGATCAAACGCATCGAAGTCAAGCCGGGCGCGAGCCTCAGTCTGCAGATGCACCATCATCGCAGCGAGCACTGGATCGTCGTGTGCGGGATGGCCAAGGTCGTCAACGGCGATCGGGAAATCTTCGTTCGCACCAATGAATCCACTTATATTCCTGCCGGTCACAAGCACCGCCTCGAGAACCCCGGCGTGCTGGACCTCGTGATGATCGAGGTGCAGAGTGGCGAATATCTGGGAGAAGACGACATCGTTCGCTTCGAAGATGTGTACGGGCGTGCTTAACGTCGGGCAGGCTGGCAGTCCTTCGAATTCGTCAGGGCTTTGTTGTGGGAAGCGTCAAGCGGGAATTCCGGCTCAGGTACTGGAATTCCCTGCCGGACGCGGCCTGGGCCATCTTCGCCGGACGACGATCGTCGCGGCGGGCACGGGTGCCCGGTTGCTTGTTGCCGACAACGGCTTCGTGTACAGCATCCACCTGTATGCACGCATGTTGCCGTGCAACATGTTCGTGGAAATCGTCAGTCGCACCCGGAATGCGTTCATCGAGAGCGTCAACCTGGTCAAGCAGCTGAGATTCCCCCGGCTCCGCTTGCCTGTGATGGATAGATTCGTCGATGTGGCGTGGCTACAGGCGACGGTGAGGAGTTTGCCGTAGTGGATAGCTTTTATCGTGCGTTCGAAGATCAGCATCGCGGCTCAAGGGGGCTGATCAAAAGTCGACTGGCGAAGTACCAGCCGTTTATTGCGCCCTTGGCGACGCTTCATCCGGGCGGGAAGACACTCGATCTGGGTTGCGGCCGCGGTGAATGGTTGGAGTTGATGGTCGAAGCAGGGTTCACCCCGGTAGGTGTGGACCTCGATGCCGATATGCTCGAAGCGTGTCGGAGGCGCGGTCTGCCAGTATTTCTGGGTGACGCTATCGAGTACCTTGCCGCGCTCGATTCGAATAGTCACGCCCTTATTTCAGCTTTCCACGTCGTTGAGCACGTGTCCTTTGAGCAAGTTCGAAGAATCGTGACCGAAGCTTTGCGCGTACTGAAGCCTGGCGGGCTGTTGATTCTCGAAACACCGAACCCGGAAAATATCGTCGTTGCAGGCTGCAACTTCTATCTGGACCCCAGCCACAAACAACCGATTCCTTCCGAACTGCTGAGTTTCCTTGGCGAACATGCCGGATTTGCCAGAGTCAAGCGGCTTCGATTGCAGGAACCCCCTTCGTTGCAGGATGGGAGCGTGCGGGTTCATCTTCTTGATGTGCTGGGCGGCGTAAGTCCAGATTACGCCATTGTTGCCCAGACATCCTGCAGTGAAGAAGAAGCTCGATTGTTTGACGAAGCCTTCGATGCCGACTACGGACTGTCCTTGGCCGAACTTGCCGCTCGTTTCGAGGAGGGACGGGCCGGGGAGCAGAAAGCCGTCGCCGAACAGACACAACGAACCCAAGACGAAGTGGCGCGACTTCACGGCGAACTGGGCCTGGTCCATGACGAATTGACGCGCACCCGCGGCGAGCTGATGCAAGTCGTCGATGAATTGGGGCGAATTCGGGGCGATTGGGGGCGGATCCGGGGCGACCTGGATCAAGTGAGCGGCGATTTGAAGCGGGTCGCCGATGAGGCGCGGCACACTGCAGGGGAATTGCAGGCGGTTTATGGCAGCACGTCATGGCGTGTCACCGCGCCCATGCGAAGTGCCGTAACGTACGCCCGTAGCGCGAAAGGGGCGTGCAAATCCGGCATGAGGCGCGTGCTGTTCAGAAGCGTCGCGTATGTCAATCGCAATCCCCGTCTGCGACGATTGGCCGTGCGAGTGTTGGGCGCGATGCCCGGAATGAAGCAGCGACTCGTTCGGATTGTCGTTGGGGCTCCTACGCAGTCGGTGCAGAGGAAGCCGATCGATGATGATGGTTTGACGCCCCGCGCGCGCGAAGCGTACATGGCTTTGAAGTCAGTCCTCGCGCCCGAAACTGGGGATATTGAATAATGCGTATTGTTGTTGACATGCAAGGGGCGCAGAGCCTCAATTCGCGTAATCGCGGCGTGGGCCGTTACACTGAGTCCATCGTCAAGGCGATGATTCGGAATCGTGGTAACCATGAAATCGTACTTGCCCTGAATGGCGCGTTCGAGGAGTCTGCTCGGATTCTGCGTGAGGAATTTGAAGCATTACTTCCGAAGCGTGACATTCACGTCTGGCATGCGGTGGCTCCGGTCGCCCATGCAGATAAAGCGAATCGTTGGCGCCGCGAGTCAAGCGAATTGACCTATGAAGCGTTTCTGACGAGTCTGCGGCCGGATTTCATTTATATCGCCAGCCACTTCGAAGGATTCGGCGACGATTCGATTACCAGCATTCATGCGCTTCAGAACAGCGTTCCGGTCGCGGTCACGCTGTACGACCTGATTCCATACCTCTATGCCAAGCCTTATCTGGAGAATCCTCTATTCAAGGATTGGTACCTGGGGAAAATCGAACATCTTCGACGCGCAGATTTGTGGCTCGCGATATCCGAATCGTCGCGTTCGGAGGGGATCGAACATCTCGGTCTTGCGGCCGAGTGGTCGGTCAACATGTCCGCCGACGTCGACGCGTGGTTTCGTCCGGAGCAGATTGCTGCCGAGCGTGAAGCGGCATTGCGGAGCAAGTACGGGCTGGCGAAGCCGTTCGTGTTGTATACGGGCGGTATCGACCATCGCAAGAACGTCGAGGGCATGATTCGCGCATTCGCGTTGTTGCCACCCGCGTTGCGGAAGTCGTACCAGTTGGCGATCGTTTGCTCGATTCAGCCGGCCAGTCGTGACGCGCTGACGCGTCTGGCCCGGCAAGTCGGACTGGACGCGGCCGATGTCGTGTGCACGGGGTTCGTGCCCGACGAGGATCTGCTGTCGCTTTACAATTTGTGCCGTTTGTTCGTCTTTCCTTCATGGCACGAGGGTTTCGGTTTGCCGGTGCTGGAGGCGATGCGCTGCGGCGCGCCTGTGATCGGCGCGAATACATCGAGCGTTCCGGAAGTGATTGGGTGGGAGGATGCGCTGTTCGATCCCCGATCCGATGAAGCGATTGCGCAACACATGCAGCGCGGTCTGACCGACGAGGACTATCGTCAGGCCCTGATCGAACAGGGAAAGCGCCAGGCCGCGAAGTTCTCGTGGGATCGCAGCGGGCGTTGCGCGCTCGATGCAATGGAGCGGAGGCGCGAGGCATGGCTGACCGAATCGCACGAGCCGGAGGTTCAGGCGCAACGTCCCAGGCTGGCTTACGTGTCGCCGTTGCCGCCGGCCCGCACGGGGATTGCCGACTACAGCGCGGAATTGCTGCCGGAGTTGGCCCGCTTTTACGATATCGATGTCATCGTCGACACGGATAAAGCGGGGCAAATTCCGTCCGGTCAGCTTGCGCACGTTTCGGTGAAAACACCGGCGTGGCTGCGCAAGCATGCGGATTCCTACGATCGTGTCCTCTATCATTTCGGAAACTCGTCGTTCCACGAGTACATGTTTCCGCTGCTG
>NZ_JBYQCG010000226.1:0-54080 GCF_057837105.1 Burkholderia sp. APQ4-4ca | reverse complement strand
GATCCTGCACGAGTGGACGGGCCTCGACACGGTCGACATGCGTACGTGCGCAAGGACCAGGCCGAAACGAGCGTGCTGTTCGAGCTGATTGCCGAGCGGTACGAGCGTCGCAGTCTGCTGATCACGGCCAATCAGCCGTTCTCGGGCTGGAACGACGTGTTCCCCGATCCGTCGATGACGGTCGCCGCGATTGACCGGCTGGTGCATCACTCCACCATCTTTGAACTGAACGTCGAAAGCTACCGCCGTCGCAATGCCAGCGACAACAAGCGTCCGCGGCGGCGACAATTACCCGAAACCGAACAGGAGGAAACGACAATTACAGAAACCTGACTAACGACAATTACCCCATCCAACCGGCCAAGGTAATTGACGCTCGACCGGCCAAAGTAGTTGACGATCTACAGCGATCGAACCGCGCTGCAGCAGCGGGGGATTTGCGCTACGCTTGCCGCTTGATCAACGTTCCAACAAGCACGCCGTTCAGGCGTCATCCCGCCATGAAATTTTCCGTTCCCCTTGCCGCGGCAGCGTTGACCGCGGGGCTGCTGGTCGTCGCTTCTCCGTTGGCGTTCGCGCAGAATTCTCCGGGTGTGCCCGGCGGCATCCTGAGCGAACAGTTCCGCCTGAACGAACATCCGCAGATGCCGTTCGCGGCGTCGGCGCCGTCGGAGAAATACCAGAGCGGCAAGAAGTCCGCATTGCGCCGCAAGGGTGACCTGGGCGACCCGAACGGCTGCAACCTGAAGTGCCCGATGGATACCCGGTAACGCGCAGGCAGCGTGTCGGCGCTCCGAGCGGGGCGTCTGTCTTCTGCGCCGCGACCTGATCAACTGACAGACGCTGCGTACGTTTCCTCCCCATCCCGCTCGATTCGAGCCCCGCGAAGCCCGTCGCTTCGCGGGGCTCGTGCTTTTCGGCGAGCGTTCGTGCCATGCAAGCATGGAGGAGGCCGCCGTTTGCCGACGCCGCGCCGAAAGCAATTCAGGGTTAACCCGTAAATCAGGAAGGCTGTCTTCCTGAAACCTGCCTTATTCTTAAGCATCCACCTACATAAACTTCGGTTTGTCGGCGCTGATCAAGGTGTTCACCGCCGAATCAGACAAATCTGGAGGTAGGTCATCATGAAATCGCTCGTTCAAGCCGTCGTCGTTGCTGCAGCTCTCGTTGCTCCGGTCGTGTCGTTCGCCCAGTCGGGTTCGACGATCACCCGTGCGCAGGTCCGTGCCGAACTGGTTCAACTCCAGCAGGCCGGTTACAACACCGCCCGCGGCGAGGATCCGCATTATCCGGAAGCCATCCAGGCCGCAACGGCGCGTATCGCGGAGCAGCAGCGCGGTGCGCTCGCACAAGCGCAAGGCGCCGACGCCAGTGGCTACGGTGCGCAGGCACAGGGCGCATCGGCGTCGGGTTCGCGAGCAATGGGCGTACGCCCGGCCAGCGCGGAAGAAATGAAGTCGCTGTATCGCGGCAGCTAAGCCGCACATCGCCCGGTATGGGCGGCGCGGGCGCGGCGACGCGTCGTGCGTTGCCCGAAGCCTGGCCGCCGGGCCGGCCGCCGCCCGCGCAATCGATGATGGCCCGGGCGCGGCAGAAACATCGGTCACCTCCGGCCGCCGATACCGGCGGCATTCCGCCCGGCCCATCCGCGGCTGGGCGCTTTTTCGGAAGGGGAGGAGGCAGGCGTGCGCGTTTCGCCGGCAACAAAAAACCCCGCAGACTGGCGTCATGCGGGGTTCGTGCGACGAGCGCGGAATTTGGTGGAGGCGGCGGGAATCGAACCCGCGTCCAGAAGCGCTCCACGACTAGTTCTACATGTTTAGTCCAGTCTTTTGATTTAACCGCAGCGACGCGGACGAACACGCTGCACTACGGCGATTCGCTAGATTTTCGACCCTGGCGTCGCGACGCCGACAGGGCTTAACTGACGTAAATGACCTCTGGCGGTATTGCTACCGGTCTTGCGACACTAGCCCGTCAGTGAACTAGGCAGAGGACGGCGGCCCTTAGGCTGCCAGTGCGAACGTATCGTCGTTTGCAGTTACGATTTTCCCATTGATTAACGAGGTGACGGGTCCTCGACATGCCCTAGCCGCTTCACAACCCCTGTCGAAACCAGGTCGCCCCCGCGGATAAGATCGATCATTATAGCCCAACATCGCGCAGCAGGGCCTGCAGTTCCTGCGTCGTGTCGACGAGGTGCTGGGCCTGCCAGTCGGCCGGCGCGACGCCGTCGCCGCAATAGCCGTACGCGGCCGCGACGGTGGCCATCCCGGCGGCGCTGCCGGCCTGAATGTCGCGCAGGTCGTCGCCGACGTAGACGATGCGCGCGGGCGCGAGCGTCAGCTGGTCGGCCGCATGCAGCAGCGGGGCCGGATGCGGCTTCGGGTGCGGCGTTGTGTCGCCCCCGACGATGCAGGCCGCGCGCGGCGCGAGGCCGAGCAGTTCGACGAGCGGCGCCGTGAGCCGCATTGCCTTGTTCGTGACGATGCCCCAGCGCACCGCGCGCGCATCGAGTTCGTCGAGCACGTCGCCGATGCCGGGAAACAGCGTCGTATGCACGCAGAGGTCGGCCGCGTAGTTGGCCAGGAACTCGTCGCGCATCGCCTCGTAGCCGGGCGTGTGCGGATCGATGCCGAACGCGCCGCCGAGCAGCCCGCGCGCGCCGGCCGAGGCCAGCGGCCGCAGCACGTCGATCGACGTTTCGGGCAGGCCGCGCTCGCGCTGCATCTTGTTGACGGCTGCCGCGAGATCGGGCGCCGTGTCGGCGAGCGTGCCGTCCAGATCGAACAGGACCGCATCGCAGTGCAACAGGCGCGGTTCGTCTGCGATCCGCGCGGTCGAAAGGGGAGTCGTCATGCCGGTCAAAAGGTCATGCGCCGCGTCGGCATGCGACGAGGTAGTTGATGTCGGTGTCGTTGGACAGCGCAAAGCGCTTGCCGATCGGGTGATACGTGATGCCCTTGATCTCGGCGATGTGCAGATCCGTCGCGCGCACGAAGCCGGCCAGTTCCGACGGGCGGATGAAGCGTGCGTAATCGTGCGTGCCCTTCGGCAGCATTTGTGCGATGTATTCCGCGCCGATCACCGCGAACAGGTAGGACTTCAGGTTGCGGTTCAGCGTCGAGAAGAACACCCAGCCACCCGGCTTCACGAGCGTCGCGCACGCGGCCACGATGTCGCCGGGCGACGGCACGTGCTCGAGCATCTCCATGCACGTGACGACGTCGTAGGTGCCCGGTTCGCGCGCGGCGATCGCTTCGGCGGCGATCGCCTCGTAATCGACCGAAATGCCGCTTTCGAGGCTGTGCAGGTCGGCTACGCCGAGCGCTTCGGTCGACAGGTCGATGCCTTTCACCTGGGCGCCGAGTCCGGCCATCGATTCGGACAGGATGCCGCCGCCGCAGCCGATGTCGAGCACGCGCTTGCCGACCAGGTGCGCATGCGCGTCGATCCAGCCGAGCCGGACCGGGTTCAGGTCGTGCAGCGGTTTGAATTCGGCATTCGGATCCCACCACCGGTGGGCGAGGTCGCTGAATTTCTGGAGTTCGTGCGGATCGGCGTTGGTCATGTCGGCAAACGGGCTACGAGAGGAGGGCGGTGCTTCGGTGCGTCAGCCCCGAGTATATAAGCGGGCGGACGACGAGGCCAGCGAGCGCCTGGACGGGCGTCAATGAAAAAGCCCCGCCGGAGCGGGGCTTTGAAGCAGTCGAAAACCGCGGCTTAGTTTGCCGGAACGGTCGTCTTCTGCACTTGCTGCGTACCAACCACTTCGACTTCCACGCGGCGATCCGGTGCGAGGCAGGCGATGAGTTGCTTGCGGTTCTTCTGGTTGCAGCCAGTCGTAACCGGGTTGCGCTTGCCCTTGCCTTCCGTGTAGATCTTGTTGGCCGGCACACCCTTGCTGACCAGGTACGACTTCACGGCTTGCGCACGGCGCAGCGACAGACGGTCGTTGTACTTGTCCGAACCGATGCGGTCCGTGTAGCCCGTTGCGACGACCACTTCCGTGTTCATGCCTTCGATCTTCGAAGCCAGTTCGTCCAGCTTTTGCTTGCCCAGCGGCTTGAGCGTTGCCTTGTCGAAGTCGAACAGTGCATCAGCTTGATACGTGATCTTCTGGCTCGTGATGGCCGGAGCGACCGGAGCGACCGGCGGCTGCGGTGCCTGGGCGACCAGTGCGCCATCGCACTTCGCGTTGGCGGTGGCCGGCGTCCAGAACGCATCGCGCCAGCAGAGCTCGTTCGTGCCGTTCATCCACACCCATTCGCCCGTGCCGTTCACCCAGTTGTCATTGACGGCTTGACGCGACGCCGGCACCGACTGTGCCGAAGCGGATGCAGCCATAACTGCGGTAGCTGCAATGAACGCGAGCTTTGAAAGTTTATTCATATTTCTCCTCTCGAAATTGAGATTACCGCAGGTTTACTGCGAGCCTGTTGACGGTGACAAGTCATACATTGCTCGAAGTATAACATTGGTGCGGCACAAAAAACGCGGCACCGCTCTGTGTAGACTTCGAGCAGCGTCTAACTTTCAGTGCGTTGGCATTTTGCCATATCGTTCCCTTCCTACGAAAAAAAATCCTCCCCACCCCAAGATCGCTTCAACTTTGTGGTGCATGCGCAACACCGGCCTGCCGTAACTTTTAGAGATTGTCAAGAGCAGGGCGGCGAAATCGCGCGATCGCGTGCAGTTGTTTACTCGTGCGCGGGAAACATGGCGGATGCGATCGCCTTCGACGTCGCGTCGCGTGCCATTTCGCCGGTGCGGATTCCGACCGATGATGTCGGCCGATTCGTCGCGGCCGCGATTTTTGCTGTTTACATATAGAGGGGGAGGCGGATTGGCGGCTGATGGGCGCATGTTAGAATCTCGCGTTGCGTTGCGCATGCAGCGCCCACGCGAAAGGCGTTCGCCGTCTTCGCTCCGAAACGATACGGATACATGGATCAATTCGCCAAAGAGACCCTGCCCACCTCCCTAGAGGAGGAAATGCGCCGTTCGTATCTCGATTACGCGATGAGCGTGATCGTCGGACGTGCCCTCCCGGATGTCCGCGATGGCCTCAAGCCCGTGCACCGGCGCGTGTTGTTCGCGATGCATGAACTGAACAACGACTGGAACCGCGCGTACAAGAAGTCGGCGCGTATCGTCGGCGACGTGATCGGTAAATACCACCCGCACGGCGATACCGCGGTCTACGACACGATCGTGCGGATGGCGCAGGATTTCTCGCTGCGCTACATGCTGATCGACGGGCAGGGCAACTTCGGCTCGATCGACGGCGACAATGCCGCGGCGATGCGTTACACCGAAATTCGCATGGCGAAGATCGGTCACGAGCTGCTCGCCGACATCGACAAGGAAACGGTCGATTTCGAGCCGAACTACGACGGCAACGAAATGCAGCCGTCGGTCCTGCCGTCGCGCATTCCGAACCTGCTGATCAACGGCTCGTCGGGCATCGCGGTCGGCATGGCGACCAACATCCCGCCGCACAACCTGAACGAAGTCGTCGACGCGTGCCAGCATCTGCTCGGCAACCCGGAGGCGACGATCGACGAGCTGATCGAGATCATCCCCGCGCCGGACTTCCCGACGGCCGGCATCATCTACGGCGTCGCCGGCGTGCGCGACGGCTATCGCACCGGGCGCGGCCGCGTCGTGATGCGGGCGGCCACGCACTTCGAGGAGATCGACCGCGGTCAGCGGATGGCGATCATCGTCGACGAGCTGCCGTACCAGGTGAACAAGCGCTCGCTGCTCGAGCGGATCGCCGAGCTCGTCAACGAAAAGAAGCTCGAAGGCATTTCCGACATCCGCGACGAGTCCGACAAGAGCGGCATGCGCGTGGTGATCGAGCTCAAGCGCGGCGAAGTGCCGGAAGTGGTGCTGAACAACCTGTACAAGGCGACGCAGCTGCAGGACACGTTCGGCATGAACATGGTCGCGCTGGTCGACGGCCAGCCGAAGCTGCTGAACCTGAAGGAAATCCTGCAGTGCTTCCTGTCGCACCGACGCGAAGTGCTGACGCGCCGCACGATCTACGAACTGCGCAAGGCCCGCGAACGCGGCCACGTGCTCGAAGGTCTCGCGGTCGCGCTCGCGAACATCGACGAGTTCATCGCGATCATCAAGGCTGCGCCGACGCCGCCGATCGCGAAGCAGGAGTTGATGGCCAAGCCGTGGGATTCGTCGCTCGTGCGCGAGATGCTGACGCGCGCCGAGAGTGAGAACGCGGCGGCCGGCGGCCGTTCCGCGTACCGTCCGGAAGGCCTGAACCCGGCGTTCGGGATGCAGACCGACGGGCTGTATCGCCTGTCCGACACGCAGGCGCAGGAAATCCTGCAGATGCGTCTGCAGCGCCTGACCGGCCTCGAGCAGGACAAGATCATCGGCGAGTACCGCGACGTGATGGCACAGATCGCCGACCTGCTGGACATCCTCGCGCGCCCCGAGCGGATCACGACGATGATCGGCGACGAGCTGACCTCGGTGAAGGCCGAATTCGGCGACGCGCGCCGCTCGAGGATCGAGCTGAACGCGACCGAGCTGAACACCGAGGATCTGATCACGCCGCAGGACATGGTCGTCACGATGTCGCACGCGGGCTACGTGAAGTCGCAGCCGCTGTCCGAGTACCGTGCGCAGAAGCGCGGCGGCCGCGGCAAGCAGGCGACGCAGATGAAGGAAGACGACTGGATCGAGACGCTCTTCATCGCGAACACGCACGACTACATCCTCTGCTTCTCGAATCGCGGCCGCGTGTACTGGGTCAAGGTCTACGAAGTGCCGCAGGGTTCGCGCAACTCGCGCGGTCGCCCGATCGTCAACATGTTCCCGCTGCAGGAAGGCGAGAAGATCAACGTCGTGCTGCCGGTCAAGGAATTCTCGGCCGACAAGTTCATCTTCATGGCGACGTCGCTCGGCACCGTGAAGAAGACGCCGCTCGAAGCGTTCAGCCGCCCGATGAAGAAAGGCATCATCGCGGTCGGCCTCGACGACGGCGACTACCTGATCGGTGCGTCGATCACCGACGGCGCGCACGACGTGATGCTGTTCTCGGACTCCGGCAAGGCCGTGCGTTTCGACGAGAACGACGTGCGTCCGATGGGGCGCGAGGCGCGCGGCGTGCGCGGCATGCAGCTCGAGGACGGGCAGCAGGTCATCGCGATGCTGGTCGCGGGCAGCGAGGAGCAGACCGTGCTCACCGCCACCGAAAACGGCTACGGCAAGCGCACGCCGATCACCGAGTACACGCGCCATGGCCGCGGCACCAAGGGTATGATCGCGATCCAGACGTCCGAGCGCAACGGCAAGGTCGTGGCCGCTACGCTCGTTGACGCCGAGGATCAGATCATGCTGATCACGACGGCCGGCGTGTTGATTCGCACCCGTGTTTCCGAGATACGCGAGATGGGTCGCGCCACGCAAGGTGTTACACTCATCAGTCTCGATGAGGGTACGAAGCTCTCTGGCCTGCAGCAGATCGCGGAGGCCGAAGAGGGAGAGGGCGAGGCCGACGAGGCGTCGGACGGCGAAGCCTGAAGAACGGATGAGACTCTGGCCGCCGCGGGCGCAAAGCGCCGCGGCCGGCGAGCAACCATTCATATTTCCAAAAGGGAGTGATGATGCAAAAGCAATTCAAGCAACTGGTTCTGCTGGCTGCACTGGTGCCGACGTTTGCGATGGCGCAAGCGCTGTCGAATTCCGCACCGGCTGCTCCGGCGGCAGCTGCGCCGATCGACGCCGACAAGAAGGCAGCGATCAAGGATCTGCTCGACGCGATCGACGCGCCGAAGCTCGTGTCGGCAATCGGCAACAGCGCCGAAATGCAGGCGAAGCAGCTCGTGCCGGCCATCTTGTCGGACGCGCTGTCGGAAAACAAGACGCTGAACGACAAGCAGAAGCAGGCTGCCGTTCCGACGCTGCAGAAGAACGCGGTGCCGAAGCTGGTCGACGGCGCGGGCAAGGTGTTCGGCACGCAGCAGTTCCAGAGCGACGCGATGTCGGCTCAGTACGACGCATACGCGAAGTACTACAGCACGTCGGAGATCAAGGATCTGACGACGTTCTACAAGAGCCCGACGGGCCGCAAGTTCATCCAGGTTCAGGATCAGGTCGGTCGCGACGTGGTCAACGGCCTGATGCAGAAGTACATGCCGCAAGCGATCCAGGCAACGCGTACGCAGGCTGACAAGGAAGTCGCAGCAGTCAAGCCGGGCAAGTAAGCTGTCCGGGCGCGCCCCCGGCCGTTCGGCCGGGTTTGGCGGGAGCCTGACGACAGTGCGATAATGGCCGTTTGCGCGCGAGCGCAAGCGGCCGTTTCTTTTCTGGCGCGGTCTGCCGGCGCAAGCCGGTCGCGTCCCTCCCGAGGTTTTCACGATGCGCGTCTTTAATTTCTCCGCCGGCCCTGCGGCGATGCCCGAGGAAGTGCTGCGGCAGGCCGCCGACGAAATGCTCGACTGGCACGGCAGCGGCATGAGCGTGATGGAGATGAGCCATCGCGGCAAGGAATTCATGTCGATCCACGAGGCCGCGCTGACCGACCTGCGCGACCTGCTCGACGTGCCGGCGAGCCACCGGATCCTGTTCCTGCAGGGCGGCGGCATCGCGGAAAACGCGATCGTGCCGATGAACCTGCTCGGCGCGCGCAAGACGGCCGACTTCGTCGTGACGGGTTCGTGGTCGCAGAAATCGTTCAACGAGGCGAAGAAGTTCTGCACGCCGCATCTGGCCGCGAGCGGCAAGACGGAAGACGGCTTCACGCGTGCGCCCGCGCGCGCCGAGTGGCAGCTGTCGGACGATCCGGCCTACGTGCATCTGTGCACCAACGAGACGATCGATGGCGTCGAGACGTTCGAGATCCCCGATCTCGGCGACGTGCCGCTGGTCGCGGACGTCTCGTCGCACATCCTGTCGCGCCCGATGGACGTCGCGAAGTACGGCGTGCTGTTCGGCGGCGCGCAGAAGAACATCGGGATGGCCGGCGTGACGGTCGTAATCGTGCGCGAGGATCTGCTCGATCGCGCGCTGTCGATCTGCCCGTCCGCGTTCGAATGGAAGACCATCGCCGCGAACAATTCGCTGTACAACACGCCGCCCACCTACGCGATCTACATCGCGGGCCTCGTGTTCCAGTGGCTGAAGCGGCAGGGCGGCCTCGAAGCGATCGAGGCTCGCAACATCGAAAAATCGAAGCTGCTCTACGACACGATCGACGCGAGCAGCTTCTATCTGAACAAGGTCGAGCCGGCAGCGCGTTCGCGGATGAACGTGCCGTTTTTCCTGGCCGACGAAACGCGCAACGAAGACTTCCTTGCCGGCGCAAAGGCGCGCGGGCTGCTGCAGCTGAAGGGCCACAAGTCCGTCGGCGGCATGCGGGCGTCGATCTACAACGCGGTGCCGCTCGAGGGCGTGAAGGCGCTCGTCGAGTACATGAAGGACTTCGAGCAGCGCGGCGCCTGACGGCGGCGCGGTTCAAACAGCACGGCAAAACGCATGGACGACGAACTGAATTCCCGCCTGAAACCGCTGCGCGACCGCATCGACGCGATCGACGCGCAGCTGATCGCGCTCCTGAACCAGCGCGCCGCGGTGGCGCTCGAGGTGGGCGAGGTCAAGAAGCATTTCAACGCGCCGGTGTTCCGGCCGGAGCGCGAGCTGCAGGTGATCGCGCGGCTGCAGGACATGAGCGCCGGGCCGCTCGCGAGCGAGCACATCAGCGCCATCTGGCGCGAGATCATGGCGGCGAGCCGCGCGCTCGAGCAGACGATCCACGTCGCGTTCCTCGGGCCGGTCGGCACGTACAGCGAACAGGCGATGCTCGAGTATTTCGGGCAGTCGATCGAAGGGCTGCCGTGCCCGTCGATCGACGAGGTGTTCCGCTCGGTCGAGGCCGGTGCGTCCGCGTTCGGTATCGCGCCGGTCGAGAATTCGACCGAAGGCGCCGTATCGCGCACGCTCGACCTGCTGCTGCAGACCCAACTGGTGATCAGCGGCGAACTCGCGCTGCCGATCCATCACAACCTGCTCACGCAGAGCGGCACGCTCGACGGCGTGAAGCGCGTCTGCGCGCATGCGCAGGCACTCGCGCAATGCCAGCAGTGGCTCGCGGCGAATGCGCCGCAGCTCGAGCGGCAGGCCGTGGCGAGCAACGCGGAGGCCGCGCGCCTCGCGGCGGCCGACCCGACCGTCGCGGCGATCGCCGGCGATCGCGCGGCCGCACACTATGGATTGCAGATCGCGTTCTCGCTGATTCAGGACGATCCGCACAACCGCACGCGCTTCGTGATCGTCGGCAAGCAGCCGGCCGGCCAGAGCGGTCACGACCAGACGTCGTTGATCGTGTCCGTGAAGAACGAGCCGGGCGCCGTGTTCAAGCTGCTCGAGCCGCTCGCGCGGCACGGCGTGTCGATGACGCGCTTCGAGTCGCGTCCGGCCCGCGTCGGCACGTGGGAGTACTACTTCTACATCGACATCGAAGGGCATCGCGACGATGCGGCGGTGGCGGCCGCGCTCGCGGAACTCGGCCAGAAGGCCGCGTTCCTGAAGATACTCGGTTCGTATCCTCGCGCACGCTGACGCGCGGCGGCCGTCGCATGCTTGGCGCAGGCGGGGCGGCCGGGCGGGCAGGGCAGGCCGATCGGCGCTGTCGAAGGCGGGTTCGGGCGGTATCTGGCGCAAGTTGCGCCGGGTGCGGGCCCGTTGCCCGGAATCTGGAATTCCGCGTGCGGGGCGTCGTTTCGCGCGCGTAACTTGGCTCTTGTCGTGTCAGGCTTTGCATTCAACAAACTGGTCATCTTCGGCGTCGGCCTGATCGGCGGATCGCTGGCCCGCGCGCTGCGCGAGCGCGCGCCGGGCGGCGCGGGCGAGATCGCCGGCGTCGGTCGTTCGCGTGCGTCGGTCGAGCGCGCGCTGTCGCTCGGCGTGATCGACCGCGCGGCGGCGCTCGACGACGACGCGCAGTTGCGCGACGCGCTCGCCGGCGCCGATTTCGTCCTGCTGGCCGCGCCCGTCGCGCAGACGGGCCCGTTGCTCGCGCGCATCGCGCCGTGGCTCGACGGCGCGACGATCGTCACCGATGCGGGCAGCACCAAGTCCGACGTCGTCGCGGCCGCGCGCGACGCGCTCGGCGAGCGGATCGCGCAGTTCGTGCCCGGTCATCCGATCGCGGGGCGCGAATCGAGCGGTGTCGAGGCAGCGTTGCCGGATCTCTACGTCGGCCGCAACGTCGTGCTGTGTCCGCTGCCGGAGAACGCGCCCGACGCGGTGGCCCGGATCGACGCGATGTGGCGCGCGACCGGCGCCGACGTGCGCATGATGAGCACCGAGCAGCACGATCGCGTATTTGCATCGATCAGCCATCTGCCGCACGTGCTGTCGTTCGCGCTCGTCGAGCAGATTCTCGGCGAGGCCGACGCGGAACTGAAATTCTCGTACGCGGCCGGCGGTTTCCGCGATTTCACGCGCATCGCGGCGTCGAACCCGGAAATGTGGCGCGACGTGTGCGTTGCGAACCGCGCGGCGCTGCTCGACGAACTCGACGGCTATACGCGCGTGCTCACGCGGCTGCGCGCGGCGATCGACGCCGGCGACGGCGCGGCGCTCGAAGCCGTATTCACGCGCTCGCGCGCCGCACGCAAGGCATGGCAGGAGCGCGGCGGCGCGCCCGCCGCCGAACCGGTCAAGAAATAACAGGACGATTCCCATGGACTACCTCGATCTCGGCCCGTACTCCAGCGCTTCGGGCACCGTGCGCCTGCCCGGCTCGAAGAGCATTTCGAACCGCGTGCTGCTGCTCGCGGCGCTCGCCGAAGGCGAAACGACGATCACCAACCTGCTCGACTCCGACGACACGCGCGTGATGCTCGACGCACTCGGAAAGCTCGGCGTGAAGCTCGCGCGCGACGGCGACACCTGTGTGGTCGCCGGCACGCGCGGCGCATTCACCGCGAAGACGGCCGACCTGTTTCTCGGCAACGCGGGCACGGCCGTCCGGCCGCTGACCGCCGCGCTCGCGGTAAACGGCGGCGACTATCGCGTGCACGGCGTGCCGCGCATGCATGAACGGCCGATCGGCGATCTCGTCGACGGCTTGCGCCAGATCGGCGCGCAGATCGACTACGAGCTGAACGAAGGCTACCCGCCGCTGCGGATCAAGCCCGCGACGATTTCGGTCGATGCGCCGATCCGCGTGCGCGGCGACGTGTCGAGCCAGTTCCTCACCGCGCTGCTGATGACGTTGCCGCTCGTGAAGGCGAAGGACGGCAGGACCGTCGTCGAAGTCGACGGCGAGCTGATCTCGAAGCCGTACATCGACATCACGATCCGGTTGATGGCGCGCTTCGGCGTGACCGTCGAGCGCGACGGCTGGCAGCGTTTCGTCGTGCCGGCCGGCGTTCGCTACCGCTCGCCGGGGCGGATCATGGTCGAGGGCGACGCGTCGTCCGCGTCGTACTTCCTCGCGGCCGGCGCGCTGGGCGGTGGCCCGCTGCGGGTCGAGGGCGTCGGGCGGGCGAGCATCCAGGGCGACGTCGGTTTCGCGAACGCGCTGATGCAGATGGGCGCGAACGTGACGATGGGCGACGACTGGATCGACGTGCGCGGCATCGGCCACGATCACGGCAAGCTCGAGCCGATCGACATGGACTTCAACCTGATTCCCGACGCGGCGATGACCATCGCGGTCGCGGCGCTGTTCGCGAACGGCACGAGCACGCTGCGCAACATCGCGAGCTGGCGCGTGAAGGAGACGGACCGCATCGCCGCGATGGCGACCGAGTTGCGCAAGGTCGGCGCGATCGTCGAGGAAGGCCCCGACTATCTCGTCGTCACGCCGCCGGAAAAGCTCACGCCGAACGCGGCGATCGATACGTACGACGATCACCGGATGGCGATGTGCTTCTCGCTCGTCAGCCTGGGCGGCGTGCCCGTGCGGATCAACGATCCGAAGTGCGTCGGCAAGACGTTCCCCGACTATTTCGACCGCTTCGCCGCGCTCGCCAAGGCCTGACCCGACTGACCCGATGAAATCGACCCGACCCTTTCACCCGACCCCCGTCATCACGATCGACGGCCCGACCGCTTCCGGCAAGGGGACCGTCGCGGCGCTCGTCGCCGCGCACCTCGGCTTCCACCTGCTCGACAGCGGCGCGCTGTACCGGCTCGCCGCGCTCGCGAGCGTGCGCTACGGGATCGCCGCGGAAGACATCGACGCGCTGGTGAAGCTGATCGACGATCTGCACATCACGTTCCGTGAAGGTTGCGCGCAGCTCGACGGCGTCGACGTGTCGAACGACATTCGTGCCGAAGCGGTCGGCAACCGCGCGTCGGCGATCGCCGTGCACGGCCCCGTGCGCACCGCGCTCGTCGCGCGCCAGCGCGCGTTCCGCAAGACGCCGGGCCTCGTCGCGGACGGGCGCGACATGGGCACGGTGATCTTCCCGGACGCCGTGCTGAAGGTGTTCCTGACGGCCAGCGCCGAGGCGCGCGCGGCCAGGCGGCATAAGCAATTGATGCAAAAAGGTTTTTCTGCTAATATAGATGACTTGCTCCGGGATCTTCGTGAACGTGACGCGCGCGACAGCAATCGCGCAGCCGCGCCGCTGAAGCCTGCGGCAGATGCCAAGCTGCTCGATACGTCGGCGCTTTCGGTCGATGAAGCCGTCGACCAGGTGCTGCAGTGGTACCGGGCGCTCGGCCAGCCCGCCTGAGAAGGCGGGCAGCGGTAGGTGCTCCGCGTCGCAAGCGCGGAGCGTGTTTCGAACCCTTAACCCCGTGTGGTCCTCGATCTGGCCCTTTCAGCCTGCCATTCCGGCCGGCGTGGCACAGCGAGCCATGCACAATCAGATTTTTATGTCCGACCTGCAAACCTCCACCCCGAATACCGAATCCTTTGCGGCTCTGTTCGAAGAGTCGCTGACCCGCCAAGACATGCGCGCCGGCGAAGTGATTTCCGCCGAAGTCGTGCGCGTCGACCACAACTTCGTGGTCGTCAATGCAGGCCTGAAGTCCGAGGCTTACATTCCGATCGAGGAATTCCTGAACGATCAGGGCGAGGTTGAGGTGCAGTCGGGCGATTTCGTGTCCGTCGCGATCGACGCACTCGAAAACGGCTACGGCGACACGATCCTGTCGCGCGACAAGGCAAAGCGCCTTGCATCGTGGCTGTCGCTGGAAAAGGCGCTCGACAACAACGAACTCGTCACCGGCACGATCACCGGCAAGGTGAAGGGCGGCATGACCGTGATGGTCAACGGCATCCGCGCGTTCCTGCCGGGTTCGCTGGTCGACACGCGTCCGGTCAAGGACACGACGCCGTACGAAGGCAAGACGCTCGAGTTCCGCGTGATCAAGCTCGATCGCAAGCGTAACAACGTCGTGCTGTCGCGTCGTGCAGTGATCGAGGCAACCCAAGGCGAAGAGCGCGCGAAGCTGCTCGAGACGCTGAAGGAAGGCGCGATCGTCAACGGCGTGGTCAAGAACATCACCGATTACGGCGCGTTCGTCGACCTCGGCGGCATCGACGGCCTGCTGCACATCACCGACATCGCATGGCGTCGCGTGCGTCACCCGAGCGAAGTCCTGTCGGTTGGCCAGGAAGTCACCGCGAAGATCCTCAAGTTCGACCAAGAGAAGAACCGCGTGTCGCTGGGCATCAAGCAACTGGGCGACGATCCGTGGGAAGGCATCTCGCGCCGTTACCCGTCGGGCACGCGCCTGTTCGGCAAGGTCACGAACATCACCGACTACGGCGCATTCGTCGAAGTGGAATCGGGCATCGAAGGCCTCGTCCACGTGTCGGAAATGGACTGGACCAACAAGAACGTTGCGCCGTCGAAGGTTGTCCAGCTGGGCGACGAAGTCGAAGTCATGGTCCTCGAGATCGACGAAGACCGTCGTCGTATCAGCCTCGGCATGAAGCAGTGCAAGCCGAATCCGTGGGATGACTTCAGCCGCAACTTCAAGAAGGGCGACAAGATCACGGGCGCAATCAAGTCGATCACCGACTTCGGCGTGTTCATCGGTCTGCCGGGCGGCATCGACGGCCTGGTCCACCTGTCGGACCTGTCGTGGAGCGAAGCCGGCGAAGAAGCCGTTCGCAAGTACAAGAAGGGCGACGAAGTCGAAGCGATCGTGCTCGGTATCGACGTCGAGAAGGAGCGCATTTCGCTCGGCATCAAGCAGCTCGAAGGCGACCCGTTCAGTAACTACGTTGCAATGAACGACAAGGGCTCGATCGTCGACGGCGTTGTGAAGACGGTCGATGCGAAGGGTGCGGTCGTCACGCTGACGGGCGACATCGAAGGCTACCTGCGCGCATCGGAAATCTCGCAGGATCGCGTCGAAGATGCACGCAACGTGCTGAAGGAAGGCGACAAGGTCAACGCGATGGTGATCAACATCGATCGCAAGTCGCGCGGCATCAACCTGTCAATCAAGGCGAAGGATTCGGCTGAACAACAGGAAGCGATCCGCGGCCTGCAGTCGGACTCCAGCGCTGCTGCGACCGGTACGACCAACCTCGGCGCGCTGCTGAAGGCGAAGCTCGACGGCCAGAACCAGTAAGCCTTACGAGGTCTGCTGAAGTATGACCAAATCCGAGTTGGTCGCGCAGCTGGCATCGCGATTTCCGCAACTTGTCCTCAAGGATGCGGATTTCGCGGTGAAAACGATGCTCGATGCGATGTCCGACGCCCTGGCGAAAGGGCATCGCATTGAAATTCGGGGTTTCGGCAGCTTCGGCCTCAATCGTCGCCCGGCGCGCGTCGGACGCAACCCGAAGTCGGGGGAGAAAGTGCAGGTGCCCGAGAAGTTCGTGCCGCACTTCAAACCGGGCAAGGAATTGCGTGAACGCGTCGACGGCCGCGCCGGTGAACCGCTGAAGGCTGACGATCCGGACGACGAGCATTGAGCGTCGTTCCGTGTGCCCGGAACCTGTCCGGCGAAGGCTGAAAAGAAAAGCGCCCCTTGCGGGCGCTTTTTTCATTTCCGGCGGCATGTCC
This sequence comes from Burkholderia sp. APQ4-4ca, assembly GCF_057837105.1. Lineage (NCBI taxonomy): Bacteria > Pseudomonadati > Pseudomonadota > Betaproteobacteria > Burkholderiales > Burkholderiaceae > Burkholderia > Burkholderia sp. APQ4-4ca. The sequence continues at coordinate 38,070 of NZ_JBYQCG010000226.1, read as the reverse complement.
GGCAACCGACCCGCAATGCTGCGCACAGGATGTGCGCAGCCGCGGAAACGCTTCCTTTACAATACGGGTCGATTCGGTGCGACGAAGGGGAGTCGCGCGCCGCGGCAAACCTCAACAAAGAGAGGGCTTCATGAAGTTTATCGTCTGGCTGATCCGGGTATTGGTGTTCGTCCTGCTGCTGGTGCTTGCGCTGGCCAATACACAAACCGCGACGCTGAATTTCGTTGCCGGCTACGCATGGCAAGCGCCGCTGATCCTGATCGGCCTGGCATTCTTCGCCGTGGGGCTGCTGGCCGGCCTGCTGTCCGCGCTGCCTTCGATCTTCCGTCTGCGTCTCGAGAACGGGCGTTTGAAGCGCGATTTGCGTGCGGCGCGCGAAACGCCTGCCGTTATCGATCAGCCGCCGATGCCGCCCGTCATTTAACCCGGACGCCGCGCGATCAATCGCGCGGTTTTCGTCTCTGCTTCGATATTTCGCATGGATCTGGATTTCTGGTGGTTGCTCGCGATTCCGGTCGCGTTCGCGCTCGGTTGGGCGGCGTCACGCTATGACCTGAAGAATCTCCTGTCGGAGAGCGCCAACCTGCCGCGCTCGTATTTTCGCGGCCTGAATTTTCTGTTGAACGAACAACCCGACAAGGCGATCGATGCGTTCATCGAGGTGGCCAAGCTCGACCCCGAAACGGTCGAACTGCACTTCGCGCTCGGCAACCTGTTTCGCCGCCGCGGCGAGACCGACCGCGCGATTCGCGTGCACCAGAACCTGCTGAGCCGTACCGATCTGCCGGTCAACGAGCGCGACCACGCGCTGTACGAACTGGGCCAGGATTTCCTGAAAGCCGGGCTGCTGGATCGCGCCGAAGAGGCGTTCCACAAGCTCGCGGACGGCGACTACGCGCTCGGCGCACAGCGGGCGCTGCTGACGATCTACGAAATCGAGAAGGACTGGAACAAGTCGATCGATACGGCGAAACGCATCGAATCGATGAGCGACAAGCCGCTTGGCATCGAAATTGCGCAGTTTCACTGCGAACTCGCGCAGGACGCGCTGCAGCGCAAGCATGCCGCGGCGGCGGCCGAGCAGTTGCGCCTTGCGCTGACCGTGAATCCGCAGAATGTCCGTGCGACGATCCTGTCGGGCGACGCGGCGCAAGCGGCGGGCGACCATGCGGCCGCGATCGAGCACTGGAAGCGCGTCGAAGCGCAGAACCCGGCGTATCTGCCGCTCGTTGCGGACAAGCTGATGAAGGCGTATGTCGCGCTCGGCAAGAACGTCGAAGGCGCCGAACTGCTGATGGGGTATGTCGATCGTTATCCGTCGAACGACCTGCTCGACATCGCCTATCAGCATATTGCCGGGTTGCGCGGCCAGGATGCGGCGCACACGCTCGCACGCACGCAGATGGAAAAGTCGCCGAACCTGTCGGGAATGCTGCACCTGCTCGATGCGCAGATCGCGGCGGCCGACGAACCGCGCCGTAAGGAGCTTGAAATGATGCGTGCGCTGATCAAGCAGCGCACGAAAAATCTGCCACGGTATACGTGCCAGAATTGCGGTTTCCGGGCACGCCTCTTCTACTGGCAGTGCCCCGGATGCAGCGGCTGGGAAACCTATGCGCCACGCCGCGTCGAACCCGCGATGCCGGGCTGATCCGGGCACGCGGAGCCAACGCGCTGCGGTTGCCGCCGGGTCCGGCCCGGCGGCCAAGTTAGTCAATTACCGGGAAGTCCGGAACATCTATGAAAATCACCATCATCGGCACCGGCTATGTCGGTCTCGTCACGGGCGCCTGCCTCGCGGAGATCGGTCACGACGTCTTCTGTCTCGACGTCGATCCGCGCAAGATCGACATCCTGAACAACGGCGGGATGCCGATTCACGAACCGGGGCTGCTGGACATCATTGCGCGCAACCGCACGGCGGGGCGCCTGCGTTTCTCGACCGACATCGAGGCGAGCGTCGCGCATGGCGAGATCCAGTTCATCGCGGTCGGCACGCCGCCCGACGAGGACGGCTCGGCCGACCTGCAATACGTGCTCGAGGCCGCGCGCAACATCGGCCGCCACATGACGGGCTTCAAGGTGATCGTCGACAAGTCGACGGTGCCGGTCGGCACCGCACGTCGCGTGCGCGGCGTGGTTGACGAGGCGCTGGCCGCCCGTGGGCTCGCGGGGAGCGTCGCGCATCGCTTCTCGGTCGTCTCGAACCCGGAATTCCTGAAGGAAGGCGCAGCGGTCGAGGATTTCATGCGCCCGGACCGGATCATCATCGGCGTCGACGACGACGAAACCGGCACGATCGCGCGCGAGAAGATGAAGAAGCTCTACGCGCCGTTCAACCGCAATCACGAGCGCACGATCTACATGGACGTGCGGTCGGCGGAGTTCGCGAAGTACGCGGCGAACGCGATGCTCGCGACGCGTATCTCGTTCATGAACGAGATGTCGAATCTCGCCGACAAGGTCGGCGCCGACATCGAGGCCGTGCGCCGCGGGATCGGCTCCGATCCGCGCATCGGCTACCACTTCCTGTACGCCGGCGTCGGCTACGGCGGCTCGTGCTTCCCGAAGGACGTGCAGGCGCTGATCCGCACCGCGGGCGAGAACGGCCAGCCGTTGCGCATCCTGGAGGCCGTCGAGGCCGCCAACCATGCGCAGAAGGACGTGCTGATCGGCAAGATCGAGCAGCGCTTCGGCGTCGACCTCACGGGCCGCGAGTTCGCGGTCTGGGGCCTGGCATTCAAGCCGAACACCGACGACATGCGCGAGGCGCCGAGCCGTCGCCTGATCGCCGCGCTGCTCGAGCGCGGCGCGACCGTGCGCGCCTACGATCCGGTGGCCGTCGACGAAGCGCGGCGCGTGTTCGCGCTGGATTTCGGCGACGATGCGACCGCGCTGGCGCGACTGCATCTCGTCGACACGCAGGACGCCGCGGTTACGGGTGCGGACGCCCTCGTGATCGTGACCGAGTGGAAGGAATTCCGCAGCCCCGATTTCACGCGCCTGAAGGCCGAGCTGAAGGCGCCGGTGATCTTCGACGGGCGCAACCTGTACGAGCCGGACGCGATGGCCGAACTCGGCATCGACTACTACGCGATCGGCCGGCCGTACGTCGATCCCCAGTCGTTTTCCCGTGGCTGAACGTACGATGAATACTCTTCGCGAAGTCGTTCCGGTGCCGCGCGAGCAACTCGCGCGTTCGCGTGTGCTCGTCGTCGGCGACGTGATGCTCGACCGCTACTGGTTCGGCAACGTCGATCGCATTTCGCCTGAAGCGCCGGTGCCGGTCGTGCACGTGCAGCGTCAGGAAGAACGGCTCGGCGGCGCGGCCAACGTCGCGCGCAATGCCGTGACGCTCGGCGGCCAGGCCGGGCTGCTTTGCGTCGTCGGTTGCGACGAACCCGGCGAGCGGATCGTCGAGCTGCTCGGCAGTAGCGGCGTGACGCCGCATCTCGAGCGCGATCCGGCGTTGCCGACCACGATCAAGCTGCGCGTGCTCGCGCGCCAGCAGCAACTGCTGCGCGTCGACTTCGAGGCGATGCCGACGCACGAGGTGCTGCTCGCGGGGCTCGCGCGCTTCGATGCGCTGCTGCCGCAGCACGACGTCGTGCTGATGTCGGATTACGCCAAAGGCGGCCTCACGCACGTCACGACGATGATCGAGAAGGCGCGTGCGGCCGGCAAGGCGGTGCTGGTCGATCCGAAGGGCGACGACTGGGCACGCTATCGCGGCGCCTCGCTGATCACGCCGAATCGCGCGGAATTGCGCGAGGTGGTCGGGCAGTGGAAATCGGAAGACGACCTGCGCGCACGCGTCGCGACTCTGCGTGCGGATCTCGGCATCGACGCGCTGCTGCTCACGCGTTCGGAAGAGGGCATGACGCTTTTTTCCGCGGGCGGCGAACTGCATGCGCCGGCGCTCGCACGCGAAGTGTTCGACGTGTCGGGCGCGGGCGACACCGTGATCGCGACGGTCGCGACGATGCTCGGCGCCGGTGTGCCGCTCGTCGACGCCGTGGTGCTCGCGAATCGCGCGGCAGGCATCGTGGTCGGCAAGCTCGGCACGGCCACGGTGGACTACGACGAACTGTTTCACTGAGCGCATTCGGCGGCGCGACGAGCGCGCCGCGCGAATGGCTCGCACTTTTCAGGCAGGACGATCATGACCCTCATCGTCACCGGCGCAGCCGGTTTTATCGGCGCGAACATCGTCAAGGCGCTCAACGCGCGCGGCGAGACGCGCATCATCGCGGTCGACAATCTGACGCGCGCGGACAAGTTCCGCAATCTCGTCGACTGCGAGATCGACGACTATCTCGACAAGACCGAATTCGTCGAACGCTTCGCGCGCGGCGATTTCGGCAAGGTACGCGCGGTATTTCATGAAGGCGCCTGTTCGGACACGATGGAAACCGACGGCCGCTACATGATGGACAACAACTTCCGCTACAGCCGCGCGGTGCTCGATACCTGCCTCGCGCAGGGCACGCAGTTCCTGTATGCATCGTCGGCCGCGATCTACGGCGGCTCGACACGCTTCGTCGAGGAGCGCGACGTCGAGGCGCCGCTGAACGTGTACGGCTACTCGAAGTTCCTGTTCGACCAGGTGATCCGACGCGTGCTGCCGAGCGCGACGAGCCAGATCGCGGGCTTCCGCTATTTCAACGTGTACGGCCCGCGCGAGACGCACAAGGGCCGCATGGCGTCGGTCGCGTTCCACAACTTCAACCAGTTCCGCGCGGAAGGCAAGGTGAAGCTGTTCGGCGAGTACAACGGATATGCGCCGGGCGAACAGACGCGCGATTTCGTGTCGGTCGAGGACGTGACCAAGGTGAACCTGTTCTTCTTCGATCATCCGGAGAAGTCGGGCATCTTCAACCTCGGCACGGGCCGGGCGCAGCCGTTCAACGATATCGCGTCGACGGTCGTGAACACGCTGCGCGCGCTCGACAACCAGCCGCCGCTGACGCTCGCGCAGCAGGTCGAGCAGGGCTTGATCGAGTACGTGCCGTTTCCCGATGCGCTGCGCGGCAAGTACCAGTGCTTCACGCAGGCGGACCAGACGAAACTGCGCGCGGCCGGCTACGACGCACCGTTCCTGACCGTGCAGGAAGGCGTCGACCGCTACGTGCGTTGGCTATCCGGCCAGGTTTAAACCGGCGCGTTGCATCGATAGACTGGGTCTCACGGTCGGCAGCCGCCGGCCGTTTTTCTTCGGAGATCCAGCACATGATCAGGAAATGGTTTGCCGCAGCGGTCATGCTCGGCGCAGTGGCGTCGGCGTGGGCGGCCGTCGACGTCAACACCGCGAACGAGGACGCGCTCGTCGGCATCAAGGGCATCGGCCCGGCGCGGGTGAAGGCGATTCTCGACGAGCGCGGCGCGCGCGGTCCGTTCAGGAATGCGGACGATCTCGCCGCGCGCGTGAAGGGCATGGGCGGGCATACCGTCGAGCGGCTTCAGCAGGAAGGGTTGACGATCGGTGCGGTGGCCAGTCCGGGTGCCACGCCGTCGACCGCAACCAAACCGGCGGCAGCGAAGCCTGCCGCCGCACCGGCCCGCACCGCGCAGAAATAACGGGTCGCGCGTACCCGACACAGGGCTCCTTCAGTCGCCGTCGTTGCGACGGCTTCCCGCGGCATGCCGCGGGTTTTTTGCGTGGGACCACGTGCGCGGCGAAACGCGAACCGCGAACCGCGCGGCACGCGTATTCCATCGTCGCAATGGGGTTGCCGGCGCGGGTGCCGGTGCTGGTTTACAATCGATCGATTGATCGGCCTCGCACTCACGGTATATCCATGGCTTACAAAACTATCGAAGACACGATCGGCAATACGCCGCTCGTGCAACTGGTCCGCCTGCCGGACGACGAGATTCGCGCGCGCAACAACGTGCTGCTCGCGAAGCTCGAGGGCAACAATCCGGCCGGTTCCGTGAAGGATCGCCCGGCGCTGTCGATGATCAGCAAGGCCGAGGCGCGTGGGCGCATCAAGCCGGGCGATACGCTGATCGAGGCGACGAGCGGCAACACGGGCATCGCGCTCGCGATGGCCGCGGCGATCCGCGGCTACAAGATGGTGCTGATCATGCCGGAGGATCTGTCGGTCGAGCGCCGCCAGAGCATGGCGGCGTACGGCGCCGAAATCATCCTGACGCCGGTGAAGGGCGGGATGGAGCTGGCGCGCGACCTCGCGGAGCAGATGCAGCGCGAAGGCAAGGGCGTGATCCTCGACCAGTTCGGCAACCCCGACAATCCCGTCGCGCACTACGAAGCAACGGGGCCGGAGATCTGGCGCGATACCGAAGGGCGTATCACGCACTTCGTGTCCGCGATGGGCACGACGGGTACGATCATGGGCACGTCGCGTTACCTGAAGGAACGGAATCCGGCGATCGAGATCGTCGGTGCGCAGCCGGAAGACGGCTCGCGTATCCCAGGCATCCGCAAGTGGCCGGAAGCGTACATGCCGACCATCTTCGATCGCAGCCGCGTCGACCGCGTCGAGAGCGTGAGCCAGGCAGCGTCGGAAACGATGACGCGCCGGCTCGCGGCGGTCGAAGGCATCTTCGCGGGCATTTCGTCGGGCGGCGCATGCGAAGTCGCGATGCGCATCGCGCGCCAGGTCGAGAACGCGACGATCGTGTTCATCGTCTGCGATCGCGGCGACCGCTACCTGTCCACGGGCGTGTTTCCCGCGTGAGCGACAGGGGTGCGCGATTCGCGCATCGATGAAAAAAGCGCCGCGTTCTATGAACTGCGGCGCTTTTGCTTTGGGCGTGGCCGGTGATTACTGCGGCTGCGCGTCGTCAACGGTGGGTTGCAGCGCGCCGCTCGCTTCCATCTGCGCTTTCACGGCTTCGCCGAGCTGGTACACGGTGAGTGCGTAGAAGAAACTGCGGTTGTAGCGCGTCAGCACGTAGAAGTTCTTCAGGCCGAGCATGTATTCGGTCGCGCGCCCCGGCGTCGGCAGGTCGACCACGGTCACCGGCGTGCCCGCTTCGGTCGTGATGTTGACCGTCGGCTCGTTCAGCGTCATGCCCGCGCGCAGCAGTTGCGACAGCGCCCAGTGCGGTTCGGGCTGGCCGTCGGCGGCGGCCTGTGCGATGCCCAGGCTGCCCGTGTCGGGCGTGATCTGCCAGACCACCGGGCGGTCGGTTTCCCAGCCGTGCTGTTTCAGGTAGTTCGCGACGCTGCCGATCGCATCGACCGGGCTGCTGCGCAGATCGACGTGGCCCGAGCCGTCGAAGTCGACCGCATATTCCCGGATGCTGCTCGGCAGGAACTGCGGAATCCCGATCGCGCCGGTGTACGAACCGAGCACGGTGGTCGGGTCGAGCTGGTTGTCGCGCGTCCAGACCAGGAAGTCTTCGAGGTTCTTGCGGAACGTGGCCTGGCGGCTGTCGCGGTTCGGCGTGTCCGGATAGTCGAACGTCAGTGTGGTCAGCGCGTCGAGCACACGGAAATTGCCCATGTAGCGGCCATAGATCGTCTCGACGCCGATGATGCCGACGATCACCTCGGGCGGCACGCCGAACTGCTCGGACGCGCGCTGCAGCGTCGCCTGGTTCGCCTTCCAGAACTTCACCCCCGCATTGATGCGGATCGGCTCGATGAAGCGCGAGCGATAGACGCGCCAGTTCTTCACCGAGGGCGTCGGGGCCGGCTTCACGAGCTTGACGGCCGTCGCCGAATAGCTGATGCGCGAAAACAGCGCATGCAGGCTCGCCGAATCGAAGCCGTTGCGGCTCACCATCTCGTCGATGAACGCGTCGACCTTCGCGTTGTTCGCGTAACGCTGCGGAACGATTTCCTCTTCGAAGGTCTGGCCTTGCGGGGTCGGCTGCTGCGGCTGCGACTGGGCGACGAGCATGCCGGCGGGCTTCGCCGGCTGCGTCTGCGCGACGGCAGGCGCGGTGCCGAGGGCAGCGGCGACGGCAGCGGCGACGAGCAGAGCGCGGACACGGAACAGCGCGGAGAGAAGGGCGGCAGGCTTGCTGGAATTCATGTCGAAGCGGGCGGACAGGGCGATGGTGTTCGGCGCAGTATACCCGACGCATCCGGCGCGCCGGGCCGAAGCCGGCCCCCGTTGTGGTAAGTTAGCGGCGAATTCGCGGCAGACGATGGACATCATTGAGGGAGACCTGCGACGCACCGCGCGCCGCGGATGACAGCTTATGGCAACCGCTTTCTATACGCACCCCGACTGCATGCTGCACGAAATGGGGGAATGGCATCCGGAATGTCCGGCCCGCCTGTCGGCGATCCAGGATCAACTGATCGCGAGCCGCATCGACGACCTGATCGTGCACGAAACCGCGCCGTTCGCGAGTGAGGTCGCGCTGGGCCGCGTGCATACGCAGGCGCACATCGACTACATCCGCAGCATGACGCCGGTCGACGGCTACGTCGAGATCGATCCCGATACGCTGATGAATCGCGACACGTGGCGCGCGGCACTGCGCGCGGCCGGCGCCGCGATCGCGGCGACCGACGCGGTGATCGAAGGCCGCTACGCGAATGCGTTCTGCGGCGTCCGCCCGCCCGGTCATCATGCGGAGCCGGCGCGTGCGATGGGCTTCTGCTTCTTCAACAACGTCGCGATCGCCGCGCGGCACGCACTCGACGTACACGGCATCGAGCGTGTCGCGATCATCGATTTCGACGTGCACCACGGCAACGGCACCGAGGCGGCGTTCGCGAACGACGAACGCGTGCTGATGTGCAGCTTCTTCCAGCATCCGCTGTATCCGTTCTCGGGCGTCGATCATCAGGCGCCGAACATGGTCAATCTGCCGATGCCCGCACGCAGCAACGGGATGGCGATCCGCGAAGCCGTCGACATGCTGTGGCTGCCGCGCCTCGACGCGTTCAAGCCGCAGATGCTGTTCGTGTCGGCCGGCTTCGACGCGCATCGCGAGGACGACATCGGCAATCTCGGTCTCGTCGAAGCCGACTTCGAATGGCTGACCGCGCGGATCGTCGACGTCGCGCGCCGACATGCGCAGGGCCGTATCGTCAGCTGCCTCGAGGGCGGTTACAACCTGTCCGCGCTCGGCCGCAGCGTCGTCGCGCACCTGCGCGTGCTCGCCGGGATCTGATTCCCGCTCGGCCGGCTGGGCCGGGTGCGCTCAGCGCGCCGGCGCGCGCGCGTGAATCCACGCGATCAGCGCGTCGATCACGCGGTCGCGTTCGAGATCGTTCATCGTTTCGTGGAAGCCGCCTTCGTACAGCGTCAGCGTACGATCGGGCGAGCCGACGTGCGCGCCGAACGCGCGGCTGCCGTCGGGTTCGGTCAGCTTGTCCTCGGTGCCGTGATAGACGAGCACCGGCACGCGCAGCGCGCCGCGGCCGGTTTCGATGCGCGCCATCGCGTCGAGAATCTCCGCGCCGGTGCGTGCGGGCACCGTGCCGTGATGCACGAGCGGATCGGCGCGATTGGCCGCGACGATGGCCGGATCGCGCGACAACAGGGCCGCATCGATCCTGATCGCGGGGAAAGTGGGCCACACACGGCTGATGACGCGGCTGAGCGCGAGCATCCAGCGCGGCACGTCGCGCCCGGGCGCAAGCGCCGGGCTCGACAGCACGAGGCCCGCCAGCGCGTGGCCGCGGGCCGTGGCGCGTTCGATCGCGTAGAGCGCCGCGACCGCGCCGCCCATGCTGTGCCCCATCAGGAACAGCGGCGCATCGCCGCGCGCGGCTTCGGCGACCAGCGCGTCCGCATCGTTCAGGTAGCCGTCGAAACGCTCGACCCACACGCGCTTGCCGGGCGACTGGCCATGCCCGCGCAGATCGATCGCCAGCACGTCGATGCCCGCTGCGTTCAGGCGGCCAGCGAGCGCGGCATAGCGGCCCGCGTGCTCGGCGAGGCCGTGCACCAGTGCGATCGTCGCGCGCGGCGGCGCGGTGCCGTCGCCCGCCGGCCAGCGGTACGACGCCAGTTCGAGCCCGTCCGCGGTACGCAGCCGGCCCATGCGCGGCGCGGGCGCCGAAGGCGCCGACCCGGTGGCGGCGGATGCGGTGGCCGGCGTGGTGGGGGTGCTCATCGGGCGTGTCTCCTGTTCGTTGGCATGTGCGTTTCGCGATCATAGTCGCGGCCTTCCGGCGCGAGCCCAGCCGCGCCCCTCTAATTTCGTCTGGTTATGAAAGGATCGAAATCGATTATTAAGGGGAATGAGGGGTTTGCGGTAAAATCGCCGGCTATTCCAGATGCATCGGCGGCCGACTGGCGGGCCCACTCGCCGGCCGGCCGCCGTTTTGTTTTTTACATGATCGAATTACGCAATCTCTCGCAGCGTTTCGCTGGCCCGGGCGGCTGGGTCGAAGCGTTGCACAACGTCAACCTGACGATCCCGCAAGGCGAGGTGTTCGGCATCATCGGCCGAAGCGGCGCCGGCAAGAGCACGCTCGTGCGCACCATCAACCTGCTGACGCGGCCGACCGAAGGCAATGTCGTCGTCGGCGGGCGCGATCTCACGCTGCTGTCGGCCGGCGCGCTGCGCGAAGCGCGCCGCGAGATCGGCATGATCTTCCAGCACTTCAACCTGCTGTCGTCGCGCACGGTGTTCGACAACGTCGCGCTGCCGCTCGAGCTGGCCGGCGCGAGCCGTGCCGACATCGAGGCCGCGGTGCTGCCGCTGCTCGACCTGGTCGGGCTGTCCGCGCAGAAGGACCGCTATCCGTCGCAGATCAGCGGCGGGCAGAAGCAGCGCGTCGGCATCGCCCGTGCGCTGGCGAGCCAGCCGAAGGTGCTGCTGTCGGACGAAGCGACGTCCGCGCTCGACCCCGAAACCACGCGTTCGATCCTCGATCTGTTGAAGCGCATCAACCGCGAGCTCGGCCTGACGATCGTGCTGATCACGCACCAGATGGAAGTGATCAAGCAGGTCTGCGATCGCGTCGCGGTGCTCGATGCGGGTCGCGTGGTCGAGGAAGGCCGCGTGATCGACGTGTTCCTGCAGCCGCATCACGAAGTGACGCGCGCGCTGATCGGCGACGTGATCGCGCAGGAACTGCCGCCCGCGCTGAAGGCGCGCGTGGCCGAGCGGCTGAAGACGGGCAGCGGGCATCTGCTGCGGCTCGCGTTCACGGGCTCGGGGGTCGACCAGCCGATCCTGTCGGAGACGATCCGCCGGTACGAACTCGATTTCAATATCCTGCACGGCCAGATCGACGAGATCCAGGGGCAGGCATTCGGTTCGCTCGCGGTGCTCGCGGGCGGCGAGCCGGGCAAGGTCGGGCAGGCGCTCGCGTTCCTGCGCGAGCAAGGTGTGGTGGTAGAGGAGCTTTCGTATGTTGAGTGAGATGTTCGATATGTTCGTGCAGTCGTTCTGGGAGACGCTGATCATGGTCGGCATCTCCGGGGCGGTCGGCGCGCTCGTCGGCCTGCCGCTCGGCGTGCTGCTCTACCTGACCGACCGCCAGGGCGTGCTGCAGAATCTCGCGGTGAACCGCGTGCTGGGCGGCATCGTGAATGCGGTCCGCTCGACGCCGTTCATCATCCTGCTGGTCGCGGTGATTCCGTTCACGCGGCTCGTCACGGGCTCGTCGATCGGCACGGCCGCGGCGGTCGTGCCGCTGACGCTCGCGTCCGCGCCGTTCATCGCGCGTCTCGTCGAGACGGCGCTGCGCGAAGTCGACCGCGGGCTGATCGAGGCCGCGCAATCGATGGGCGCGACCACGTCGCAAATCGTCTTCAAGGTGCTGTTGCCCGAATCGCTGCCGGGCATCGTCGCGGGCCTGACGATCACGTTCGTGTCGCTGGTCGGCTATTCGGCGATGGCGGGCGCGATCGGCGGCGGCGGGCTCGGCGATCTCGGGATCCGCTACGGTTACCAGCGCTATCTGCCGGAAGTGATGTGGACGGTCGTCGCGATCCTGATCGTGTTCGTGCAGATCGTGCAATCGTTCGGCGACTGGCTGGTGCGCCGGCTGAGCCACAAATAAGACCCAACCGATTCGACAGGGGAGAAACGATGCAACGACGCTTCATGCTGAAATTCGCGGCGGCGCTGGGCGCGGCCGCGCTGTTCGCGGGTGCGCATGCGCAGGCCGAAACCATCAAGGTCGGCGTGACGGGCGGCCCGCACGCGCAGATCATGGAAGTGGTGAAGAAGGTCGCGGCGAAGGACGGCCTGGAGATTCGCATCGTCGAATTCTCCGATTACGTGCAGCCGAACGCCGCGCTCGCGTCGGGCGATCTCGACGCGAACAGCTACCAGCACGATCCGTATCTGCAGGCGCAGGTGAAGGATCGCGGCTACAAGCTGATCAAGGTCGCGGACACCGTCACGTTCCCGATGGGCATCTATTCGAAGCGCGTGAAGTCGCTGGCCGAACTGAAGCCGGGCGCGCGCGTCGCGGTGCCGAACGATCCGACCAACGGCGGCCGCGCGCTGCTGTTGCTGCAGAAGCAGGGGCTGCTGAAGCTGCGCGCGGATGCCGGGCTGAAGGCGACGCCGCTCGATATCGTCGACAATCCACGCAAGCTGAAGATCGTCGAGCTCGACGCCGCGCAAATTCCGCGCTCGCTCGGCGACGTCGACGCGGCCGCGATCAACACCAATTACGCGATGGAAGCGGGGTTGAAACCGAAACAGGACGCGATCGCGATCGAGGGCCCGAACGGCCCGTACGCGAACGTCCTCGCGATCCGCGAGGCGGACCGGAACAAGCCGTGGGTCGCGAAGCTGATCGCGGCGTACCACTCGGCCGACGTGAAGCAGTTCATCGAAGGCAAGTTCGGCGGCGCGGTCATTGCCGCCTGGTAACGGGCAGAGCACGCACGTCCGGCGGGATTAGAGTCGATGATCGAAAACCCGGGCTTTGCGTCCGGGTTTTTTCTCTTTTAAAATAGAACGACCGTTCGCTATCATTGGCGCGTCGCCAAGAAGCGGTATCCTCGACAACCATCATGGTTGGGTCCGCCTGGCCGCGCAGTCATGAGGCCTCGCTTAAAATGGCCTCTGGTCGTATTCGTAACTTTGGAGCGTGTGCATGAAAATCCTGGTGCCAGTGAAAAGAGTGGTCGATTACAACGTGAAGGTCCGCGTGAAGTCGGACAACACGGGCGTCGACATCGCGAACGTGAAGATGTCGATGAACCCGTTCGACGAAATCGCGGTGGAAGAAGCGGTGCGCCTCAAGGAAGCGGGCGTGGCGACCGAAGTGATCGCGGTGTCGGTGGGCGTGACGCAAGCGCAGGAAACGCTGCGCACGGCGCTGGCGATCGGCGCGGATCGCGCGATCCTCGTCGAGTCGAACGACAGCGTGGAGCCGCTGGCCGTCGCGAAGATCCTGAAAGCACTGGTCGACAAGGAACAGCCGCAACTGGTGATCCTCGGCAAGCAGGCGATCGACGACGATTCGAATCAGACGGGCCAGATGCTGGCCGCGCTGGCAGGTCTGCCGCAAGCGACGTTCGCGTCGAAGGTGACGGTGGCCGACGGCAAGGCAACGGTCGCGCGCGAAGTCGACGGCGGCGCGGAAACGCTGTCGCTGACGCTGCCGGCGGTGGTCACGACCGACCTGCGCCTGAACGAGCCGCGCTACGTGACGCTGCCGAACATCATGAAGGCGAAGAAGAAGCCGCTGGAAACCGTGAAGCCGGAGGACCTCGGTGTGGACGTTGCGCCGCGCCTGAAGACGCTGAAGGTGGTCGAGCCGCCGAAGCGCGCGGCCGGCGTGAAGGTGCCGGACGTGAAGACGCTGGTCGAGAAGCTGAAGACCGAAGCCAAGGTGCTGTAAGAGGGAGCGGAAAGAAATGACGATTCTGGTGATTGCAGAACACGACAACGCGTCGATCAAGGCCGCGACGCTGAACACGGTGGCGGCGGCCGCGAAGATCGGCGGCGACATCCACGTGCTGGTCGCGGGCCACAACGCGCAGGCGGCGGCCGATGCAGCGGCAAAAATCGCAGGTGTCTCGAAGGTGCTGCTGGCCGACGCGCCGCAACTAGCCGAAGGCCTCGCGGAAAACGTCGAAGCGACCGCGCTGAACATCGCGAAGGACTACTCGCACATCCTCGCGCCGGCGACGGCCTACGGCAAGAACATCGCGCCGCGCATCGCCGCGAAGCTGGACGTCGCGCAGATCTCGGACATCACGGCAGTCGATTCGGCCGATACGTTCGAGCGCCCGATCTACGCGGGCAACGCGATCGCGACGGTGCAGTCGAGCGACCCGATCAAGGTCATCACGGTGCGTGCAACGGGTTTCGATCCGGTGGCGGCGGAAGGCGGCAGCGCATCGGTCGACAAGATCGAAGCAGCGGCGGACGCCGGCAAGTCGCAGTTCGTGAGCCGTGAAGTGACGAAGCTGGACCGTCCGGAACTGACGTCGGCGAGCATCATCGTGTCGGGCGGCCGCGGGCTGGGCAGCGGCGAGAACTACACGAAGGTGCTGGAGCCGCTGGCCGACAAGCTGTCGGCAGCGCTCGGCGCATCGCGCGCGGCAGTCGACGCCGGCTACGTGCCGAACGACTACCAGGTCGGCCAGACCGGCAAGATCGTCGCGCCGCAGCTGTACATCGCGGTCGGCATCTCGGGTGCGATCCAGCATCTGGCCGGCATGAAGGATTCGAAGGTGATCGTCGCGATCAACAAGGATCCGGAAGCGCCGATCTTCAGCGTGGCCGATTACGGCCTCGTCGGCGATCTGTTCTCGCTCGTGCCGGAGCTCGTGACCGAACTCGGCTGACGCGGCGTGACGCTTCAGCGGTAAGCACACGAGAAGAGGGGCGCGACGAGCGCCCCTTTTTCGTTGTGTCGTCGCCGAATGAGGAGCGGGTGTCGTTCGTCCAGACGATCCGCGCTCGTATCGTGGCGGGCGGAACATGTCGTCGCGTACGCGACCGGCAACGTCGATTCGTTCGACGGGCGATGAGCGCATGCGCCCGTCGCCCGAAGCCTCGTGCCGGGTCGCCACTCGCAGCCGCAGCCGCCGAAACGAGGAAAGCGCCCTCGGACACCTTTCTCGTTGATGCAACGGGCCCGCATCGCCGCGGGCCGTGCCGGTTTACGCATAGGCCGGGCGGGTCCGACCGGGCACGTCCTTCAGGTAACGATGCACCGACAGGTCGTCGGCCTGGATCGCGGGCATCTTGCCCGAGATCAGGTCCGCGAGCAGTTGACCCGAGCCGCACGACATCGTCCATCCGAGCGTGCCGTGGCCGGTGTTCAGGAACAGGTTCGACACCGGCGTGCGGCCGACGATCGGCGTGCCGTCCGGCGTCATCGGGCGCAGGCCCGTCCAGAACGTGGCCGTCGACGTGTCGCCGCCGCCCGGGAACAGGTCGTTCACGCACATCTCGAGCGTTTCGCGGCGCGCCGCGCGCAGCGTCTTGTCGAAGCCGACGATTTCCGCCATGCCGCCGACGCGGATGCGCTGGTCGAAGCGCGTGATCGCGATCTTGTAGGTCTCGTCGAGCACGGTCGATACGGGCGCGGCGGCTTCGTTGACGATCGGCGCGGTGATCGAATAACCCTTGAGCGGATAGACCGGAATCTTCATCAGGTTCGAGATGAAATTCGTCGAGTACGAGCCGAGCGCGACGACGTACGCGTCGGCACGCACCGTCTCGCTGCCGCACTGCACGCCGGCGATCTTGCCGCCCGCGATCGCGAGCGCGTCGATCGGCGTGTTGTAGCGGAACTTGACGCCGAGCGATTCGGCGAGCGCGGCGAGGCGCGTCGTGAACAGCTGGCAATCGCCGGTTTCGTCGCCCGGCAGGCGCAGGCCGCCCGTCAGCTTGTGCGAGACGGCCGCGAGCGCCGGTTCGGCATGCTTCAGTTCGGCCGGCGACAGCAGTTCGAACGGCACGTTCGCTTCCTGCAGCACGGCGATGTCCTTCGCCGCGCCGTCGAGCTGCTGCTGCGTGCGGAACAATTGCAGCGTGCCACCCGTGCGGCCTTCGTATTCGATGCCGGTATCGGCGCGCAGCGCCTGCAGGCAGTCGCGGCTGTATTCGGCGAGACGGACCATCCGGCCCTTGTTGACTGCATAGCGCTCGGCCGTGCAGTTGCGCAGCATCTGAACCATCCACTGGAGCTGGAAGCGCGTGCCGTCGAGGCGGATCGCGAGCGGCGCATGCTTTTCGAACATCCATTTGACGGCCTTCAGCGGCACGCCGGGCGCGGCCCACGGCGCCGCATAGCCGGGCGAGATCTGGCCTGCGTTCGCGAAGCTCGTCTCCAGCGCCGGGCCGGCTTCCCGGTCGATCACCGTGACTTCATGACCGGCGCGCGCAAGGTAATACGCGCTTGCCACGCCCACGACACCGCTGCCCAGAATGACGACTCGCATAGCTGCTCCAGATGGAAGGAACCAGGTCGAGGCCGGGCGCACCCGCGGCTCCGTGTAACCTCTAGCTGATCTAGTTTTTTGAGCTATGGTATTGTCGAATGTGCAGTTTTTGTTATTGTATTTTTCTGGTTTTCAGCATAAACAAATGAGAACGCAACGTCAGCCCGTACGCTCGCTCGACAAGCTCGACCGGCGCATCCTGAAACTGCTCCAGGACGACGGCCGGATGGCGATGAAAGACCTCGCGGAACAGGTCGGATTGACCGTCACGCCGTGCATCGAGCGCGTGCGGCGCATGGAGCGCGACGGCGTGATCACCGGCTATCACGCGCGAGTCGACCCGGGCCAATTGGGGGCCGCGCTGCTGGTTTTCGTCGAGATCACGCTCGGCCACAAGGGCGGCAACATGTTCGAGCAATTCCGCCGGGAAGTGATGAAGATCGACGAGGTGCTCGAATGCCACCTCGTCTCCGGCGATTTCGACTACCTGATCAAGGCGCGGATCGGCGAGATGGCCGACTACCGGAAGCTGCTCGGCGACATCCTGCTGCAGTTGCCGGGCGCCGTGCAGTCGAAGAGCTATGTCGTGATGGAAGAAATCAAGGAAACGCTGACGATCGCCGTCGGCGAGTGACGTGCCCGCGGCCCGTCGTCCGGCCCTTTATCCCGTGCTTGGCATGCTGCGCCCAATACTGTATAAATGTACAGTATTGGGCGCAGGCGAATGGGTGGGCACATGGACGATCGGTCCGACAACGAATTTCCGATAGCGCCGCCCGTGCCCCGCAAGGGGCGCGGTGCGGTCGACAACCTGCAGGGGCGGTATGAACTCGCGCAGCGCGAAGCGGTGGACGACGGCTGGACGCACGAGTCCGACGATGCCGATTTCCCCGCGCCGCTGCGCACGCAGGTCTTCGAGGAACGGGCGAAGAGCATCCTGACGCACAACCAGTCGCCCGATATTCCGTTCAGCGTGTCGCTCAATCCGTATCGCGGCTGCGAGCACGGCTGCATCTACTGCTTCGCGCGGCCGACGCACAGCTACCTCGGGCTGTCGCCGGGTCTCGATTTCGAAAGCCGCATCTACGCGAAGGTCAACGCAGCCGAACTGCTCGAGCGCGAGATTTCGCGCAAGCGCTACGTGCCGGAGCCGATCGCGCTCGGCGTCAACACCGACGCGTACCAGCCGGTCGAGCGCGACCTGCGCATCACGCGCAGCGTGATCCAGGTGATGCACGACCGCGGGCTGCCGTTCGCGGCGATCACGAAGTCATCGCTGATCGAGCGCGATCTCGACCTGCTCGCGCCGATGGCCGAACGCGGGCAGGTGATGGCGGCGGTCACGATCACGACGCTCGATGCCGAACTCGCGCGCACGCTCGAGCCGCGCGCGGCCACGCCGGCGCGGCGGTTGCGCACGATCCGTGCGCTGCGCGATGCGGGCGTGCCGGTCGGCGTGAGCATTGCGCCGGTGATTCCGTTCGTGACCGAGCCCGACATGGAGCGCGTGCTCGAAGCCTGCGCGGAAGCCGGTGCGACGCACGCGAGCTACATCATCCTGAGGTTGCCGTGGGAGGTCGCGCCGTTGTTCAAGCAGTGGCTTGCCGCGCATTTTCCCGATCGTGCGGAGCGCGTGATGAACCGTGTGCGCGACATGCGCGGCGGCAAGGATTACGACTCGGATTTCTCGAAACGGATGAAGGGCGAGGGGATCTGGGCCGACCTGTTGCGGCAGCGCTTCCGCCAGGCCGTCAAGCGGCTCGGGTTGAACGAGCGTACGAACGGCATCCTCGATCTGTCGCGGTTCCGCGCTGCGTCTGGCGCCGGGGTGCCGGCGCCGCGCGTCGCGGTTCGTGCAGCCGGCGCGAAGTCGCGCGACGACATGCAGTTGAACCTGTTCTGACCGGCGACCAACGCAGCCGTCGGTGGGCCGTATCGACCGTATTGGTCGTGCTTACTGCGAAATCTGCTTGGCTGCTTCGACCTGCGATTCGAAGTACGTCTGGAACGACAGCGCGAGGGCGGTCATCAACAGGAACGCGCCGATCAACAGCGAGAAGATCACGACGAAGATCACGGTCCAGCCCGACCGGCTGTGCTTGCCGGTGTCCGCGTTGAATTGCGCATCCCATTTTTCGTCGGGGCGCAGCCCGTAGACAAGTGCGGCGAGGAACGCCGCCAGCAGCGAGATGGCACCGGGTGCCGCGAGCCACCAGCCGAGGCCGGCGCTGCGTTGGGTTTCGGCGAGCAGGAGGAAGCCCGGGATGCCGACGATCGTCGCGAGCAGGTGCGCCCAGCCGTACACGTCGCGAAAGCCGTACAGATAGAAGCGGTGTGCGCCGAGCGATCCGAGCAGGAATGCGAGGGCGGCGGTGAGCGTCTTGGAGCGGAAGCGGCGGGGCGATGCGGTGCTGCTGGACATGGATGGCGGCGTATCGTCGTTGGCATGGGCGGGGCCGGCAGGCCGGCGCGGGCGCGCGGCCCGGCACGCATTCTACGATGCCCGGTCGGGGCCGGTCACCCCTCGCCTGCGTCAAGGTGCCGCATAAGTCACCCGGTAGATCGCGCCTGCGTAATCGTCGCTGATGAGCAGCGAGCCGTCTGGCAGCGGCAATACATCGGCCGGGCGTCCCCATGCCGTGCCGTCGGGCCGCAGCCAGCCCGTGACGAACGGCGTTTGATGAGCGTGGCCGCCGTCCGCGGAGGCGACCACGCGCGTCACGCGGTAACCGACCTTCGTGCTGCGGTTCCACGAGCCGTGTTCGGCAATGAAGACATTATTTCGATACGACGCGGGAAACATCGGCCCGGTGTAGAAGCGCATCCCGAGCGCCGCGACATGCGCGCCGAGTTTCAGGACGGGCGGCACATAACGTCGGCAGACGTCGGCGCTGCCGAATTCGGGGTCGGGCGTATCGCCGCCGTGGCAGTATGGAAAGCCGAAATCGAGGCCGGCGCGCGGCGCGCGGTTCAGCTTGTCGTCCGGTACGTCGTCGCCCATCATGTCGCGCCCGTTGTCGGTGAACCACAGCTCGCCCGAATCGGGGTGCCATGCAAAGCCGACCGTATTGCGTATGCCGCGAGCGAACACTTCGCGCCCGCTGCCGTCGGCGTTCATCCGCGCGATGATCGCGTAGCGGCCGCGATCCGCGAGGCACACGTTGCACGGCGCGCCGATCGGCACGTACAGCTTGCCGTCGGGGCCGAACGCGATGAATTTCCAGCCGTGATGGTGATCGGTCGGCAGGGCGTCGGTCACGACGACGGGCGCGGGCGGTTTCGCGAGCCGGTCGTCGATATGGTCGAGGCGCAGGATGCGCGACACGGCGGATATATAAAGGGAGCCGCCGCGGTAGGCCACGCCGACGGGTATGTCGAGTCCCGACGCGATGACGTAGCGTGCGCTGATCCGGCCCTCGTGCATCACCAGCGCATGGACGCGGCCCTCCCGCGAGCCGACATACAGGATGCCGCGCGGCGACCACGCCATTTCCCGTGCGGCCGGTACGGCGTCGGTCAGCACGTCCACATGGAAGCCGGGCGGAAGGACGAGTTCGTTCACCGGCAACGGCGCGGCAAACGCCGGGGCGCACGCGAGGCAGGCAAGGCCGGCAAGCAGCGCCGCGAACGGGTGCTGCACGCGGCGCATCGGGGTGGCGCGAAGGGATGGCATGACGGTCGGGAGCATCCTGGATACGACGATTGTATGCCCGGCGCACGGGCCGTCCGCGGATTTTTACGCGTAAGTGTTTGTTGTACCTCTGGTTTCCGGCTATAATCGCGTGTTTCAGTAGTTTCGAACCCGGTTTTCCCGAAGGACATCATATGGTTATCATCCGTCTGGCTCGTGGCGGCTCGAAGAAGCGCCCGTTCTACAACATCGTTGCTACCGATTCGCGCAACCGTCGTGACGGCCGCTTCATCGAGCGCGTCGGCTTCTACAACCCGGTCGCCACGAAGGGCGAATCGCTGCGTATCGCTCAGGATCGCCTGACGTACTGGCAAGGCGTTGGCGCGCAACTGTCGCCGACCGTCCAGCGTCTCGTGAAGGAAGCGCAAAAGGCGCAACCGGCTGCCTGACATGGCACGGTGTGCCGGTCGTGCCGGCTGTGAGGTGCATTGATGGCGGGTCACGATTCCGGTAATGCAAGGCGCGGGCGTGCGTCATTCGGCGCATTCGTCCGCAAGCCGGTCGAGCGCGACGCGGTCGCGAACGCCGGTCAGGCTGCCGAACGAGGCAGTCCCGAAGCGACGCAAGCCTGGCCCGACGATGCCGTCGAGGTCGGAGCGGTGGTCGACGCCTACGGCCTGAAGGGCTGGGTCAAGGTGGCGACGCATGCCGATGCCGGTCGCGGTGGCGACGCGCTGCTCAACGCGCGTCGCTGGTGGCTGGAACGCGGTGCGGAGCGGCTTTCCGTCCGCATCATGCAGTCGAAGACGCACAGCGACACTGTCGTTGCGCAACCCGCGGGCGTCAGCGACCGCGATGCTGCGCTGTCCATGCGCGGCTTTCGCGTGTTCGTGCGCCGGGAAGATTTCCCGGCACTGGCCGCGGACGAATTCTATTGGGTCGACCTGATCGGCCTCGAGGTCGTCAACGAGCAATCGGTGGCGCTCGGGAAGGTGAGCGGGATGATCGACAACGGCGTGCATTCGATCATGCGTGTCGAGTATCCGGCAACCGGCAAGGACGGTCAGCCGACCACCGACGAGCGGTTGATTCCGTTCGTCGGCGTCTACGTCAAAACGGTGGATCAGGCGGCGCGTCGCATCGTCGTCGACTGGGAAGCCGATTACTGAAATGAACCAGGTTACCGAGAGCGCGGTGCAGTTCGACGTCGTCACGCTCTTTCCCGAGATGTTCCGTGCACTGACCGACTGGGGGATCACCAGCCGGGCCGTGAAGCAGGGGCGCTTCGGGTTGCGCACCTGGAACCCGCGTGATTTCACGACGGACAACTACCGCACGGTCGACGATCGCCCGTACGGTGGCGGTCCGGGCATGGTGATGCTGGCCAGGCCGCTCGAAGCCGCGATCGACGCCGCGAAAGCGGCGCAGGCGGAGCAGGGCATCGCGAGCACGCGCGTCGTGATGATGTCGCCGCAAGGCGCGCCGCTCACGCACGATCGGGCGGTGCGGATGGCGCAGGAACCCGGCGTCGTCGTGCTGTGCGGTCGCTACGAAGCGATCGACCAGCGCCTGCTCGATCGTTGCGTCGACGAGGAAATCAGCCTCGGCGATTTCGTGCTGTCGGGCGGCGAATTGCCGGCGATGGCGATGATGGATGCCGTCGTGCGGTTGCTGCCCGGCGTGCTGAACGATTCGCTGTCGGCCGTGCAGGACAGCTTCGCGGACGGCCTGCTCGATTGTCCGCACTACACGCGTCCCGAGGAATACGACGGTGTGCGCGTGCCGGACGTGCTGCTCGGCGGGCATCATGCCGAGATCGAGAAGTGGCGGCGGCAGGAAGCATTGAGGAATACGTTGCGGAAGCGGCCGGACCTGATCGTCCGGGCGCGCCGCGAGAAGTTGCTGAGCCGCGCCGACGAGGCGTGGCTCGCGAACCTCGCACGCGAAGCGAAGGACGCCTCCTGAGGCGGCTGCGCGAGCGGGAATTGGCGGTGCCGCACATGCGTGTGCGGCGCCTGATGTGAATCCATCCTCTATCGGGGCCAGGCCTGGAAGCAGGCGGGTGTGAACGCCGACACGATGGCATAAGGAGTCAGTAATGAATCTGATCGCAAAACTTGAGCAGGAAGAAATCGAGCGCGCGCTCGCCGGCAAGACCATCCCCGATTTCGCCCCGGGCGACACGGTGATCGTGAACGTGAACGTGGTTGAAGGTAACCGCAAGCGCGTTCAGGCTTACGAAGGCGTCGTGATCGCGATTCGCAATCGTGGTCTGAACTCGAACTTCATCGTCCGCAAGATCTCGTCGGGCGAAGGCGTCGAGCGTACGTTCCAGACGTACTCGCCGCTGCTGGCAAGCATCGTCGTGAAGCGTCGCGGTGATGTGCGTCGTGCGAAGCTGTACTACCTGCGCGAGCGTTCGGGCAAGTCGGCTCGTATCAAGGAAAAGCTGGTGTCGAAGGATCGCGCCGCAGCAGCTTCCCAAGAGTAAGAGCTGTAAGGAAAAAGCACCCAACCGGGTGCTTTTTTCATTCTGGCGCGACAATATGCTCGATACGACACGAACCCGAGAGCCCCATTGAATCGCCGCCCCATCATCGATCCCGAAGTACTGCCGGTCGAAGGCACCGGTGCCGGCCTGCCTGTCATCGATTCCGGGCTGATGACGCCGTCCGGCCTGCGCGATCGCTTCGCGCGCACGCTCGAGTGGAGCGTCGAGCCCGGCGAAGCGAAGTTGCAGGAAGGCGTCGATCCACGCAGCGCCGCCGTCCTCATGCCGCTCGTCGTCCGCGAGTCGGGCCTCACCGTCCTGCTGACGCAGCGCGCCGATCACCTGAACGACCACGCCGGGCAAATCAGTTTTCCCGGCGGCCGTCGCGAGCCGTTCGACCGCGATGCGACCGCCACCGCTTTGCGCGAGGCGAAGGAGGAGATCGGGCTGGCCGCCGAACGCGTCGAGATTCTCGGTGCGTTGCCCGACTACCTGACCGGCACGGGTTTCTGCGTGACGCCGATCGTCGGCCTCGTGCATCCGCCGTTCACCGTGCAGGCCGACACGTTCGAAGTCGCCGAGATTTTCGAAGTGCCGCTCGCGTTCGTGATGAATCCCGCGAACCATCAGGTTCGCGTGTTCCGGTGGGAAGGCGGCGAGCGTCGTTTTTTTGCCATGCCCTATCCGAACGACGAATCGGAAGGGCATTACTTCATCTGGGGCGCAACTGCCGCCATGTTTCGCAATCTGTATCGCTTCTTGGTCGCCGGGTAGGCGGGCGCGCCGGCCGGTGCGCGCGAGCGCCCGCGCGGCGACCGCGCCGGCAGCCATGCGCGGCTGACGCTGTGCTATCGTTATGCAAAAAATGACATAACTCCGAAGACGGCGCCACGCATGACTTTCTTTTCGGTTCTCCTCGCTCTCATCATCGAACAGGTCCGCGCGTTGTCGCCGAGCAATCCGGTGTTCGCACTGTTCCAGTTTCATGCGGAAACCGTCGCGCATGGCCTCGACGCCGGCAAGCAGAAGCACGGGATCCTCGCATGGCTCGCGGTCGTGCTGCCGTGGGTGCTGATCGTCGCGCTGATCTATTTCCTGCTGTACAAGGTGAGTTTCGTGCTCGCGTTCCTGTGGAACGTCGCCGTCGTGTATTTCACGCTCGGCTTCCGCCAGTTCAGCCACTACTTCACCGATATCCATCTCGCGCTCAACAACGACGACGTGCCGCGCGCGCGCGAGATCCTGCACGAGTGGACGGGCCTCGACACGGTCGACATGCCGGTCGGCGAAATCGTCCGCCATACGCTGATCCACGCGGTCGTCGCGTCGCATCGGCACGTGTTCGGCGTGTTCTTCTGGTACGTGCTGCCGATCGGCCCGGCCGGCGCCGTGCTGTACCGGATTTCCGAATACCTCGCGCGTAGCTGGTCGACGCCGGGCGACGACCGCACGGCCGCGTTCTCGACGTTCGCGCAGCGCGCGTTCTTCGTGATCGACTGGATTCCGTCCCGACTGACGGCGCTCGGCTTCGCGATCGTCGGCAATTTCGAGGATGCGATCTATGCGTGGCGCAACCATACGCGCCAGTGGCCCGACCCGAACGACGGCGTATTGCTGGCTGCGGGCAGCGGTGCGCTCGGCGCGCGTCTCGCGGGGCCGCTCGCGGAACCGTCGAGCCTCGATCGGTCGGCGAAATCGTCCGCCATACGCTGATCCACGCGGTCGTCGCGTCGCATCGGCACGTGTTCGGCGTGTTCTTCTGGTACGTGCTGCCGATCGGCCCGGCCGGCGCCGTGCTGTACCGGATTTCCGAATACCTCGCGCGTAGCTGGTCGACGCCGGGCGACGACCGCACGGCCGCGTTCTCGACGTTCGCGCAGCGCGCGTTCTTCGTGATCGACTGGATTCCGTCCCGACTGACGGCGCTCGGCTTCGCGATCGTCGGCAATTTCGAGGATGCGATCTATGCGTGGCGCAACCATACGCGCCAGTGGCCCGACCCGAACGACGGCGTATTGCTGGCTGCGGGCAGCGGTGCGCTCGGCGCGCGTCTCGCGGGGCCGCTCG
The DNA here is from genome assembly GCF_057837105.1 of Burkholderia sp. APQ4-4ca. Taxonomy (NCBI): domain Bacteria; kingdom Pseudomonadati; phylum Pseudomonadota; class Betaproteobacteria; order Burkholderiales; family Burkholderiaceae; genus Burkholderia; species Burkholderia sp. APQ4-4ca. The sequence continues at coordinate 13,577 of NZ_JBYQCG010000226.1, read as the reverse complement.
CGGAACCGTCGAGCCTCGATGCGCTGGCGGTCGGCGACAGCGGTCCGTTGACGGTCGGTGACGATTGCACGCCGCGCACGCTGCAGTCGGCGGTCGGCCTCGTGTGGCGCGCGGTGATCTTGTGGATGATCCTGCTGTTGATGCTGACGCTGGCCGTCTGGGTATCGTGACGTGCTAACCCAGCGCCCGATGAAATGAAAAGGCCGGCTCGATGCCGGCCTTTTCGCTGTGCGTCGGCGCGGTGCGTTCAGTCGTCGAGTGGATCGCGCACGGCGCCGCATTGCCAACACGCGGTGAATTGCGCTTCCAGCGCTTCGCCGCACTGCCGGCAGCGCCAAGGTGCCGCGCCGGCCGACGGGCCGTGCGACGCGGCGTCGAGGAGCCGACGGGCGAGCGCATCATCGCGTTCGTCGTTCAGCCACAGTTCGGGCGTGCACGCATCGGCGGGCAGGCCGCCGAGCGCGCCGGTCGCGTAGCAGTTGTGCAGCTCGCAGCCGATGCCGGCCACCTGGAGCACGTTGGCCCAATGCTGTGCGGTCGCGAGGTCGGGTGCCTTGAAACGCATCGCGGCTCCTGTCGATGAAGGCCGGCCCGGCTGGCGCCGGCCGGCCGTCGCACACGTCGCGCGATCAGCGCACGATCTGGTTTGCCTCGTGCACGAGCTGCGCGTACAGCGCGTGCCGGGACGGCGCGATGCGGCCGTCGGCGACGGCTTCGAGGATCGCGCAGCCGGGCTCGTGCAGATGATGGCAATTATAGAAACGGCAGTCCGCGAGCAGCGGCCGGAACTCCGGAAACGCGCGTTCGAGGCGGCCTTCGGTCAGGTGGTAGAGGCCGAATTCCTGGAAGCCCGGCGAATCGATCAGCGCACCGCCGCCTTCCAGCGGGTACAGGCGCGTGAACGTGGTCGTGTGACGGCCGCTGTTGAGCGCGGCCGAAATCTCGCGGGTCGCGGCTTCGGCGTCGGGCACGAGCAGGTTCACGAGCGTCGATTTGCCCATCCCGGACTGGCCGAGCAGGATCGTCGAATGCCCGGCGAGGTGCGGCATCAACTGCGCGCGCGCGTCGTCCGGCGCACCTTTCACGGAGAGCTCGAGCACGTCGTAGCCGAGCGCGCGGTACGGCGCGAGACGCTCGCGCGCAACCGGCAGCGCGGCCTCGACGTCGATCTTGTTGAGCACGACGAGCGGCTTCAGCTCGTTCGCCTCGGCCGCGATCAGCGCGCGGCCGAGCAGATCCTCGCTGAAATAGGGCTCGGTCGCGAGCACGATCAGCAACTGGTCGAGGTTCGCCGCGAACAGCTTCGACTTGAACTGGTCGGAGCGGTACAGCAGGTTGCGCCGTTCGCCGATTTCCACGATCACGCCCTGGTCGGCCGATGCGAGTTCGTACACGACGCGGTCGCCGACCGCGATGTCGCTCTTCTTGCCGCGCGGGAAGCATTGCAGCATCGGCCCGCCGTCGTCGGGCGCGACGATGTAGTGGCGGCCGTGCGCCGCGATCACGCGGCCTTCGGCCCGCTGCGCGCCCGAGGCGCGCGGGGCCGGCTGGCGGGAGGTCGGCCGGCTCATGCGTGCTGCAGCAGGCGGTCGATCCGCTGCGACGCAGGCGGATGCGAGTAGTAGAAGGCCGTGTAGACGGGGTCGGGCGTCAGCGTCGACGCGTTGTCCTCATAGAGTTTCACGAGCGCGCTGACGAGATCCTGCGCGTCGGTCTGGCTGGCCGCGAACGCGTCGGCCTCGAATTCGTGCTTGCGCGACGTGAGGCTGCTGAACGGTGTCGCGAAGAACAGGAACACCGGAATCGCGAGGAAGAACAGCACGAGTGCGGCGCCCGCGTTGCTGGTGTCGAGCGACGGCGTGACGCCGAGCCCCGTATAGAACCACGTGCGTTGCGCGAGCCAGCCGAGCAGCCCGAGCAGCACGAGGCTCAGCACGAACGACACGAGCATCCGCTTCATCACGTGGCGGCGCTTGAAGTGACCGAGTTCGTGCGCGAGCACGGCTTCGATCTCCTGGCCGGACAGACGCGCGAGCAGCGTGTCGAAGAACACGATCCGCTTCGATGCGCCGAAGCCCGTGAAGTACGCGTTGCCGTGCGCGGAGCGGCGGCTGCCGTCCATCACGAACAGCCCCTTGGCTGCGAAGCCGCAGCGCTTCATCAGGGACTCGATGCGCGAGCGCAGCGCGTCGTCCTTCAGCGGCTCGAACTTGTTGAAAAGCGGCGCGATGAAGGTCGGGTAGATCAACAGCACGAGCATCTGGAACGCGACCCACACGATCCAGGTCCACAGCCACCACAAGTTGCCGGCCTGGTTCATCAGCCACAGCACGACGAACAGCAGCGGCAGGCCGAGGACGGCGCCGAGCAACGTGTTTTTCAGCATGTCGGTGAAGAACAGCCGCTTCGTCATCCGGTTGAAGCCGAAGCGCTGCTCGATCCCGAACTGGCGGTAATACTCGAACGGGACGTCGATCACGCCCGTGATCGCGAGCACCGTGGCAACGAGCGCGACCTGCTGCCCGTAGCCGCGGCCGAGCCAGCCGGTCAGCAGCGTGTCGAGCGCGCCGACGCCGCCGAGCAGCGTGAGGCCGACCAGCACGGCCGCGCTGACGACGATCTCGAGCATCGTCAGCCGGGTGCGCTCGACCGTGTAATCGGCCGCGCGCTGGTGGGCGGTCAGCGGGATGGTGGCGCTGAACTGCGCGGGCACGCCGTTGCGGTGCGCGGCGACGAAGCGGATCTGCCGCGACGCGAGCCACAGCTTGGTGACGACCATCGCGAGTACGGCGATCGCGAACAGCAGGGTGAACGAAAAGGGTGACATCGAAGGCGCCAAAGGGTTCTATGCGAGAATTATATGTTCTTGCGGACCGGCCCCGCTGATGCGATGCCGGCCGCCCGGGCGGCGCCGCATCGGCGCGCCCGGTTCGCTATTTTCCAGGATGAATCATGACCGATACCGCCGCTTCCGCCAGCCAGCCCGCGCTCGTGCGCAACGAGTTGAACCTCGTCTGGCTCGACATGGAGATGACGGGCCTCGACCCGGATAACGACCGCATCATCGAAATCGCGGTCGTCGTGACCAATTCCACGCTCGACGTCGCCGTCGAGGGCCCGGTGTTCGCGATTCACCAGAGCGACGAGACGCTCGCGAAGATGGACGACTGGAACAAGTCGACGCACGGCCGCTCGGGGCTGATCGACCGCGTGCGCGGATCGACCGTGACCGAGGCGGAAGCCGCCGCGCAACTGCAGGCGTTCCTCGCGCAGTACGTGTCGCCGGGCAAGTCGCCGATGTGCGGCAACTCGATTTGCCAGGATCGCCGCTTCATGGCGCGCTGGATGCCGGAATTCGAGCGGTTCTTCCACTACCGCAACCTCGACGTCAGCACGCTCAAGGAGCTGTGCCGCCGCTGGCAGCCGGCCATCTACAAGGGTTTCCAGAAGCGGGCGATGCATACGGCCCTGGCCGACATCCACGAGTCGATCGACGAGCTGAAGTACTACCGCGAGCATTTCCTGATTCCGGCCGCGTCGGCGCCGACAGGCGATTCCGTGCCGGCGGCCTGAGCGGGCCGGCACGCGCGGGGCGCTCGGCAAACGCTCAGCGCCGCGCGCTTTTCGGCCGGAACGCCGCGACCACCGCGGCGTCGGTCTCGATATACGGGCCGCCGATCAGGTCGATGCAGTAGGGCACCGCGGCGAAGATGCCGGGCACGGTCGACTTGCCGTCGGCGTCGCGCAGCCCTTCCAGCGTTTCCCGGATCGACTTCGGCTGGCCGGGCAGGTTGATGATCAGCGCCGCATGGTCGGCCGTTTCGCGGATCACCGCGATCTGCCGCGACAGGATCGCGGTCGGCACGAAATTCAGGCTGATCTGCCGCATCTGTTCGCCGAATCCCGGCATTTCCTTCGTCGCCACGGCCAGCGTGGCTTCCGGCGTCACGTCGCGACGCGCGGGGCCCGTGCCGCCCGTCGTCAGCACGAGGTCGCAGCCGGCGACGTCGACGAGTTCGGTCAGCGTGGCCGAGATCGTCGGCGCGTCGTCCTGGATCAGGCGCGTTTCGGCACGCCACGGCGAAACCAGCGTGCCGGCGAGCCATTCCTGCAGCGCCGGAATGCCCTTGTCTTCGTAGACCCCCGTACTCGCGCGGTCGCTGATCGACACGAGGCCGACCACGAGCTCGTCCGGGTGGTTACGCTTCGTCGTCATGGTCGTCTCCGGCCTCGTCGGCCGCTTCGTCGTCGCTGTCGGACGCGCCGCCGGCCGCCTTGATCCACTGGAACAGCTCGCGGAAATAGCGCGGCGGCTTGCCTTGCTGCGCTTCCTTGCGGGCATTGCGGATCAGCGTGCGGCCTTCCTGGATGTCGGCGTCGGGGTGCTGGCGCAGGAATTCGGTCAGCGCGTCGTCGCTCGCGAGCAGCTGCTCGCGCGTGCGCTCGATCCAGTGCAGGCGGGCGGTGGCGGCCTTGTTCACGCCGCGTTGCGCGTCGAGGGCGGTGCGCAGCGCGGCCGTTTCGTCGTCGGTCAGCGAGCGCATCACGCGGCCGACGTACTGGAGCTGGCGGCGCTTGCCTTCGTGATCGGTGATCCGGCGCGCCTCGCGCACGGCGTCCGCGAGGCTTTCGGGCATCGGCATGCGCTTCAGTGCGTCTTTCGGCAGATCGACGAGCGCCTGGCCGAGCACCTGCAACTCGTGCATTTCGCGCTTCAACTGGGATTTGCTGGGGCGATCGTAGCCGTTGTCGTCTTCTTCGGCGACAGGCTCGATCGGCTGGATTCGGGTTTTGCGTGTCATGGGCCGCATTGTATCGCGGCGCGGACACCCCAAGCTTGTCTGTGCGCGGCCCCGGACCTTGCTATGATCGCGGGATACGCAACATTTTGACCATGCGGGCGCCCGCCCGCCACCGGATACCAAGACGATGGCAGCCAATCTCGACGTACAAGCGCGCTATTTCCCGCACACGCAGGACCAGCTCAAGGAAATCGCATCGGACATCCTTCGCCATGCGAAGGCGCTCGGCGCGACCGACGCCGCGACCGAAATCTCCGAGGGCGACGGCCTGTCGGTGTCGGTGCGCCGCGGCGAAGTCGAAACGATCGAGCACAACCGCGACAAGATGGTCGGCGTCACCGTGTTCATCGGCAAGAAGCGCGGCAACGCGAGCACGTCGGACTTCTCGCCGGCCGCGATCAAGGATACCGTCGCCGCCGCCTACAACATCGCGCGCTTCACGGCGGAGGATGAAGCGGCCGGCCTCGCCGAAGCCGAGCTGCTCGAAACCGATCCGCGCGACCTCGATCTGTACCACCCGTGGGCGCTGAGCGCGGACGAAGCCGTCGAGCTCGCCCGCCGCGCGGAGGACGCCGCGTTCGCGGTCAGCCCGCAGATCCGCAATTCGGAAGGCGCGAGCGTGTCGGCGCAGCATTCGCAGTTCGTGCTCGCGACGTCGCGCGGCTTCCTGGCCGGCTATCCGTACTCGCGCCACTACATCGCCTGCGCGCCGATCGCGGGCAGCGGCCGCCACATGCAGCGCGACGACTGGTATTCGTCGAAGCGCAGCGCGATCGATCTCGCCGCGCCCGAAGCGGTGGGCCGCTACGCGGCCGAACGCGCGCTCGCGCGGATGGGTGCGCGCCGTCTCGACACGCGCAAGGTGCCGGTGCTGTTCGAAGCGCCGCTCGCGGCCGGCCTGCTCGGCGCGTTCGTGCAGGCGGTGAGCGGCGGCGCGCTGTATCGCAAGACGTCGTTCCTCGTCGACAGCCTCGGCAAGCCGGTGTTCGCGCCGCACATCCAGGTGGTCGAGGATCCGCACGTGCCGCGCGCGATGGGCAGCGCGCCGTTCGACGAGGAGGGCGTGCGCACGCGTGCGCGCAGTGTCGTGAAGGACGGCGTCGTCGAAGGCTATTTCCTGTCGACCTATTCGGCACGCAAGCTCGGCACGCAAACCACGGGCAACGCGGGCGGCTCGCACAACCTCGCGCTGCGCAGCTCGAACACGCAGGCGGGCGACGACTTCGACGCAATGCTGAAGAAGCTCGGCACGGGCCTGCTGCTGACCGAGCTGATGGGGCAGGGCGTGAACTACGTGACGGGCGACTATTCTCGCGGCGCGGCGGGCTTCTGGGTGGAGAACGGCGTGATCCAGTATCCGGTCGAGGAAATCACCGTCGCCAGCACGCTGCAGGAGATGTTCCGCCATATCGTCGCGATCGGTGCGGATTCGATCGTGCGCGGTACGAAGGAAACCGGCTCGGTGCTGATCGAGCAGATGACGATCGCGGGGCAGTAAGCCGCGCGCGGCGCCGGCCGCCAGGAAGCGACAAAGCCCGACCGGCGCGAGCCGGTCGGGCTTTTTTCATCGTGCGAAGAAGATGTCAGCCGCGCTTGCGTTCGTAGACGACGAACGCATAGCCGAACGTGTTCGGCGCAGCAGCCTGATGCGCGTCGCGCGAGATCTCCTGCCAGTGCGCGGCGTCGGGCGCCGGGAACGACGCGTCGCCGTCGAAATCGGCATCGATCTCGGTGACGATCAGCTTGTCGGCGAGCGTGAGACCTTCCGCGTAGAGTTGCGCGCCGCCGATCAGGAATGCCTCGGGTACGCCGTCGTGCGCGGCCAGCGCCAGTGCGTCGGCGAGCGACGTGACGGTGTCGCAGCCGTCGAAACGGCGCGAGGCGTCGCGCGTGACGACGATATTGCGGCGGCCGGGCAGCGGCCGGCCGATCGATTCGTGGGTCTTGCGGCCCATCACGATCGGCGCGCCCATCGTCGTGCGCTTGAAGAACGCGAGATCCTCGGGAAGTTTCCAGGGCAACTGGTTGTCGCGGCCGATGATGCCGTTGCGGGCACGCGCGACGATCAGGGTCAACGTCGTCATGAAGGTCGGGGAAGAGGGAAGACGGAACGGGCCGATTTTACCGGAACGGCGGCGCGCGCCGGGTTCCGCGTGCCTGCACGGGCGCCCGCGTTGCTTGCGGCGTGCGCCGCGACGTGGGATGCTCGCGCGCCGCGGCGGCCGTCCGAATAAAAAGAGTGCCCGCCGGGGGACGGAGCACAAAAACTTTCGGTATCGCGAGATCGGCGATACCGGTTCCGCTCGATGGCGTCCCGTCCGACCGGATCGTCAGGTCGATACGCAATCCCGATCGAATCGAGGTGTCGAATGATCAGGGATGCGTATTGACTCGCGCGTCGCCTTCCATCGCATGTCGGATATCGCCCGGCAGCGGCAGCGGCAGCGGCACCGGCACCGGCAGCGGCGCCGGCAGCGGCAACTGGGGCGGCGGTGAAATCTCGTCCCACAGCGTCACGGAGGCTTGGCGTGCCGGCAGCGGTTGCGGCGCCGACACGGTCACGATGCCGAACCCGTTGTCGGGTTTGCCCGGCGTGTTTTCGGCAAGCAGCGTGGCGCGATGCGGCTGCATGCCTTCGTCCGCGCAGGCCGGTGCAGGCGGGCCGGCGGCCGACAGCACGAGCGTCATCGGCACGAAGGAAAGTAAAAAAAGTTTTCGCATGGCGACTGTCTCCGGTCGTCTCCGTATTCAGCGAAATACATGCCACCGTATCGGGACCGTTGCCGCCATTGCGATTCGTGCCCGAGCATTTCGAATGGCGGCCGAAAACGCCTGGGAATGTTTCAGGCCTGAAACGAGGCGGCTCGGGAATATTGCTGATTCAACCGATACGCTCGAAGGATGAAAATCGGCGCGTGTGTTGGTGACGAAGCTCTTCGTGCGCATCCATTATGTGCAGAGGATTGATCTGCATCGACCTCCTGAGCGATTTGGCCGCATCGCCATCGGTGCTGAAACGGGTTTGTCGTATTCAGCGCCTATAACCAAGTTGTCTTGTCAAAAATTATTGGACGCGAGATAAGCGCCATCATGCGAGGCTTTGTCGTTGCCGCGCATCGGCATGGCGAATCGAGCCACCTCTGGCTGACCCGATTCGATCCTTTTGCACGCGATTTGACGTGTGCGGCAATCGTTAGACGGTTGATGAACGGGGTGAGCATATGGGAGCCGATCAGCGGCACGTGATCTACTATTCGCGCGAACCGAACGACGCGTTGCGCGGCCATTTCGACGAACGCGGCTGGCGCGTCGATCTCGCCGAGACCGTGCGCGACGTACGGCGCGTCGTTCAGCACGGCGTGGCCACCGCCGGCCTGCTCGATTTCTCGCCGGGCTTCAAGCCGTCGGATTTGCGCGAACTCGAAGCCTGCCTGAGCATCCAGCACATCGGCTGGATCGCGGCGACGCGGCGCGGCCAGTTGCAGGACGCGATGCTGCGGCATCTCATCCGCGACTATTGCTTCGACTACGTGACGATGCCGTACGAAACGGCGCGGATCGTCGAGACCGTGGGCCATGCGCACGGCATGGTCGCCTTGACCGATCCTGTCGCGCCGCCGGTCGGCGCCGGGCGCAGCGAAGGCGAGATGGTCGGCACCTGCGATGCGATGCTCGGGCTCTTCAGGACGATTCGCCGGGTCGCGGCGACCGACGCACCGGTGTTCATCTCGGGCGAGTCGGGCACGGGCAAGGAACTGACGGCTGTCGCGATTCACGAGCGTTCGTCGCGCGCGCAGGCGCCGTTCATCGCGATCAATTGCGGTGCGATACCGTCGACGCTGCTGCAGGCCGAACTGTTCGGCTACGAACGCGGCGCGTTCACCGGTGCGAACCAGCGCAAGATCGGCCGCGTCGAGGCCGCCAACGGCGGCACGCTGTTTCTCGACGAGATCGGCGACCTGCCGCTCGAAAGCCAGGCGAGCCTGCTGCGTTTCCTGCAGGAAGGCAAGATCGAGCGGCTCGGCGCGCACGTGTCGATGCCGGTCGATGTCCGCGTGATCTGCGCGACGCACGTGGACATGGAAGCGGCGCTGCGCGAAGGGCGCTTCCGCGAGGATCTGTTTCACCGGCTGTGCGTGCTGAAGATCGAGGAGCCGCCGCTGCGCGCGCGCGGCAAGGACATCGAGGTGCTCGCGCGCCACATGCTCGAGCGCTTCAAGGGCGATGCGCATCGCCGCCTGCGCGGCTTTTCCCCGGACGCGGTCGCGTCGCTGTACGGCTATTCGTGGCCGGGCAACGTGCGCGAGCTGATCAACCGCGTGCGGCGCGCGATCGTGATGTCGGAAGGCCGGATGATCACCGCGGCCGATCTCGAGCTGAACGACTATGCGACGCTCGCGCCGGTGTCGCTGCTGGAGGCGCGCGAGGCGGCCGAACGGCAGGCGATCGAGCAGGCGCTGCTGCGCCATCGCGGCCGTTTTGCCGATGCCGCGCGGGAGCTCGGCGTGTCGCGCGTCACGCTCTACCGGCTGATGTGCGCGCACGGCATGCGCGATCGCGGCGACACGCTGGCAGGGTTTTCGGCGCCGTTGCCGGAGCTTCCGCGCCACGCTTGCTAAAATCGGCGGGTACGGCCGCCCCTCGCGGCCGAAGGAACCCGCATGAAACAGTATCTCGATCTCGTTCGTACCATTCTCGATACCGGCACCTGGCAGGAGAACCGCACGGGAATTCGCACCATCAGCATGCCGGGCGCGATGCTGCGCTTCGACCTGCAGCAAGGCTTTCCGGCCGTGACGACCAAGAAGCTCGCGTTCAAGTCCGCGATCGGCGAACTGGTCGGCTTCCTGCGTGCGTCGCGCAGCGCGGCCGATTTCCGCGCGCTCGGCTGCAAGGTGTGGGATGCGAACGCGAACGAGAACGCGCAGTGGCTCGCGAACCCGTATCGTCAGGGCGTCGACGATCTCGGCGACGTATACGGCGTGCAATGGCGCCAGTGGCCGGGCTACAAGGTGCTCGATGCGAGCGCCGACGCGCAGATCGCCGACGCGACGCGCCGTGGCTTCCGGATCGTCACGCGTTTCGACGAAGACGGCGCGCCGAAGGTGCTGCTGTACAAGGCGATCGACCAGTTGCGCCAGTGCCTGGACACGATCATGGAGAACCCGTCCGATCGCCGCATCCTGTTTCACGCGTGGAATCCAGCCGTGCTCGACCAGATCGCGCTGCCCGCGTGCCATCTGCTGTATCAGTTCCTGCCGAACGCGACGAAGCGCGAGATCTCGCTGTGCCTGTACATCCGCAGCAACGACGTCGGCCTCGGCACGCCGTTCAACCTGACGGAAGGGGCCGCGCTGCTGTCGCTCGTCGGCCGGCTGACGGGCTATACGCCGCGCTGGTTCACGTATTTCATCGGCGACGCGCACATCTTTGAGGAACCTAAAAAAGTACCAACCTACCACTGACATTAGGTTGCAGCCTAATTCCTCTCGGTACTTTCTCAAAAAGTACCAGCATGCGGGGCCTAGACGGCGGTCCGGTCGGTCCAGCACCTGTCCCCAGATATTTCTTCGACGCGATTGACGAAACTTCAGCTTTCAGGATGAGCCAGCTTACGTTCGGTCGGTAAACCCTTGAGGAGCGACGCGCGCCATAGTCGGTACCGAAGCCCCAAGCGCCACGCTGATGCTTAAGCGTCTATCTAAAATTTAAGCTCAGGCGCTAGATGTGGCATGCCAGATACCACCACTCCTGAGGCTTATCATTACCTCGACGCCATTGAGCTTGCAGACGTTCTCGGTATTTCCCTACGCGCGGTCGTCTTTCGAGCACGTCACCGCCCCTGGCTGCTTCCGCCGCGTGCTCAGCTGTACGACCGAGAGCTCTTGCGCTGGCGCGCAGATGTCGTTGACAGTTGGATGACTGGTACTCAGTTTTAGATGTTCCCTGTGACCTTAAGGCTCGCCCCTGACATCAGTTCTTTTCTTTCGGCCGGCCTTGATAGGTACCGGTTGCTCAGTAGGCTCGACAAGCAAGAGCGATTCTTGGACTCCGAGTGCATTGGCGAGCGAGACCAAATTGTCCAAAGTTACGTTCGCCGACCCTCGTTCAATCTGCCCCAGATGATTCCGGTGCAATCCCACGCGGTCAGCGAGCACCTCTTGCGAGAGCCCAAGTTTGCCTCGCAGCAGCTTTAGATTTGTAGCAAGCCGCAGCCGCGCGGCCTTCTGCTCTGGTGTTGTGGTGTCTTCCATATGCGACAGGAGCATCGCCTATCGCTTCCCGTGAATCCACCCTATATAAAGTGGCAATTTATAAATTGCCAATCTTTACAGTGCATATATTTCGTTTTAGACTTCACGTGATGAGCGCACACGTCTGAGTAGACGGCTTGCATGCGGGTCGGCTCAACAATCCCGGCGGGCGCTATGCCTTTGCGAGGCACGGCAGAGCGCGTTTTTGCGGGAGTGACGCGCCATCAACGTCACGCAATCGCCTGAGGATGCTGAAGATGCTAGTGAAGGTCCCGGATGCCGCCAATCTCATTGTGGCGGACACGACGGTGTCGCTCTGCGTCAGCGGCTGCCTCACTTTCGCGGTAGCAAGGTATGGGCGTTAGCAGTGAAAACACAGTCCGCGGCGAGCGAACGAGGCCACAAATGCAAGCGACGGAAAGCCTCCCCGACGACCAGACGAAGATTGATGCGACCCAACGACGTGGACAGTGCCTCGAATGCATACGTCCTCGGCTTCTTGCATGCGGGGCACTTCTGCGCGACGCCAAAACGGATTCGCTATCTCTGCACGCGCGCTTTTGCCTTGCCTTTGAGTGCATATATTTTTGTTGCCTTGAGCTAGCAGCCGCCAATGGGGTCATGCTCGAGACGCATCGGCATCCCAGTTTCGACGTTCTTGATGCCGCGGTTCCAACTTTGCCGGTCTCCGCTCAAGACAGCGTTACGGTGGATTTGCTGCTTTTTTGGATGGAGCGCGGGACGCCATTCTTGCCGGCAGTGCCGATAACCGAAGTTTGCGATGTGGCAGCACGGGTCCTCGATGCTACCTTCCGCCGGTTTGGGCACACGTAAGCAGATGGATTCGAGAGCGAATCGCCGCTCCCGGCTTATGAACAACCTACAGACCAGAGGACGGGCGATGAGCGAGGCTCTTGGCTTGTCGCCAGATGCCCCCTTCCTACAGACAGACGTTGCAGTGTATCTGGGCGACTGCACCGGTGACACCTTGTCCGTGGTGTGCGACGGCAGCTCAATCGAATCGCGAGGGTCGACGTGGCAGCGCGCGTTACTGGCTCTTGCCTGTCCAACGCCACGTGGCCCATATCCGGTGTGCGGGCGGTTCACAATTTTCGTTCACGAGACGTCCTACCATGCAACCATGGGCCCTCGCGCGGTGGTCACGTTTCGAATCGATGTTCGCTGCGAGGGCACATTGGCATACGCCAGCGTGCGAAGTGCTCAGTCCAGTGCGGACCTTCCGCCAATCCCGTATCTGATTGGCGACGACGTGGTCACTACTGCGCGTCGCGTGCTGGAGGCTTGGCAAGTGGCTCCCCAGACAGACGGCTATAGGCAATGCTAAAAGAACCTGCGGGGTCGACTATGAGATATCGCTCCGCTCGACCCGAGCCAGCCGGACACGGCGCTTGTTCTCAGCCTGCGCAATTGGGTGCGACACGTGGCGCCGCTTGAGCCGCTGTCAACTTCGCCGGAAGAGGCGATTGCTCCTGTGGAGCATGTTCACAAAGGTAACACGTCCACACGCCACTAACCAGAGGTCGCGGAAGAACATGAGTGAATTGTCAATCGCTTTCTACGACGGCGCCTTTGAGAAAGACCTCGCCGCAATGGTGCATCTGTGCGATGTAGAAGGCAGCGTGTTGCCCGATGACAGGCCTCCCTTTGCGCTCCTTGAGGAGGTGAGGCGCGTGCTCGAAATGTGTGGTGAAAAATATTCGGCGCCTCGTGCGTCCGGGGAGCACTTCACTGTATTCCTTGGTCGGAAGTCGGATGGGCCGGTTCAGCCGTTGGCAAGGTTTGACGTGGTGGCACATCGAACACAAGCTCGCGCAAGCTTGATGTACGCAGACGGCTCTCAGACTGACATCAACGGCGCAGTCTTTGAGGGTGACGACGACGTCGTCACAACACTCTTTAAGGTTCTGGAAGCGCAAACGGACGGCATGCGATAGGAACGTTGCCATGACGCGCATGCTGCATGTGCTATGGGAAAATAGGATGCTGCTAGCCGTACCAGCATGGTATGCGGTCTTTTAACGACGCCCATCAGAGGTTGGGAGTGGCAGGCATGCTCCATGGCATGAGGGCGGCATAGTCGTCGGCGGTTGCGGCGAGCGGCAACCTGGTGAACAGCCAGACCAGATAGCGATACGGCTCGACGCCGTTCGCCTTGCACGTCTCGACGAGGGAGTACAGGTTGGCGCTGGCCTGCGCGCCAGCGACAGTATCGGAGAACAGCCAGCCCTTGCGGCCGACGACGAACGGCCGGATCGCGTTCTCGCACAGGTTGTTCGAGATCGGCCAGTTGCCGTTACCGACGTATCGGACCAGCTTTGACCACTGCCCGCTCATGTACTGCAATGCCTTGCCGAGCAGACTCGACGGCACGACGCCTGGTAGATGCTCGACCAGCATGCGCTCGATGATGTCGAGCACGCGGGCGCTGTACCGGATGCGCAGTCGCTGCCGGCGTTCAGACTTCCACTTCGCGCTGCGCGCCTCGGCCGCGAACAGCTTG
>NZ_JBYQCG010000225.1:0-39880 GCF_057837105.1 Burkholderia sp. APQ4-4ca | reverse complement strand
ATTGCGCGCCACTGGCTGACGCGTCGCTCCAGCGTTCGACGCATGCTATCCGGAAACCGATCGGGGTGAGCTTCCTGCAGCTTGGCCAGCAACGTAACAGCCTTCAGACGCGGTGCATGGCGCAGCAGTGGCACCACCTCCGTCTCCCAGACGTCAGCGAACGGATCGGATCGGGTGCGCCACGTTCTCGACGCTCTCTGCGACGGCAGCGGCGCACCGCGCTCGATTCGACGCGCCGTTCGAACGCTCATGCCAGCCATGGCCGCTGCGACTTCTTGGGTGTGATGTTTGCGCTTGTTCATATAGAGGCGGACCTGCTGGTCCGTAATGTAGGTTCCGGGCATGGCTGTTCTTCTTTTGGAAGACGATCAGCCATCCTAAAACCCCATCCGTCCGGCGCCGCCGGTGGGGAAGCGCCTACGGCGGCTACGCCGCCTTCGTCGTTTCCCCACCGGCCAAGGTAATTGTCGTCAAACCGGCCAAGATAATTGTCGCCGTCTAGATCGCCGTCTCGTTACCGGAAATTGCCGTCCGGCACACTCGCGCCGTCGCCGCCGGCCAGCCCGGCCGCGATGTATTCCAGCGCACCGCACGCGGCCGGATCGTAGCCGTCGAGATGCGCGACGCGCTCGACGAAGCGTGCGTCGCGCAACAGCGCCAGCACATCGGCCAGCGGCCGCACATCGAGCCGCGCGCGTTCGCATGCGAAGTAATAGTCCTCGTCGACGACCGGGATGAAGTCCAGCCCGAAATGACGGGCAGCCGGCTCGACGCCGAAACCGAGATCGGCCATGCCGCTCGCGACGAACGCCGCGATCGCCGAATGCGTGAGTTCGGCCGACGCATAGCCGTCGATGCGCTCCGGATCGATGCCGATCGCGCGCAGCGCGAGATCGAGCAGCATCCGCGTGCCCGACCCCGGCTGGCGGTTGACGAAGCGGATGTCGTTGCGTGCCAGATCCACAAGCCCGCGCACCTGTTTCGGGTTGCCGCGGGGGACGAACAGCCCCTGCTGGCGGCGCGTCAGGTGGATCAGTACGTGGCGCGTGTCGTCGAGCCACGGCCGGTAGATTTGCGCGCACTGCGCGCGAAACGCACCGCGCGGCAAATGGAAGCCGGCGAGGTCGCATTCGCCGCGCGCAAGCGCCTGCACGGCCTCGACGCTCTCTCGGTATTTGATGTCGACGGACGCCTGCGCATCGACGAGCGCGGAAACGAGCGTCGCCACCGCATACCCGTGCGACGCATGAATGCGCACGGCCCCGTCGCGCTGCGCGAGCCGCCGGTTCAACTCGCTGGCCACTTCGGCCGCCAGCGTGCGCAGGTTCCCGTCGAGGCGGCTGCGCGCCAGGCGCTGCGCGTCGACGACCGCCTGCCCGAGCGCCGACAACGTCGAACCCTTGCCGCGCGCGGTTTCGATCAACTCGCCGCCGATGCACGACTCCAGCGCGCGGAGCATGCCCCACGCGTGCCGGTACGACAGCCCCTTGGCTTGCGCGGCCTGCGAGATGCTGCCCGTATCGGCCACGAGCTCCAGCAGCGGCGCGACGTCGGACAGGCTGGCCGACCGGCCTTCGGTGTCGCGTACGGTCAGATACGCGTCGCATTCGATCCGAATCAATTATGCACTCCGATTTCCTATTGCGACCGCGAAATCTTCCGCTTATCGTTGGTGAAAATCAATCAGAACGAAGTCCCGCTGCGCACTATATGAATTTCGAGCGCATATGAGACTTTGGAGGAGCATAACCGATGTCCCCGAATTCCCCTGCGCCCGATGCGCTCGTCGAGCGCCATGCGCGCGCCGACCGGTCGCTCGTCGCGATCCTGCATGCGATCCAGGACGATGCGGGCTACGTGCCGTCGGGCTGCGTCGCGCCGCTCGCCAAGGCGCTGAACCTGTCGCGCGCGGAAGTGCACGGCGTCCTGACCTACTACCACCATTTCCGCACCGCGCCGCCCGCGCGCGTGACGATCCAGATGTGCCGCGCCGAAGCGTGCCGCAGCATGGGCTGCGAAACGCTCGCCGCCCACGCGGAAGCTCGCACCGGCTGCCGGTTCGACGCCGCGCACGGCGATGGCGCCGCGGGCCGCACGCCGGACGACGTCGCGCTCGAATCGGTCTACTGCCTCGGACTGTGCGCGCAATCGCCGTCGATGACGGTCAACGGCGTGCTCCACGCCAAGGTCACGCCGGAGAAGTTCGACGCGCTGCTGGCCGACGCGGTCGCCCATACGCCGGAGGCCGCATGACGACCCGCATCTACGTTCCGCGCGATTCGTCCGCGCTGGCGCTCGGCGCCGACGCACTCGCCGCCGCGATCGCGGCCGAAGCCGCACGCCGCGGCGTCGCGATCGAACTGGTCCGCAACGGTTCGCGCGGGCTGCTGTGGCTCGAGCCGCTCGTCGAGGTCGGGACGGCCGCGGGCCGCGTCGGCTATGCGAACCTGTCGGCCACCGACGTGCCGGCCCTGTTCGACGCCAACTGGCTCGACGGCGGCGCGCATCCGAGCGGCGTCGGCCTCGTCGACGCGCTGCCCTATCTGGCGCGCCAGCAACGGCTCACGTTCGCGCGGATCGGCCTGACCGATCCACTGTCGATCGACGACTACCTGCAACACGAAGGCCTCGCCGGCCTGAAGAGCGCACTGGCGCTCGACGGCGATGCCGCATGCGAAACGCTGATCGAGTCGGGGCTGCGCGGCCGCGGCGGCGCGGCGTTCCCGGCCGGCATCAAGTGGCGCACCGTGCGGCAAGCCCGCGCCGCGCAGAAATACATCGTCTGCAACGCGGATGAAGGCGATTCCGGCACGTTCTCCGACCGCCTGCTGATGGAATGCGATCCGTACTGCCTGATCGAAGGGATGATCATCGCGGGCGTCGCCACCGGCGCGACGGTCGGCTACATCTACGTGCGCAGCGAATACCCGCACGCGATCGCCACGCTCGAAGCCGCGATCGTCCGCGCGCGCGAAGCCGGCTGGCTCGGCGAGCACGTGCTCGGCTCCGCGCACGCATTCGAGCTGCACGTCGCGAAAGGCGCGGGCTCGTACGTATGCGGCGAGGAAACGGCGCTGCTCGAATCGCTTGAAGGCAAGCGCGGCGTCGTGCGCGCGAAGCCGCCGCTGCCCGCGCTCGCCGGCCTGTTCGGCCAGCCGACTGTGAT
The DNA here is from genome assembly GCF_057837105.1 of Burkholderia sp. APQ4-4ca. Classification (NCBI taxonomy): domain Bacteria; kingdom Pseudomonadati; phylum Pseudomonadota; class Betaproteobacteria; order Burkholderiales; family Burkholderiaceae; genus Burkholderia; species Burkholderia sp. APQ4-4ca. The sequence continues at coordinate 36,714 of NZ_JBYQCG010000225.1, read as the reverse complement.
CAACAACGTGATCACGCTCGCGACCGCGCCCGTGATCTTCGCGCGCGGGGCCGCGTTCTATCGCGACTACGGGATGGGCCGCTCGCGCGGCACGCTGCCGTTCCAGCTTGCCGGCAACATCCGTCACGGCGGCCTCGTCGAGCTCGCGTTCGGCGTCACGCTGCGCGAGCTGCTGTTCGACTTCGGCGGCGGCACGGCCAGCGGTCGGCCGGCTCGCGCGGCGCAGGTCGGCGGCCCGCTCGGCACCTACCTGCCCGATCACCAGTGGGACGTGCCGCTCGACTACGAAGCGTACACGGCGATCGGCGCGGTGGTCGGCCACGGCGGCATCGTGCTGCACGACGACACGTCGAATCTCGCCGAGCTGGCCGAATACGCGATGAAGTTCTGCGCGATCGAATCGTGCGGCAAGTGCACGCCGTGCCGGATCGGTTCGACGCGCGGCGTCGAGACGATCGCGCGGATTCGCGACGGCGACACGTCGGAGCGGCAAATCACGCTGTTGCGCGACCTCTGCGACACGATGCTCGCCGGTTCGCTGTGCGCGATGGGCGGCATGACGCCGTACCCGGTGCTGTCCGCGCTCGACCATTTCCCCGAAGATTTCGGGCTCGCTGCCGGCAAGGATGCCGCGTCGGGCCCGGTCAAGGCTGCGGCCTGACCCAGAAGGAGCCCTGCATGTCCCTCGACACGAACAACGTCCGCCAAGGCGGCTGCGGCTCGGGCCAATGCGCGTGCAAGAGCGCCGCCCAGGCGCGCGCACGCGATCCGCACGACGAAACCGACTACGGCACGCCGCAACGGTACGCCGATACCGACGTCACGCTCGAAATCGACGGCCAGCCGGTCACGGTGCCGGCCGGCACGTCGGTGATGCGCGCGGCGATCGAAGCCGGCGTCAACGTCCCGAAGCTGTGCGCGACCGATTCGCTCGAGCCGTTCGGCTCGTGCCGGCTGTGCCTCGTCGAGATCGAAGGCCGGCGCGGCTATCCGGCGTCGTGCACGACGCCGGCCGAAGCCGGCATGAAGGTGCGCACGCAATCGGACCGGCTGCAGTCGCTGCGCCGCAACGTGATGGAGCTGTACATCTCCGACCACCCGCTCGACTGCCTCACCTGCCCGGCCAACGGCGACTGCGAACTGCAGGACATGGCCGGCGTGGTCGGCCTGCGCGAAGTGCGTTACGGCTTCGATGGCGCGAATCACCTGAAGGACACGAAGGACGAATCGAATCCGTACTTCACGTACGATCCGTCGAAGTGCATCGTCTGCAACCGCTGCGTGCGCGCGTGCGAGGAAACGCAGGGCACGTTCGCGCTGACGATCGCCGCGCGCGGCTTCGAATCGCGTGTCGCCGCCGGCGAAGGCGAATCGTTCATGGCGTCGGAATGCGTGTCGTGCGGCGCTTGCGTGGCCGCCTGCCCGACGGCCACGCTGCAGGAAAAATCCGTCGTGCAGCTCGGGCAGGCCGAGCACTCGGTCGTCACGACCTGCGCGTACTGCGGCGTCGGCTGCTCGTTCAAGGCCGAGATGAAGGGTACGCAGGTCGTGCGCATGACGCCGCACAAGAACGGTCTCGCGAACGAAGGCCACGCATGCGTGAAGGGACGCTTCGCGTGGGGCTATGCGACGCACAAGGACCGCATCACGAAGCCGATGATCCGCGAGAAGATCACCGACCCGTGGCGCGAAGTGAGCTGGGACGAAGCCCTCACCTACGCGGCGACGCAGTTCCGCAAGCTGCAGCAGAAGTACGGCCGCGATTCGATCGGCGGGATTACGTCGTCGCGCTGCACGAACGAGGAAACCTATCTCGTGCAGAAGCTCGTGCGCGCCGCGTTCGGCAACAACAACGTCGATACCTGCGCACGCGTGTGCCACTCGCCGACCGGCTATGGCCTCAAGACGACGCTCGGCGAATCGGCCGGCACGCAGACGTTCGCCTCGGTCGGCCAGGCCGACGTGATCGTCGTGATGGGCGCGAACCCGACCGACGGCCATCCGGTGTTCGGCTCGCGGCTGAAGCGGCGCGTGCGCGAAGGCGCGAAGCTGATCGTGATCGACCCGCGCCGCATCGACGTCGTCGACGGCCCGCACGTGAAGGCCACGCATCATCTCCAGTTGCGCCCCGGCACCAACGTCGCGATCGTCAACGCGCTGGCGCACGTGATCGTCACCGAAGGGCTGGTGGCCGACGCATTCGTCGCCGAGCGCTGCGACACGCGCGCGTTCGAGCAATGGCGCGACTTCGTCGCGCAGGCGGACAATTCGCCCGAGGCGACCGCGGACGTGACGGGCGTGCCGGCCGGGCTGGTGCGCGAGGCCGCGCGCCTGTACGCGACGGGCGGCAACGCCGCGATCTATTACGGCCTGGGCGTGACCGAACACGCGCAAGGCTCGACGACGGTGATGGGCATCGCGAACCTCGCGATGGCAACCGGCAACGTCGGCCGCGAAGGCGTCGGCGTCAATCCGCTGCGCGGCCAGAACAACGTGCAAGGTTCGTGCGACATGGGCTCGTTCCCGCACGAACTGCCCGGCTACCGGCACATCAGCGACGCGGTCGTACGCACGCAGTTCGAACAGGCGTGGTCGGCCACGCTGCAGCCGGAGCCGGGGCTGCGCATCCCGAACATGTTCGACGCGGCGCTCGACGGCAGCTTCAAGGGGCTTTACTGCCAGGGCGAGGACATCGTCCAGTCGGACCCGAACACGCAGCACGTCGCGGCCGCGCTGTCGGCGATGGAATGCATCGTCGTGCAGGACATCTTCCTGAACGAAACCGCGAAATACGCGCACGTGCTGCTGCCGGGCTCGACGTTCCTCGAAAAGGACGGCACGTTCACGAACGCGGAGCGCCGGATCTCGCGCGTGCGCAAGGTGATGCCGCCGCTCGCGGGCTACGCGGACTGGGAGGTCACGCTGCTGCTGTCGCAGGCGCTCGGCTACGACATGCACTACACGCATCCGTCGGAAATCATGGACGAGATCGCGCGGCTCACACCGACCTTCTCGGGCGTGTCGTACGAGAAGCTCGACGCGCTCGGCAGCATCCAGTGGCCGTGCAACGAACACGCGCCGGAAGGCACGCCGACCATGCACATCGACACGTTCGTGCGCGGCAAGGGCCGGTTCGTGATCACCAAGTTCATTCCGACGCCGGAGAAAGTCACGCAGCGCTATCCGCTGATCCTGACGACGGGCCGCATCCTGTCGCAATACAACGTCGGCGCGCAGACGCGCCGGACCGAAAACGTCCGGTGGCATGAAGAGGATCGCCTCGAGATCCATCCGCACGACGCGGAGGATCGCGGGATCCGCACCGGCGACTGGGTCGGCATCGAATCGCGCGCCGGGCAGACCGTGTTGCGCGCGCTGGTGTCCGATCGCATGCAGCCGGGCGTCGTGTACACGACGTTCCACTTCCCCGAATCGGGGGCGAACGTGATCACGACGGAGAGCTCCGACTGGGCGACGAACTGCCCGGAATACAAGGTGACGGCCGTGCAGGTGATGCCGGTTGCGCAACCGTCCGACTGGCAGCAGGCGTATGCGCGCTTCAACTCGGAGCAACTCGATCTGCTCGAGCGCCGCGCCGCCGCGCCGGCAATCGCGACGACGGGCAAGTGAGGCAGCCATGGACCACGACCACCTGATCGACATGGCGAACCAGATCGGCGCGTTCTTCGAATCGATGCCCGATCGCGACGAAGCGCTGGGCGGCATCGCCGAGCATATCCGGCGCTTCTGGGAACCGCGGATGCGTCGCGCGTTGCTCGCCGCGCTCGACGACCCGTCGAGCGAAGCCGGGCAACGCGCGGCGCCGATCGTGCGCGACGCGATCGCCGCGCATCGCGCGTCGCTCGTGCCTGCCGCGGCGCCCGCCTGAGCGCGCGGCTACGCGGACACCGACATGCCCGCGAACCAGCTTTCGCAGTGGCGCAGCAACGCGTTCGCGTCGGTCGCCGTGCGCCCGCGCGCGGCGACATAGCCGTCGGGCCGCAGCAGATAGAACGACGGCCGCGAGCGGCCGTATTCCTGCGCGAGCCCCGCCGCACCGTCGCCTTCGGCATCGGCGACGCGCCACACGCGCACCGCTTCCGGCATGATCCGTTCGAGCCCCTGCACGAGCGCCTGCGCATCGGCCGGGATCGGCGGCACCTCGCCGGCGTCGGCATTCGCCGGCTCTTCCAGCAGCAACAGCGTGAAACTCGCCGGATCGTGAAGATCGTATAGTCGCGCCGTGCCGGGCGCGCGACCGAGCGGCCCGTCGAGCACGTGCACGAGCGCATCGGGCGCGCGCTCGCCCGCGCGCGGGCCGCCGTCGAGCACGCGCTCGAGCGTGAGCGGACTCTTCCGGTACTGCACGCCGAGCTCGCTCACCGTGCGCCTGACCGCGTCGCGCATCGGCCCGAACGACGCGAGCAGCGGCACGACGTGATCGCGCAGCAGCTTCATCGCACCGCGCTCGGCTTCGACGACCTGCGTGACGAAACCGGTCTGCCGCAACACGTCGCGCTCGATCGGATGGCGCTCCGCGTGATACGTGTCGAGCAACCGCTCGGGCGCGCCGGCACGGATCACGCGCGCGAGTTTCCAGCCGAGGTTGAACGCCTCCTGGATGCCGGTGTTCATGCCCTGCGCGCCGGCCGGGCTGTGGACGTGCGCGGCGTCGCCCGCGAAGAACACGCGGCCGTGACGCAGCCGGTCGACCATCCGGCTGTGCAGATGGAAATAGGACGACCACGCGAGATCGCTTGGCGAGATCGATGCGCCGACGCGCGCGCGGATGATCGCGTCGCATTCCTCGAGCGACGGCGCCGCCGCGTCGGGCGACGCGCCGCTGCCGGGCGGCCGGTCCGCGACGAGTCGGTAACGGCCGCCGCCCATCGGAAACAGGCCCGCGATGCCCGCGGGCGTCGTGAACAGGTGGATCTCCTCGTCCGGCCAGTCGGGTATCGCCGCGAAATCGGCCAGCAGGAAAGTCTGTTCGAACGCATGCCCGGCAAAGCCCAGGCCGAGCAGGTGCCTGACCGTGCTGTGCGCGCCGTCGGCGGCAATCAGGTACGACGGGGCGAACGACTCGTCGCGACCGTCGGCGCCGCGCAGCGTCACGTCGAGCGACGTGCCGCCCTTCCCGCCCTTCCCGCCCGTGTCGCACGCGGTCAGCGCCGTACCGCGTTCGACGGTCACGCCCATTCCGGCCAGGTGCTCCGCGAGCAGCCGCTCGGTGATGCTCTGGTCGAGAAACATCAGATACGGATAGCGCGTTTGCAGCGGATCGAAATCGAGCCGCGCGATCACGCGGCCGTCGGCATGCAGTTCGGCGGCATGGGCGCGATGGCCGAGCGCGAGAAACGGTTCGACCGCACGATGCTGCTCCAGCAGTTCGAGCGTGCGCGCCTGGATGCCGATCGCACGCGAAAACGGCGCGGGCGCGACGAGCCGATCGATGATGCGCACCGGCACGCGGGCCCGCGTGAGGCTCATCGCCGCGGCAAGGCCGGTCGGCCCCGCGCCGACGATCAGCACGGGTGGGATATCGGACTGTGTGTCAGCCATGGAGACCTCGATGACACGCGACCCTGCCAGTCTACGCCGCTCCGCGTGACGGGGCCATATGCCGGACGGCCGATGCGCGGCCCCGCCGCGCGGTGTGGGAAAATACGCGCTTTCCGCCAGTTATCGCGTCATGGATTCCGCATTCGACCGGGCGTACGCCGCACATCGTGCGGGCCGCCTCGCCGAGGCCGAGCACGGCTATCGCCACGCGCTCGCCTCCAACCCCGCCAACGCCGACGCGCTGCACCTGTTCGGCGTGCTGCGGCACCAGCAGGGCCAGCATGCCGAGGCAGCCGATCTCGTCGGCCGCGCCGTCGCGCTGCGTCCGGACGATGCCGCGCTGCAGCTCAATCTCGGCAACGCACTGAAAGCGCTCGGCCGGCTCGACGAAGCGATCGACCGATTCCGCAACGCGCTGACGCTCGCACCCGAATTTCCGCTCGCGCACTACAACCTCGGCAACGCGTATGCGGCGCTGCAGCGTCACGACGATGCGATCGACGCGTTCAGCCGGGCGCTGCGGCTCACGCCCGACGACGCGTCGATCCACAACAATCTCGGCAACGCGCTGAACGCGCTCGGCCGCCACGGCGACGCGCTCGCCGCGTTCGGTCGCGCGCTCGAACTCCGGCCCGGGCATGCGGGCGCGCACAACAACCTCGCGATGGCGCTGAGCGCGATGGGTCGCGCCGACGATGCGATCGCGCACTTCCAGGCCGCGATCGCCGCGCAGCCGCGGTTCGTCGCCGCGCATTTCAATCTCGGCAACACGTTCGATGCGGTAGGCCGGCATGCGGAGGCCGCCGCGGCATTCGAAGCCGCGCTCGCGCTGCACCCCCCGTTTCCGCTCGCGCTGTTCGGGCTCGCGAACGCGCTCTGCGCGCAAGCGCGCCATCGCGACGCGCTGCCCTACTACGAGCGCGCCGTCGGGCTCGATCCGTCGTTCGGGCTCGCATGGCTGAATCTCGGCAACGCGCATCACGCGCTCGGCGCGCACGAGATGGCGCTGCGCGCATTCGACCAGGCGCTGCGCGTCGCGCCCGATCTCACGCTCGCGCGACTGCATCGCGCGGTCACGCTGCTGACGCTGCGCGACTTCACGCGCGGCCTGCCCGCGTACGAAGCGCGCCACGAGACGCCCGGCGCGACGCCGCTCGGCGCGCTGCCGCGCTGGCAGGGCGAGCCGATTGCGTCGCGCACGCTGCTGATCCGCGCGGAACAGGGGTTCGGCGATACGCTGCAGTTCGTCCGCTTCGTGCCGCAGGTGCGCGCACGCTGCGCGCGGGTCATGCTCGAGGTTCAGCCCGAACTCGTCGCACTGCTGACGCCGGCCGCGGCGCGCTGGCGCGTGACGCTCGTCCCGCAAGGCACCGCGAAGCCGCCGGCCGCGGACGTCGCCTGCACGCTGATGAGCCTGCCGTTCCTGCTCGGGCTTCAGCCGGAGGACATCGTCGGTTCGCGCTACCTCGATGCGCCCGACGGCGCCCGGCGGCGCTTTCGCGGCTCGCTCGGCGGGCAGTCGAAGCGCAAGTTCGGCCTCGCATGGTCGGGGCGCCGGCAGGCGCAGGAAAACCGCTCGATGCCGTTCGACGCGCTCGCGCCGCTGCTCGCGCTGCCGGACATCGACTGGATCGTGCTGCAGCCCGCGCTGGACGACGAAGAACGGGCGCGCGTCGACGCGCATCCGCGCGTGCATCGCCTCGACGGCCGGCTGAACGACTTTGCCGATACGGCCGCGCTGATCGAGCGGCTCGACGGCGTCGTCACGATCGACACGGCCGTCGCGCACCTCGCGGGCGCGCTCGGCAAGCCGCTGTGGGTCATGCTGCCGTTCGCGGCCGACTGGCGCTGGTTCACCGGCGGCGACTGCCCGTGGTACGCGCGCGCCAGCATCGCCCGCCAGCCTGCGCCGGGCGCGTGGCCCGACGTGGCGGCCGCGGTGGCCGGCATGCTGCGCGAAGCCTGACCGCGAACGAACAAGGAAGCGCGATGCGCTCCCTTTTTTCAACGCGATGCGCGGTGGACACCGCGCGCTATGCCGGCCGCCGTCAGGCCGACTTGTACTGGTTGCGCGCGTCGGACGTGCGATACAGCACGAGCGTCGCGATCAAGCCGCAGATCGCGGCCACACTCAACCACATCCCCGGCGCCGCCTTGTTGCCCGTCTGGTGGATCAGCAGCGTCGAGATCGCCGGCGTGAAACCGCCGATCGTCGTTGCCAGGCTGTACGCGAGCGAGAAGCCGGCCGTCCGCACGTCGGCCGGCATCACTTCGGTCAGCGCGACGACCATCGCGCCGTTGTACGACGCGTACAGCAACGACAGCCACAGCTCGACCGCGAGCAGCCGCAGGAACGACGGATCGCCGACGAGCCACAACACGGCCGGGTAAGCCGACAGCAGCGTCAGCACCGTGAACGCGATCAGCACCGGGCGGCGGCCGATGCGATCGGACAGCGCACCGGACAGCGGCAGCCACACGAGATTCGAGATCCCGACGCAGACGGTCACGACGAGCGCGTCGAGAGACGACAGGTGCAGCACTTCCTTGCCGAAGGTCGGCGTGTACGCGGTAATCATGTAGAACGACACCGTCGTCATGATCACCATCCCCATGCCGGCCACCACGACACCCCAGTTGTCGAGCATCGAGCGCATGATCTCGCCCATCGTCGGGCGGTGGCGCTTCGCCAGGAATTCGTCGGTCTCCTTCAGCGAACGGCGGATCAGGAACAGGAACGGCACGATCAGGCAGCCGATCAGGAACGGAATGCGCCAGCCCCACGCGGTCATTTCCTCGACCGGCAGCGCGCGGTTCAGCACGACGCCGACGAACGCGGCGAACACGACGGCGACCTGCTGGCTGCCCGACTGCCACGACGTATAGAACCCCTTGTGGCCCTTCGTCGCGATCTCCGACAGATAGACCGACACGCCGCCGAGTTCGACGCCCGCCGAAAAGCCCTGCAACAACCGGCCGAGCAGCACGAGCACCGGCGCGAGCACGCCGATCGTCGCATAGCCCGGTATCGCGGCCACGGTGAGCGTGCCGATCGCCATCAGCCCGAGGGTCAGGATCAGCCCCTTACGGCGGCCGTGATGGTCGATGTACGCGCCGAGCACGATCGCACCGACCGGCCGCATCAGGAAGCCCGCGCCGAATACCGACAGCGACAGCATCAGCGACGCGAAGGCGTTGCCGCTCGGAAAGTATGTTTTCGCGATGGCCGACGCGTAATACCCGTAGACCATGAAGTCGTACATTTCCAGGAAGTTGCCGCTGACGACGCGGAAGACGGTGCGGACTTTCGATTCCTGCGCGATGGCAGGCGACGCTGTGGACATGTTTTCTCGCTCAGCTCGGATGGCGCGCATACCGCGCCGCATGGATCCGGCGACGCGCGCCGCGCCGGACCGGGCCGACGCGCACGGGCATCGCTGCCCGCCGGCGGCACCGCGCGTAACGGCGCGCCGCCGGCATGATTCGCGAATCATGCCACGGCAAGCCGACATTTGCCTTGTAGCGCGCTCGTCACCGGCGTCGCGGTGGCCGCCTCGTACAAGTCGCCCGGAAACGGGCACAAGAATCAGATCGATCCGATCGACCGACCTTCGCCGGCTGACCACAATGTCAGGATTTGCGACGACATTTTCACGCCGCGTCGGCACGGGTCGCCCGTGTCGCACGACGCCCCCGCCATGATCCCATTCCCCCTCGTCCCGGTCGAAGGCGCGCTTGCCCGCCCTCGCGCCACCCCGCTCGACCACGTCCCGCCGTTCGGCCGCGAATGGCGATTTAGCGACGCACGGGGTGCCGGGCCCGGCAGGCACTGCCTCGCGACCCTGACAACGTCCTGCATCGATGTCGACCGACCGCACCGCGCGTGCCAATGGCAGCCGCTATCCGTGACGGCGGCGCTGCCGGCCTCGGCCGGGTTGACTGTCACGCCGGCTGTCGTCCCCGGCCGGCGCTTGCGCCATCCGGCCCGCCGCCCTCGCGACCGGCGCGCGATGTACGCCGCCTGCTGGAGCATCGGCACACTCGGCATCATCGGCTGGCTGATCGGCGCGTACGAGCCACCGGCGGGTTTCGGCTCCCCGTACACGATTCAAGCCGCCGATGGTGCGCCCGCGCACACCACGATATCGACCGGCACCGTACGTGTCGCCGAGGCTGAACCGGCCCCGTCGACGAACGCCATGCCGCGGCGCAAGATGGCGACGCGTGTCGCGAACACGACGGAATCGTCGCCCGCCGCGCACCACATTCCGCTCCGCCACGCGTCGCTTCACCCGCAAGCGACCTCCGAGGTGCGGCACGCCGCCCCTGCTTCGCCACGTCGGGCAACGGGCCCGCGCACGACGCAAGCATCGCCCCGCACACCGGTCGTGCCGCGACCGGCTGCGCATGCGCCGCTCCCGCGCGCCGCGGGCGACACCCGCACACGCGATCGGCTCGCCCGGCCGCCGCGCATGGCAGACACGCGCGATACGCGCGACTCGCTCGACGATCCGGCCACGTTGATTGCCATCGCGAACGCGCTGCCCGTAACGCAGCCGACACACGCGCCCGCGGCCGGCTTCGACTGGACGACGCGACTGTCGCATCGCCGCTTGACCGACGTGCCGGACGCGTTCGCGCATTGACGTCCGCCCAATAAAAACCCCGGCGAAGATCGCTTCGCCGGGGTTTTCGCTCGTCTCGTTCCGTCCGTTCGACGAATCGTTACTTGTGCATGGACAGCCCCGTTTCGGTCTGCTTCTCGAGTTGCCGCACCTGCTCCTGCAGATCGCGCAACTGCAACTGCGCCGCCCGCTTCTCGACCTGCAGCGCCTGCGCCTGCTCCTGCGCCGACTTCTGCCGCTGCGCGACTTCGGCCTGCTGGCTGCGCGCGACGCTCAAGTCGGCCTGCAACTGCTGCGCACGATTCGCCTGCAGCGCGATCACGCGTTCGAGAAATGCCTTCTGCGCCTGCAGCTCGGTCCGGCGAATCTCGATATCGGCGAGCTGCGCCGTCTGCTGAACGAAATTCGCGTACACCATCTCCGCGCGATTCTTTTCCTGCGAACGGATCACGCGCCACAGGTTCTTGTCCTGGAACAAGGCGACGTAATACGTCATCTCGCGCGGATCGAACATCAGGCTCGCACCGTAACTGCCGTTGTAGGTCGTGCGCATCTCGACGATCCGGCCGTCGTGCAGCATCTGCGTCAGCTCGGCGACGTTGCCTTGCGCGGCGGTGTCCGACGCGGCCGAGGCCGATGGCGCCGACGACGCGCTGCCGCTCAGGCTCGTGACTGCCGGACGCGTACCGGCGACGGGTGCGGTCGCATCGGCGGACCAGGCCGCGCCCGCTTGCGCGCAGGCGGCCAGCGCAACGATCCACGTTGCGCATCGTGCAGGGAAGAAGTTTCGGAAAGCCAACGTCAGACTCCGGCGAACAAATCGGAACTGGCGATTATCGTGCAAAACGAAACGGCCGCATCTCGAATTTATCGGGATGCGGCCGGCCTGCGTGCCACGCGAAAAATACGGCGTGCTACAAGCGCGTTTCGCGTGCCGCGCGCAGGAACGCGTCGAGCAGCGGCGTGCAGTCGAGCAGTTCGGAACCGCCCGCGCGATGGAACTCCGGATGCCACTGCACGCCGACGACGAACGGCGAACGACGATGGCGAATGCCTTCGATGATCCCGTCGCCGGCCGACACGGCCTCGATGTTCAGATCGCGACCGAGATCGCGGATCGCCTGGTGGTGAATCGAGTTGACGATCGCTTCGCTGCGCCCCGGGAACATGCTCGCGAGCGTCGACGAATCGGGAAAGCGGATCGCGTGACGATGCTGGTCGTAATGCTCGCTCACGTGCGCGTTCGCGGTCGGCACGTCGGTGGCGATGTCCTGGTACAGCGAACCGCCGAACGCGACGTTGATCAACTGGCAGCCGCGACATACGCCGAGCACGGGTTTGCCGGACTCGACGAATTCGTGCAGCAGCTCGAGCTCGTACATGTCGCGCACGCGATCGCCGGGCCATTCGGGGCGCGCGTCCGACGCCGCGTAGGTCTGCGGCGACACGTCGGCGCCGCCCTGCAGCAGCAGGCCGTCGAGATGCTTCGCGTAATCGCGCAGACGGATGTTGCTCGGATGGATCATGCCTTGATGGCCGACGGTCGGAATCATGAACACGAGCACGTCGCGCGACATCACCCAGTGGGCGATCGATTCCTCGAGATACTGCAGCGTCTTGCCGCGCAGCCCCTTCGCACCCGGCTCCGGATGGAAGATCCGCGCCGATACGCCGATGCGCAGCGTGCGTTGCGTGATGCGCTGGCCGGCGCGGTCGAACAGCCGCCGTGCGCGGGCCGCGACGATCCGGCCGAATACCGACCACGGCGTGTCGCTCTGCTTCAGATAGGCGGACGGCGCATTCTGCGCGCTCGCCGGCGGCGGTCGCGGCGTGTCGAAATCGGGCGGCGCGCCGAAGCCGGGCGGCGGCGCGCCTGGCTTCAGCGGTGCGACCGCGGCAGCGTCATCGCCGACGGCGCCTGCCGCACCGGGCGCGCCCGGCTCGGAGGCGGCCGTGACGGGCGATGCGCCGTCATCGGCGACATGCTCCGCGGCGGCCTGCGTGGCCGGCGCATCGGGCGTTTTCGCCGGATCGGGACGAGGGGAATCGGAAGAAGCGGAAGAGGTGCCGGGCAGACCGGCCGGGGAAGGCGTGTTTTCGCTCATGACGATAGTCTGATGCGTCGCTCGCGCGTAGGGATAGACGAGGATTCATTATGCTTCAGTGCACGATCGCGCGGTAAACCTGCAACATCCTGTCGATATTGTTGCAAGTGGCGGCCACCCGCACCGGGATCGTTACCCCGTATCGCCGCGCTGGACATCAGTGATATATCACAATAATATCCAGCGATCGTCCACGCTTCCCGAGCCTCCACGCCATGATCGCGCCCTTCCCGGCCACCGCGCCGCAACCGGCATGAGTACCGTGAACGACCTTACCCCCCACCGCGCCGCCGCGTCGCCGGCCAGTCTCGCCGACCGCGCGTACGCGCTGATCCAGCGGGACATCATCACGATGCGCCTGAAGCCGGGCGCCGCGCTGAACGAAGCCGACCTCGTCGCGCGCACGGGCATCGGCCGCACGCCGGTGCACCAAGCCGTGCATCGGCTCGTGCTCGAAGGGCTGCTGTCGGTGATCCCGCGCAAGGGCTTGATGGTGCAGCCGCTGTCGCTCGACGACATCGTCGCGGTGATCGACGTGCGGCGCATCAACGAAGCGCACTGCGCCGACCTCGCCGCGCGCCATGCGACCCCCGACGATCTCGCGCGCCTGGCCGCGCTGCTCGACGACGGGCAGGCCTGTGTCGACACCCACGACGTCGAGGGCATGATGGAGCTCGACCGCGCGTTTCATCAGACGATCGCGGCGGCCACGCGCAATGCGGTGCTCGCCGACATCCTGCGCGCGCTGCACGAGCGCTCGCTGCGCTTCTGGTTCGTCACGCTGTCCGAACCACACCATCTCGCCGACGTCCAGCACGAGCACCGCGCGCTGTTCGACCGGCTGTCCGCACGCGACGCCGCCGGCGCGCGCGCAGCCGTCGAGAGCCATATCGATTCGTTCCGCTCCACGCTTCTCCAACATCTTCGCCCCTGAGCCGCCATGACCACTTTCACGCCGTTCCCCCCGCTCGCCCAGCTCGCCGCCGACCTCGCCGCCGGCCGGACCACGAGCCGCGCGCTCGTCGACACCGCACTCGACCGGATCGCCGATCCGTCGGGCCAGGGCGCCGTCGTCTTCACCGAAGTCGATGCCGACAACGCCCGCGCGGCCGCCGACGCGCACGACCGGCTGCGCGCCGCGGGCACCGTGCTGTCGCCGCTCGCGGGCATTCCCGTGTCGATCAAGGACCTGTTCGACGTCGCGGGCCAGGTCACGCGCGCGGGGTCGCGCGTACTCGACGGCGCGCCGGCCGCGCGCACCGATGCGGTCGCCGTCGCGCGGCTCAAGCGCGCGGGCGCGGTGCTGGTCGGCCGCACCAACATGAGCGAGTTCGCGTTCTCGGGGCTCGGGCTGAATCCGCACTTCGGCAACCCGCGCTCGCCGTACCACCGCGACGTGCCGGGCGATGCGCGGATTTCGGGCGGCTCGTCGTCGGGGGCGGCCGCGTCGGTCGCCGACGGGATGGCCGCCGTCGCGCTCGGCACCGACACCGGCGGCTCGATCCGCATTCCGGCCGCGCTGTGCGGGCTGACCGGCTTCAAGCCGACCGCGAGCCGGATTCCGACGCAAGGCGGCGTGCCGCTGTCGACGACGCTCGACTCGTTCGGCCCGATCGGCCTGACGGTCGCGTGCTGCGCGATGGTCGACCGGATGCTCGCGGGGCTCGAGCCGCACGTGCCGGCCGCCCGGCCGCTCGAAGGCGTACGGCTCGGCGTGCTGACGAACTATGTGACGGATGGCGTCGATGCCGACGTCGCGGCGGCGCTCGACACCGCGCTCAAGCATCTCGAAGCGGCCGGCGCGATCGTCACCGAAGTACGCTTCCCCGCGCTCGACCGGCTGCCGGAAATCAACCGTTTCGGCTTCTCGCCGATCGAAGCGTACGCATGGCATCGTCCGCTGCTCGCCAAGCATCGCGACCAGTACGACCCGCGCGTGCTGACGCGGATCCTGAAAGGCGAACCCGCAAGCGCGGCCGACTATCTCGACCTGCTCGCCGCGCGCGCCGCGATGCTCGACGAAGCCGCGCACACGGTCTGGCCGCGCTTCGATGCGCTCGTCGCGCCGACGGTGCCGGTCGTGCCGCCGCGCATCGCCGAACTCGAAACGGACGACGACGCGTTCACGCGCACCAACGCGCTGATCCTGCGCAACCCGAGCGCGTTCAACTTCCTCGATGCGTGCGGCCTGTCGCTGCCGTGCCATCCGCGCGACGCGGCGCCGGTCGGCCTGATGCTCGCGGCGGCGCCGCATCACGACGACGCGCTGCTCGCGATCGGCCAGTCGGTCGAGGCCGTGCTGAACACGATCCGCTGACCGCACCGGCCGATGGCAAGCCGGTCGCACACCGATCGCCTTCGGCCCGCGCGCGGTGCGGCAGGCTGCCGCACGCGGGCTGTCAGTTTCGTGCCAGATCATTCGCGCTAAAATCGCGCGATTGTTTTACGGACCGACCGACGAGGACCCCCGCCGACATGAACGACTACACGCTTGCACTCCGCCGCGAACGCCGCCTGCTGATGCTGCTCGGATGGGTGTGCATCGCCCTGCTGGCCGGCGCGCTGTACCTGCAGTACGTGAAGAACGAAGACCCGTGCCCGCTGTGCATCATCCAGCGCTATTTCTTCTGCGCGATCGGGATCTTCGCGTTCCTGGCCGCCGGGATCCGCAACTGGCGCGGCGTCTGGGTGCTCGAACTGCTGATCGCGATCGCCGCGGCCGGCGGTGTCGGCACGGCCGCGCGGCACCTGTCGATCCAGATGAATCCGGGCTTCAGCTGCGGCTTCGACACGCTGCAGCCGATCGTCGACAGCCTGCCGCCCGCGCAGTGGTTCCCCGGCATGTTCAAGGTCGCCGGGCTGTGCGAGACCGTCTACCCGCCGATCCTCGGCATCCTGCTGCCCGGCTGGGCGCTGATCGGCTTCGCCTTGATCCTGGTCGCGGTCGTCGCGAGCCTCTGGCGCCATCGCCGCAAGCTCGCGGGCTGACCCGCCGGCCGCGGTGCCGGCCCATCGCATGCGCGGCCCGCGCGGATGGGCCGCGCGCCGCCGGCGCGTCGTCACCCGGCTGCGGCCTGCGCCGGCTCCGCCCGGCCGCCGCGCGTAAACACCTACCCCGCCGCCGCCCGGATTTCCGGGCGGGCGCGCGTCGCGCGATCGCCGCGCCCCTGCCCCGCCACGCATGCGTTTCGGCCCGATGTGCATGCATCGGTCCCCCGATCCCGCGCGGCGGGCCTATGATCGACATGATCGCCGCCTGATAGCCCGGATCACCGCCCGGCCATGTTCCCGCCGCGTGGCGGTGCTATCTTCGGGACTGGATGGCGATCTACGTGCGCGAGGCCAGGCGGTCTCACCGCTGCCTGCGTAACGCGCGCCCGATCCGCAATGTCGACTGGATTCATCATGACAACGCACACCATCCGCATCCGTCACCCTCATGGCGTCCGCGCGTCCGGCGGCGCCGTTCACGCACGCCGTCGGTCGGCCGCCGCCGCATGGCATCCGCCGTGCAGCCGGCCTGCCGCGCCCCCGTTCGTTCTCGTTGCCGCCGCGCCCGCCAGAGCGCGCCGCGCGTCGTGCCGCGTCGTCCCGAACGGAGCGTGCTGATGGAAGCCTGGCTCGGCGATCTGCAGCAACTGCTCGCGCACGGCGAAGCGGCCGTGCTCGTGACGGTCGCGCACACCGACGGCTCCGCGCCGCGCGAGGCCGGCACCAAGATGCTCGTCACGCGCGACACGGCCCGCCATACGATCGGCGGCGGTCATCTGGAATGGAAGGCGATCGAGATCGCGCGGCACCTGCTGAAGGACGGCGCGCACGTGCCGCACGCGCGCCGGCTCGAGCGGCTCGCGCTCGGCCCGAGCCTCGGCCAGTGCTGCGGCGGCGCCGTGGTGCTCGCGTTCGAGCGGCTCGACGTCGGCGACCTCGGCTGGATCATGTCGCTCGCGAAGCGCGTCGCGGCCGGCGCCGCGACCGTGCGTAGCGTATCATTCGGCCCCTCGCCGGGCGCGCCGCTGTTGAGCGAGCCCGAATCGGAAGCCGCGCGCGCCGACTGCCTGCTGTGGGAAACCGGCGGCGTCTCGCTGATGACCGAAACGATCGCGCCGTATGCGTTCCCCGTCGTGCTGTTCGGCGCGGGGCACATCGGCACCGCGCTCGTGAAAGTGCTGGCGACGCTGCCGTGCCAGGTGCGCTGGATCGACCGGCCCGATGCGCTGTTCCCGCCGGCCGACGCGCTCGCCGGCATCGGCAACCTCGCGATCGACGCGGCCGCTTCCCCGGCGGACGCAGTCGACGCAGCGCCGCCGCAGTCCTACTTCGTCGTGATGACGCACGACCATGCACTCGATTTCGTGCTGGCCGAGCGCATCCTGCGACGCGGCGACTATGCGTACTTCGGGATGACCGGCTCGCAGACGAAACGCACGCAGTTCGATCATCGCCTCGCCGCGATCGGCATCGACCCGGCCCAGGTCGCGCGGATGCGCTGCCCGATCGGCGTCGAAGGCATCATCGACAAGGCGCCCGAAGTGATCGCGATCTCGGTGGCCGCGCAGTTGCTGCAGGCCGTCGAGGCGAATGCGTCCGCGCAGGCTTCCCCTACTGACTGACCGACCAAAACGACGCCATGACCCCGACATTCAAGAACAAGATTGCCCGCGCGCCGAAAGCGGAGCTGCACATCCACATCGAAGGCTCACTCGAGCCGGAACTGATCTTCGCGCTCGCGCAGCGCAACGGCGTGAAGCTCGCGTACGACTCGATCGACGCGCTGCGCGCCGCGTACGCGTTCACCGACCTGCAATCGTTCCTCGACATCTACTACGCCGGCGCGAGCGTGCTGCTCACCGAGCAGGATTTCTACGACATGACGGCCGCGTACTGCGAGCGCGCGCTCGCCGACAACGTCGTCCACACCGAACTGTTCTTCGACCCGCAGACGCACACCGAGCGCGGCGTGCCGATCGAGACGGTCGTCGCGGGCATCGAGCGCGCGCTCGCCGATGCCGAAGCGCGCGGGCTGTCGAGCAAGCTGATTCTGTGCTTCCTGCGCCACCTGTCCGAAGAGGACGCGCTCGCGACGTTCGAATCCGCATTGCCGCTGTTCGAGCGCTATCGCCATCGGCTGATCGGCGTGGGCCTCGATTCGTCCGAGCTCGGCCATCCGCCGACGAAGTTCGCCCGCGTATTCGAGAAGGCGCGCGCGCTCGGGCTGAAGCTCGTCGCCCATGCGGGCGAGGAAGGCCCGCCCGCGTACATCTACGAAGCGCTCGACGTGCTGAAGGTCGACCGGATCGACCACGGCGTGCGCAGCATCGAGGATGCGGCGCTCGTCGAGCGGCTCGCGAAAACGCGCACGGCGCTCACCGTGTGCCCGCTGTCGAACCTGAAGCTGTGCGTGTTCGACGACATGGCGAAGCACACGCTGAAGGCGCTGCTCGACCGCGGCGTCGCGGTGACGATCAACTCCGACGATCCGGCCTATTTCGGCGGCTACGTCAACGAAAACTACTTCGCGACGGTCGAAGGGCTGCAACTCACGGATGCCGAAGTCCATGCGGTGATCCGCAACGGCTTCGAGGCGTCGTTCATCGAACCGGCGCAGCGCGACGCACTGTACGCGCGCCTCGACGCGTACTGGCAGGCCGCGTGACGGCCCGCATCGAGACACGCTGACAGATGATACACGGCAACGGCATCCGCTTCGCGCATCCCCGTTCGGCGTCGCGCCGAGCTGATCGGCTGCATGCAGGCGTCGCGATCGCGCGGTACGGCGTCGCTCGCACGCACCGGCCGTCGCGGCTTGCCGTGCCGTTCGCCGTCGTATGGGTTGCGGACGTATCGGTTGCGGATGTACCAGTTGCGAACGCAACGGCCGCGAGGTGCGCCCGCAACCACTCGCGGGCGGCTTCGGCCGCCACGTTCGCCCGCGCAATCGCCTCCGGCCGTGCCGCACATCACGTGCCGCCGCAGCCGCCCGCGAAGCACCGCCCCGCCCCCGTGCGGCGTCGATCGCTTTCTTCTGTTCGCCTTACCTTGATGCAGGACCCTTCGTCATGACGCAAAACGCTTTCCGTTCCCAACTGCTGACCTTCAACGGCGACCCGGCGCAATCGAGCCAGGCCGCGAACTACGAGACCGACGGGCTCCTGATCGTCGACGACGGCAAGATCGTCGCGGCCGGCCCGTACGCCCGGCTCGCCGCGACGCTCGCGCGCGATGCGGTGATCCACGACCTGCGCGACAAGCTGATCGTGCCCGGCTTCATCGACACGCACATTCACTATCCGCAGACGGACATGATCGCGTCGCCGGCGCCGGGCCTGCTGCCGTGGCTCGACAAGTACACGTTCCCGACCGAGCGCCAGTTCGGCGATCCCGAGCATGCGCGCGAAGTCGCCGACTTCTTCGTCGACGAACTCCTCGCGTGCGGGACGACGAGCGCGCTCGTCTACTGCACGGTGCACAAGCAGTCGGCCGATGCGCTGTTCGCGGCGAGCGACGCACGCGACCTGCGGATGATCGCGGGCAAGGTGCTGATGGACCGCAACTGCCCCGAATTCCTGCGCGACACCGCGCAGTCGGGCTACGACGACAGCGCCGAGCTGATCGACCGCTGGCACGGCAAGGGCCGCCAGATGTACGCGCTCACGCCGCGCTTCGCGCCGACGTCGACCGAGGCGCAGCTCGAGGCGTGCGGCGAACTCGCGCGCCGCCATCCGGACGTGTTCGTGCAAAGCCACGTCGCGGAAAACGTCGACGAGGTGAAATGGGTGGCCGAGCTGTTCCCCGGCCATCGCAGTTATCTCGACATCTACGACCGCTACGGGCTGCTGCGTCCGCGCGCGGTGTACGGCCACTGCATCCACCTCGACGACGAGGATCGCCGCCGGATGGCCGAGACGCGCACCGTCGTCGCGCACTGCCCGACGTCGAACTTCTTCCTCGGCAGCGGGCTGTTCGACTTCGACAAGGCCGGCGAATACGACGTCCCCGTCACGCTCGCGACCGACGTCGGCGGCGGCACGTCGTTCTCGATGCTGCAGACGATGAACGAAGCGCACAAGGTCGCGCGGCTGTCGGGGCACCACCTGACCGCCACGCGGATGTTCTGGCTCGCGACGGCCGGCGCCGCGCAGGCGCTCGACCTCGCCGACACGGTCGGCACGCTCGCACCGCGCACCGAGGCCGACTTCGTCGTGCTCGATCCGCAGGCGACGCCGCTGCTCGCGCGCCGCACGCAGCGCGCGGATTCGCTCGAGGAACTGCTGTTCGCGTTCGCGCTGCTCGGCGACGACCGTGCGGTATACCGCACCTATGCGGCCGGCGAACTCGTGCACGAACGCGGCGCCGCGCGCCGCCCGGTCGCCGCGTAACGCCTCGCGGGTACGCCGTCGCGGCAGCGCGGCCGCTTCGCCGTCGCGCTGCCGGGAATCGCGCGCAGGGCGCGCCGCACGGCGGCCCCGGCCGCTTTCCCGTGCGCAACACGCCGTGCTAGAATTCGCCGCTCATTGGGGAGTAGCCGCTCCGCTCGATGTCCCGCGCCCCGGCGCGCATCGTGACGGAGGCGTCCGTCAACAGACTTGGCCGTTCGGCCATGGCGGACGCAGCCACGTTGGCCTGGCGAGACCGATGGTTCACTGCGCGCCGCATCAGGGCCCGGCGCGCGGTGAATCGTCGCTCGCACGCACAACAACGGCCCGTGGAACCCCATTCGTGTCTCAAGCCTTCCTGATCTCCACCGGCGCCGTCGCCCTCGCTGAAATCGGCGACAAAACCCAACTGCTTTCCCTCGTTCTGGCCGCGCGCTATCGCAAGCCGGTACCGATCATTCTCGGCGTGCTCGTCGCGACGCTCGTCAATCACGGTTTCGCCGGCGCGCTCGGCGAATGGCTGGGCGTGCTCGTCACGCCGTCGATCATGCGCTGGGCGCTCGCGTTCTCGTTCATCGCGATGGGGCTGTGGATCCTGGTGCCGGACAAGCTCGACGAGGACGAAGCCAATGCGACCCGCTCGCGGCTCGGCGTGTTCGGCGCGACGCTCGTCGCATTCTTCCTCGCGGAGATGGGCGACAAGACGCAGATCGCGACCGTCGCGCTGGCCGCCCGCTTCCAGGATTACATCGGCGTGGTGGCCGGCACGACGTTCGGGATGATGCTCGCGAACGTGCCGGCGATCCTGCTCGGCGACCGCTTCGCGCACCGCTTGCCGACGAAGCTCGTGCACGGGATCGCGGCCGTGCTGTTCGTCGTGCTCGGCGCGCTGGCGCTGCTGGGTGTCGGGGTCTGACGAAAAGGCAGGTGGCCGGCGCGGCCGGGCGGCCGCGCCGAGAGGGATGCCGCGTTACTTCGCGGTGGCCGCGCCCGACGCTGGCGCCGCCGGCACCGCGCGCTCGTTGGCGGCCGGCGCCGCCGGCCCGCCGCGCTTGTCGACCGGCAGCCTGACCGTGCGGACCACGCCGTTCGACAACGGGAAATCGGCGAGCGCGCTGCGCGCGAGGAACGGCATCGCGTAAAGCAGCGTGCCGTTGTCGCCGGTCGTGCGCGCGGACACGTTGTAGACCTCCTTGTCCGTCGCGCGCTCGGTGATGCGGATGCCGAGCGTGTAGTCGAATACCTGGTACGTCTGCGCGACGTAGCCGGCCGGCATCGGCCCCCAGGGACCCCACGGGCCCCACGGGCTCCACGGCCCGCCTCGCCAGTACGGCCCGGGCCCCATGAACCATGGGTCGTAGTAGACCGGTTGCGGCACCGTCACGAGATCGCTGCCGACCGAATAGGTCAGCCCGACGAGATAGCGTGCCTGCGACTGCGGCACCTGCCGGAACGCATACGCGGACAGCTCGTTCGCGACGATCGGCTCGTAGGTCGACTGCTCGATACTGTTCTTCTGCGCGTCCGTGCGCGTGAACGCATAGGTGCGGGTCGCGTCGCTGCCGCTCCAGTCGGAGAAGGCCGTGACCTGGGTGGTCACGTAGCTGGTGCAGCCGGTCAGCAGCGCGACGCACAGCGCCGCCGCCCAGCCCGCACCGCGAAAAATCCATTCGCGTTTCATGTTGATCCTCGTCGATCCGTCACCCGTTCGTCGCACCGCGCGAAGCACAACGGGATGCCGATAATACGCGGACTCCCGGAAGCGGTAAAAAGTTCGCCCGGCACGCGGCCGCAAGCCTTTGTACAATGGCCCGGTTCGCCCGGCCCGCGCGACGGGCCCGTCTCCCACTCCACCGATCTCGACGACCATGTCCGACAACGCCTCCTCCACCGTGATCCGCCGCGCCGACTACACGCCCCCGGCCTTCCTCATCGATTCCGTCGCACTCGAATTCGATCTCGCGCCGGCCCGCACGATCGTCAGGAACACGATGCGCGTGCGCCGCAATCCGGACGCCGCGCCCACGCCCCACCTGGAGCTGATGGGCGAAGCGCTCGAATTCCTCGGCGCGCGGCTCGACGGCGCGCCGCACGGCGCTGTGCGCGCGCACGAACACGGCCTGACGGTCGAAAACGTGCCCGACGCGTTCGAGCTGACGCTCGAAAGCGCATGCGCGCCCGATCAGAATACGACGCTGTCTGGCCTCTACGTGTCGAGCGGCAACTTCTTCACGCAGTGCGAAGCCGAAGGCTTTCGCCGCATCACCTACTTCCTCGACCGCCCCGACGTGATGGCGTCGTACACGGTCACGCTGCGCGCCGACAAGGCCGCCTACCCGGTGCTGCTGTCCAACGGCAACCTCGTCGATTCGGGCGACCTGCCCGACGGCCGCCACTTCGCGAAGTGGGAAGACCCGTTCCGCAAGCCGAGCTACCTGTTCGCGCTGGTCGCGGGCAAGCTGGTCTCGATCGAGGAAACGATCAAGACCGGTTCGGGCAAGGAGAAACTGCTGCAGGTGTGGGTCGAACCGGCCGACCTCGACAAGACGCGTCACGCGATGGATTCGCTGATCCACTCGATCCGCTGGGACGAAAAGCGCTTCGGCCTCGAGCTCGATCTCGACCGCTTCATGATCGTCGCGGTCGGCGACTTCAACATGGGCGCGATGGAGAACAAGGGGCTCAACGTCTTCAACACGAAGTACGTGCTCGCGAACCCCGAGACCGCGACCGACACCGATTTCGCGAACATCGAATCGGTGGTCGGCCACGAGTACTTCCACAACTGGACCGGCAACCGCGTGACCTGCCGCGACTGGTTCCAGCTGAGCCTGAAGGAAGGCCTGACGGTATTCCGCGACCAGGAGTTCTCGGCCGACATGGCCGCGGGCGACGACGTCGAATCGGCGGCCCGCGCGGTCAAGCGCATCGAGGACGTGCGCGTGCTGCGCCAGTTGCAGTTCGCCGAGGACGCCGGCCCGATGGCGCACCCGGTGCGTCCCGAGAGCTACGTCGAGATCAACAACTTCTACACGATGACCGTCTACGAGAAAGGCTCGGAAGTCGTGCGGATGTACCAGACGCTGTTCGGCCGCGACGGCTTCCGCAAGGGGATGGATCTCTACTTCAAGCGCCACGACGGCCACGCGGTGACCTGCGACGACTTCCGTCACGCGATGGCCGACGCGAACGGGCGCGACCTCGCGCAGTTCGAGCGCTGGTACAGCCAGGCCGGCACGCCGCGCGTGTCGGTGCGCACCGCGTACGACGCGGCCGCGCGCCGCTATACGGTCACCCTCGCGCAAGGCTACGGCGACGCGTCGCCCGCCGCACGCGAAACGCAGCAAGGGCCGCTGCTGATCCCGTTCGCGATCGGCCTGATCGGCCGCGACGGCCGCGACCTGCCGCTGCGCCTGGACGGCGAAGCCGCCGCATCGGGCACGACGCGCGTGCTCGAGTTCACCGCCACCGAGCAGACCTTCACGTTCATCGACGTGCCGGAAGCGCCGCTGCCGTCGCTGCTGCGCAACTTCTCGTCGCCGGTGATCGTCGAGTACGACTACAGCGACGACGATCTCGCGTTCCTGCTCGCGCACGACAGCGATCCGTTCAACCGCTGGGAAGCCGGCCAGCGCCTCGCGACGCGCGCGCTGCTGACGCTCGCCGCCCGTGCCGCCGCCGACGCGCCGCTCGCGCTCGGCGAGAACTTCGTCGCCGCGTTCCGCCGCGTGCTGACCGATGAAAGCCTGTCGCCGGCGTTCCGCGAACTCGCGCTGACGCTGCCGTCGGAAACCTACCTCGCCGACCAGATGGCCGAGGCCGACCCGGCCGCCGTGCATCGCGCGCGCCAGTTCGTGCGCCGCCAGCTCGCGACCGCGCTGCGCGCCGACTGGCTCGCCGCGTACGCGCAGCACCAGACGCCCGGCGCCTACGAGCCGACACCGGAAGCGTCGGGCCGCCGCGCGCTGAAGAATCTCGCGCTCGCGTATCTCGCCGAACTCGACGATCCGGCCGATGCCGTGCGCCTCGCCACGGCCCAGTACGACGCGGCGAACAACATGACCGATCGCGCGGCGGCGCTCGGCGCGCTGCTGTCCGCGGCCGCCGCAGGCGCGAACGGGCCTGCCGAGCAAGCGCTCGACGACTTCTACCGTCGCTTCGAGAAAGAGGCGCTCGTGATCGACAAGTGGTTCGCGATGCAGGCGGCGCAACGCGGTACGCCCGCGCAGCCGACGCTCGCGAAGGTGCGCAAGCTGCTCGCGCACCCGGCGTTCAACCTGAAGAACCCCAACCGCGCGCGCTCGCTGATCTTCAGCTTCTGCGCGGCCAACCCCGCGCAATTCCACGCGGCCGACGGTTCCGGCTACGCGTTCTGGGCCGAACAGGTGCTCGCGCTCGACGCGATCAATCCGCAGGTCGCGGCGCGCCTCGCACGCTCGCTCGAACTGTGGCGCCGCTTCACGCCGGCGCTGCGCGACCGGATGCGCGAAGCGCTCGAACAGGTCGCCGCCGGCGCGAAGTCGCGCGACGTGCGCGAGATCGTCGAGAAGGCGCTCGCGTAAGTCACGCGATCGCCCCTGTCGCGTCCGGGCGATCGAGCCGGCGCCGCTTCACGCGGCGCCGGCTTTTTTGTTGCACGAGCACGGCTGCAATCGCACCACGCGCGGGGTCGGACCGCTCGGGCGGCCTCCGGGGCGGGGCGCGCCCCGCCCCGGCGTCGCCGCCCGATACCGCGCCGATTCGGCGGCCCGGCCATGTAACCGGACGAAAAAAGCCGGCGGCACCGAAGGCGCGACGGGTAAAATTGCGGCCATTCAAGGATTCTTTGGCCTTTCGGAGTCTGTCATGTCCATTGCCCGCCGCACCACGCTGTCGAAGTTCCTGATCGAACAGCAACGTGAGACCAACAACCTCCCCGCCGACCTGCGCCTGTTGATCGAAGTCGTCGCCCGCGCGTGCAAGGCGATCAGCTACAACGTGTCGAAGGGCGCGCTCGGCGAAGCGCTCGGCACCGCCGGCAGCGAGAACGTCCAGGGCGAAGTGCAGAAGAAGCTCGACATCCTGTCGAACGAAATCCTGCTCGACGCGAACGAATGGGGCGGCAACCTCGCCGCGATGGCGTCGGAAGAAATGGAAACGTTCTTCCCGATCCCGGCGAACTACCCGCGCGGCGAATACCTGCTCGTGTTCGATCCGCTCGACGGCTCGTCGAACATCGACGTGAACGTGTCGATCGGCACGATCTTCTCGGTGCTGCGCTGCCCGGACGGCAAGCAGGCGACCGAAGAATCGTTCCTGCAGCCCGGCACGCAGCAGGTCGCGGCCGGCTACGCCGTCTACGGCCCGCAGACGGTGTTCGTGCTGACGACCGGCAACGGCGTGAACTGCTTCACGCTCGACCGCGAAGTCGGCTCGTGGGTACTCACGCAGAGCAACATGCAGATCCCGGCCGACACGCGCGAATACGCGATCAATGCATCGAACGCGCGCCACTGGTACGACCCGGTCAAGCGCTACGTCGACGAACTGAACGCCGGCAAGGACGGCCCTCGCGGCGACAACTTCAACATGCGCTGGATCGCGTCGATGGTGGCCGACGTGCATCGGATCCTGAACCGCGGCGGCATCTTCATGTATCCGGCCGACAAGCGCACGCCCGATCGTCCGGGCAAGCTGCGCCTGATGTACGAAGCGAACCCGATGTCGTTCATCGTCGAACAGGCGGGCGGCGCGGCGACGACCGGCACGCAGCGCATCATGGAAGTGCAGCCGACCGGCCTGCATCAGCGCGTGCCCGTGTTCCTCGGTTCGAAGAACGAAGTCGAGCGCGTGACCGGCTATCACGACGAAGCGAAATAATCGCACTGCAGCACTGGACGCAGGGGCGAGACATCAGTACAATCGCGCCTTCGCGATGTGGCCCTAACGGGTCGCGTCGTGGTGAAGTGAAAGCGGAAAGTCCGCCGGATCGAGGGTTTCGCGAAGCAGCGGCAGCACGCTGAAAAAATTTCGCAAAACCTATTGCCAAGATCTCGGATTTCACCATATAATTTCATTTCTCTGCTGCCGGTGTAGCTCAGTTGGTAGAGCAGCGCATTCGTAATGCGAAGGTCGTAGGTTCGACTCCTATCTCCGGCACCAAGACATAAAGGTCTGACAAGTATCGCTTGTCAGACCTTTTCTCTTTTGCGGCGCCGAAATCGTAAAGTCGTTCGACGGCGCACTCCCCATCACGCCGCGCACGGTGTTGGCGTCTTGGCGTACGAATTCGGCAATCTCCCCTGCGCGTTGTCCGGGGCCGATCCTCGCCGCGGCGCGTTATCTGCGCAACATCCGCACGACATACCCACGCACTCGGCGGCCGCCGGCCAATCGTATCGACCCCCTCTTGCGGTGCGTAACAGCACAGCCTGCGGCGGCCATGACGACGATGGCCGGCTTGCCCGACCTAAGCAGCCCGCGCAACGGCATCCGCTTTTCCCCCGCACCCCGACCGTCAAGCGCTCGCCGGCACGACGCGTACGCCGACGACATGACTGCACACTCTGTCTCCCGCCCCCTCCGCACACATCATTCGAAGCCGATCCCTCAGGATCCCGAATGATGGCGGAGATCGGATACGGCACACGCTACATCGATCTGTCCCACACGATGCCGCCGATCGGCGAACCGATACGCCGCGCTTCCCCACCCGTTTCGCGCTTCTGTCGATCGAAGCAATCGGCGATGCCGCGACCCTCGGGCGCGTGATCCCCGACGCAGCCGACGGACTACCCGAGGCCACCGTGCCACCAACGACGCTGGAGCGATGGCGTGCCCGACGGACGGACTTCCGCGACAGCCCATCCTTACAGATTCATTTCGCCATGCACGGGGCGCGCACCGCGCATGCGCCAGGCAGACAAATCCCCCTGGAAAATCTGTTTAAGGGTGCATAACATTACTTAACGATCCTGACCCGTCTATCGCGTTACATTGCGTGGGCGGCGCGACGGCCGCATGCCGCTTTCAACCCACTTGCGGCATGCGACAGCCGGTGCCCGGTCATTTCGACTCAACCCAAGGAGAGGACCACCATGACTCATGGCTTGATTATGTGGCTCATCATCGGCGCGATCGCCGGCTGGCTTGCCGGCTTGCTCGTGAAGGGCGGCGGCTTCGGGCTGATCGTCGACATCATCGTCGGGATCGTCGGCGCGGTGATCGGCGGCTGGCTCGCCGGGCTGCTCGGCATCAGCATCGGCAGCGGCTTCATCGGCTCGGTGATCGTCGCGGTCATCGGCGCGGTGATCCTGCTGTTCGTGATCCGGCTATTCAGGCGAGCGGCCTGATGTTGCTGACCACGCGCCTTCGGGCGCGTTTTCGCATCGGGCCGGCGCGCAGCCCGTTCGCCGCGCGCCACCCGCCCCGTCAACGCTTCGCGTACCGCAATCAGCCGTCGAGCACGTCGGCCGTCAACCATCCGCCGAACGCTTCATGCACACCATCGCGCCCGATCCGCACGGTGCGCGGCATCTCCCCTCTCCATTCCGCATCGAGCGCTGCCCGCGGCCGCTCGGGCATCGGCTCCGCGTTCTCATACTTCGCGATCTGCGAATCGGCGGCTTTCGGCATGCCGGGCGCCTCGTGCGCGCCGGCCCCGACAGCGCCGCGTGCCACGGCCCCGCATCCCGCCGCGAACGATTTCACAGCGACCATTTCAGTTCTCCATAGAAAGTGCGGCCCGGATACGGGTGGAACACGTAGTAGCGGCGGTCCGTCAAGTTGTCGATGCCGGCCGACGCGCTCCAGTGACGATCGAAGCGGTAGCGCGCCTTCAGATCGACGACGGTAAACGAACTCGTGCCGCCGTAGACGTCCGGATTCACGTCGCTGTTGTCGAGCGTGTTGAACTGGCGGCCCGAGTAGCGCACGCCGACGCTCGCGAGCCAGTGCTCGTCGAATCGATACGACGCGAGCAGGTTCGCGCGCATGCGCGGAATGCGCGGGAAACGCGAACCGACATAGGCCGGATTCGCGGCATCGGCGAGGATTTGCGCGTTGCTCGCCGACACGTTCGCGTCGAGATCGAGCCCGCGCAGCCCGACGTTCTCCCCGCTGAACGCGAGTTCGACGCCGCGCACGCGCACGCGGTCGACGTTCGAGACGTTGGTGACGGTCGTCGCGCCCGACACCGTCGTCTGACTGTAGATCGAATCGCGCAGGTCGCTCTGGAACACGCTCGCGCGCACGACGCCGACACCCACGTCGCGTTCGGCCGTGAAGTCCCAGTCGATCGCCTTTTCCGGACGCAGGTTCGGGTTGTTGTTGACGAGCGCGTTGTTCGAGATCGTGCCCTGGAACAGCTCGCCGACCGTCGGGAACCGCGTGCCGGTCGCGAACGACAGCCGGAAGCGCCAGACCTCCGTCGCATCCCATTGCAGCGCGACTTTCGGCGACAGCGCATTCGCGCCGCGGTCCGCGTAGCCGAGCGTGCCGTTGGCATTGCCGAGCGCGCCGCCGTACGCCTCCCAGCGCTCGTAGCGCAGCCCGAGCGTCGCGAGCCAGCCCGGCGCGAAACGCCACGCGTCCTGCCCGAACAGCGCCTGCGTGCGCGTGTCGCCGCGATAGACGCTCGCGAGCGACGTGGCCGGCCCGGCCAGCCAGTCGGCCGTGTTGACCGTGACGTTGCGCAGGAAGTAATTGTCGTAGTGATAGCCGAACGTGAACGTATGGCCCTTCACTTCCGGCGCCTCGGCCTTCAGGTCGAGCGTGCGCCAGCCGGTGCCGTCGCCCTGGAACAGCGTGCCCGACCCACCCTGCACGGTCGAGGCCGCGCGCAGCGCGTCGCGCGACACGTCGTACGCGGACACCACGCCCGATAGCCGCCAGCCGGAATCGAGCCGGCCGTTCAGGCCGAGCGCATACAGCCAGTTCTCCTGGTCGCCGCGTTGCGGGGCAAACGCGTTCGGCGCGACCGTCATGTTCTGTCCGCCGATCGACACGTTGCCGCCGTAAACCGGGTTGCCCGTCGCATCGCGCAGGAAGGTCTCGCCGTGCTGCCGGTAGTGGTTCTCCCAATGCCCGAGCGTCAGCGTCGCGTCGACACGATCGGTGAACGCATAGCCCATCCGAACCGTCTCGTTGAGCTGCTCGGTTCGCTCGATCGTCTGCGCGCCGACGATGGTCCGCGGCTTGCCGTTGGGTCCGATGTCGGTCGCGGCGCCCGTCACGGGCACGGCGGCGCCCAGTTTCGGGTTGTAGGCCGAATTGGGGCTCGCGTACTGCATCGGCTGGCCGTCGTTCTCCAGCCGGTCGAGCGACAGCGCGAACCAGAACCGGCCGACGCGGTTCGCGATCCGCGCGGTCTGGTGATTGCCGCCGAAGCTGTCCGCCAACCCGTAGCCGTCGTGGTAGCGCTGCGTGAAGAACTGCGTCGACAGCGACCCCTCGAGCCGGTCGGGGCGGCGCGTGGTGAGCAGCACGGTCGAGCCGATCGCGTTGCCCGGGTACAGCGCGGAAAAGGGGCCGTAGAGCACGTCGACGCGCGCGATGTCGTCGGGCGGAATCAGCGACCAGCGCGGCGGGTACGCATAGCTCGACCCGAGCAGGTTCGACAGCAGCACGCCGTCGGCATAGACGAGCCCGCGCGCGCTCTGCAATTCGTTGAAGTCGCGGCCCGCGAATACGCTGTTGCGGTCGCCGATGTAGCGCTTGCGGACCATCAGGTTCGGCGCGTACTTCAGCGCGTCCTCGGTGGTGACGTTGGTGTGCGCATCGATCTGCTCGCGCGTGATCGACGTGACGACGGCCGGCGTATCGGGGTCGACCGGCTGCCGCTGCGCGGTCACGCTGACGGCGGTCAGCGTGTCGCCTGCCGGGGCGGCCGCCGCGGCGACATCCATGGACGCCGACGCCCCGGCGGCGAGACGATCGATGCCACCGTTGCGGGCCGCGTCGGCGCGGGCATCGTCGGTCGACGCCGCGTGAGCGGCCGGCCATGCGAAAGCGGCCGCGCATGCGAGCGCGAGCCGGCCGCGCGACGACCGCGCGGCAAGGGGAGACGACATGAGTGCGTTCCTGAAAACGTGATCGGACGCCGCCGGGCACGGGGCGCGCGCCGCGCACGTACGGCGCGACGCGCGGCCAAGGCCGCGGGCGGCTCGCGCGCCACCGGGGCGCGCGGAGGACATCAATCAGACCGGAACGTTTTCAGGCGGGGCGCGCGGCTGCGCGAGACGGATGCCCTTGCGGGGCACGTCGGGAACGATCGGTGCAACCGTCCGATACGCGAACGTGCGTACGAAGCGCGGCATCGCGGGGAGGCTCGTCCCCAGCGCGACGTTCGCCGCGAAGCCGGGGCAGTACACGCAATGCGGGACGCCGGGATGGTCGGCCGACGACGTGTCGCGGTCGTCGCCCGCTTGCGCGAGCACGATTTGACGCGCGCCCGCTGCACTGCACAACTCGAGCGTGAGCGCGCCGGAACCGCTCGACGCAAGGCGCGCGTAGCCGACGACGGGCGACAGTACGTTCAGTACCAGCGCCAGCCATACGAGGCCGATCCATCGCGTCGTTCGTCTCATCGCGGTGCAGGAAAAAGTGCGCGCAAGTATAGCAAGCGGCCCGCTGGATGCCGATCGCGCGGCGCGTGATAGCGGGCATCACACTTCGCGCCGGCACGCATGTGCCGTTAATACAACAGAGACAAAATCTAACGATTCGCCGCTGGCATAAATCCGAGCACGAGGTTGATAATCATTGAACCTGCTGGAGAAACGATCATGGACGAAAGACCAACTCGCATGCCCCCGCCCGAGCAAGTGATGAGCCCGGATCCGGAACCCGTCGGCGTGGAATTCCTCGCCGAATTGCCCGAGCACGTTCGGGCATTCTTCGACGAGCAGCACCGGCTGTACTCGCCGAAGTGAACGTCAGTTCGGTTCTGTAACCGCCACGTGTCGATCATCGCTATCGTGCGGTTCATCCCTGCGCTTCGCGCGCAATTCGCCTCGCACCCGGGCCGCAACAGCCTGACGGTGCCGGATCAGCTCGCCTGCTGATTCTCCTGTCGCGACGCTACGCCGCGCGACTGTCTTCGTCTATCCTTCTGGTTTTCCACGTCCGGCCCGCCCGGCTCTCCCGATCGTTCCGATGAAGCAAGCCATTCGTGCCAGCATCGCTGTCGCCGCGCTCGGCGTCGCCCTCCTTTCGTCGCCCCCTACCGCCCGCGCGGACGGCGACGACACCGCCCTCACCAACGTCGTTGCGCTCGCGTCGCAGCGGCTCGCGCTCGCCGAACCGGTCGCGCGATGGAAATGGGCGAATCACAAGGCCATCGAGGACCAGCCGCGTGAAGCGGCCCTGCTCACCGCCGTCGAAAAGCGCGCGGCCCAGGCCGGCGTCGACCCCGCCTTCGCCCGCACGTTCTTCGAGGATCAGATCACCGCAAGCAAGGACGTGCAGAACGCACTGTTCGCGACCTGGCGCACGACGCGGCCGCCGGAAGGCACGCCGCCCGATCTCGCGACCAGCACGCGGCCGGCCCTCGATCGGCTGACGCAGAAAATGCTCGCCGGCCTCGCGCAGGTTGCCCCGCTGCGCGATGCGCCCGATTGCCAGGCGCGGCTCGCGCGCAGCATCGCGAACTGGAAGACGCTCACGCGCTACGATTCCACGCAGACGCGGGCACTCGATACCGCGCTGTCACATGTCTGCTCCGCCGGCGGAGCCAGCGCGATCGGCTGACGGGGGCAGGCGCGGATCGTCCCGCGGCGCTCAGTCCGCAGGCGTCAGCGCCATGAGCGGAATCACCTGCAGGCCGCGCGCGAGATGCGTCTGCAGCAGGCGATGGGTGAAAGGTTCGAACGTGGCGACCGCCGCATCGGCCACGAGCCGTACGGCCGCATCGAGCGAGTCCGCCGAACCGAGATAGCACCAGCCGTCGATCACGTGAAACAGGCGGCGCTCGCTGTTCGCCTCGAACGCGACCGCGCCTTCGAACGGCCAGGGTGCACCGCCCGCGCGGCCGGCGTCGGCCGTGGGCCGCCGGTTGTACGACGGGCGCAACCGGGCGATCCATTGCGCTTCGGCCAGCATCGCCCCCAGCTCGTTGCCGGTCTCGCGCCATTCGACACGCCGCACCTGCTGCGCGAGCCGCATTTCCTTCGACGAACGGCGCTCGCCGGTCAGCAGGGCGCGCAGCCGCTGGCGCACGCGCACGCTGCGGCCGACATACAGCGCTTCGTCACGCTCGCCGAACAGCGCATACGCGCCGCACCCTGCCGGCGCGGTATCCAGCCAGGCTTCGGTCAGATCGCCGCCCAGACGGAAGTGGCGCGTCGTGCGCGCGATCTGGTCGCGCAGCCGATCGAGCGGCACGATGTCGTGCAGCTGGCGCCAGAACTGCCAGATCAGGTCGGCATCGGCCAGCGCGCGGTGACGCGCGGCCGGAACGAGCCCATGCCGTTCGATCAACGCATCGAGCCCGTGCCGCGATTCGCGCGGAAACAGCGCGCGCGACAGCCGTACCGTACAGAGCACATCGGGATT
Organism: Burkholderia sp. APQ4-4ca; assembly: GCF_057837105.1. Taxonomy (NCBI): domain Bacteria; kingdom Pseudomonadati; phylum Pseudomonadota; class Betaproteobacteria; order Burkholderiales; family Burkholderiaceae; genus Burkholderia; species Burkholderia sp. APQ4-4ca. The sequence goes on along the minus strand of NZ_JBYQCG010000225.1, from coordinate 4,515 downwards.
GAACGCCAGGCCGGCGCGCTCGAATTCGGCCCGCAGGAAGCCGCGGTCGAAGCTCGCGTTGTGCGCGACGAACAGCTTGCCGTCGAGCCGCTCGAACAGCGCCGGCGCGAGCGAAGCGAACGTCGGCGCATCGCGCACCATCGCGTCCGAGATGCCCGTCAGTTGCTGAATGAACGGCGGAATCGCCTGCCCCGGATTGACGAGGCTCGTCCACGTCGACACGCCGAGCGGTCCGATTTCGACCACGCCGATTTCGGTGATGCGGTGGTCGGCGGACGAGCCGCCGGTGGTTTCAAGGTCGACGAAGACGAGTGGCTGCTCGCGGGCGGGATCGGACGGAACGGAATCGGACATGAAAAGACAGGGAAACGATGCTTCCGTGAGTATGCACCGGCACGCGTACTCGGGCCAGCCCGGACCGGCCCCGCCCCGTCTCCGGAAAACAAAAAGCCCCCGCCATGCGGGGGCCGGACGTGATCGGCAATGCGCGGCGCGTCAGACCGCCTGGATATTCGCTGCCTGCTTGCCTTTCGGCCCGACTTTGACCTCGAACGAAACACGCTGGTTTTCCTTCAACGTCTTGAAGCCGTCCATCCGGATTTCGGAAAAGTGCGCAAACAAATCTTCACCGCCATTGTCCGACGTAATAAAGCCAAAACCTTTAGCATCGTTAAACCATTTCACGATACCGGTATCCATGTCTTCGTTCCCCACTCTATAAGATCAAAAAAGCTATTTTTATAGCCGTTTCCCGAAATCCCGAAACATTGCGCCAGCACCCGCACCAGCACGCCGCCCGAGGACGGAGTGCTGACTTTATAAATTGGACAATCCGGGTGCGTCAAGAAAATTTTTGGCCGCTGCTTTCTTGAAAAGACGCTAATACCACTGGAATCGGTACACCATCACCGATTGATTAATTGATTTGCATCAAAAACCTGTCAACATTACCGGGATCGGATCGCTAATAATCCCCGCAAGTGAAATTTCTACCGGGGACAAATCGACCCGGTAAAATCCTCGGGTTTTTTCGGGTTGCATAACGTCGGCGACGTTGCGATCCTGAATCAACACCGAAAGGAAGGAGAAGGTCATGTGGCTGGACGCAATCAAGCGCTTCGCGAGCCGGCTCGGACGCGTACGCCGCAAGTCCCGCGCCCTGGCCGAGTCCGCCCGCGAAGCGCCGTACGATACCGAATTCGATATGACGTGGCACGGCGATCACTGGCAGAACCTGCTCGCATCGCCGCTGGATGCACGTCACTACGTGATGGAAGACTGGACCAACACACCGGCGCCGATCGAAGCGGAGAAGGCCGCGCCTGCGGGCAAGCGCAAGCGTCGCTCGTACATGCCGTAGCGCCCCGAGCGGCGGGGCAAAAAAAAGCGCGACTGGGAAGTCGCGCCGACAAAGGTTTGGAGATCTTTTCCGTCAACGAAAAAGTCTGCTTCGGAAAGCAGAGATCGCAGTATAGCGATAGAACTACCTTTCATTATCCATGCTCCACACAAACCTCTATTGCCGATGTGTCAATAATCGCGCTATAGCTGCCCCCGCCTACCCCTGATCGTCTGTCGCACACGCGCAACGCTCGTTGCGCGGTCCCAATCGTCATTTCGATTCGCTGCACCGCAGCGAACCCTTACGTGGCAATCGTTGACGCGCCTCTGCCGATTTTTGCGGATTCCAAAACACACTGTTTCTTAAAGCGTGGAGCGCCGCCCTTCCGCACACTTCGTACACTGCAGATGGATTTCTGATAAGCGCACCGCCGTTCTGCCGGACCGGCTACAGCGTCAAGCAAAACACGGCCGTCCGCCCAGGTTCGATCGACATCATCGTGTTGGGAGACAGATCCATGAAGAAAGCTCTGATCGTCGCCGCGTTGTCGGGGGTATTCGGTACCGCTGCCCACGCTCAAAGCAGCGTGACGCTGTACGGCCTGATCGACGCAGGCATCACCTACACGAACAATCAAGGCGGACACAGCGCCTGGCAGGAAACGAGCGGTTCGATCAACGGCAGCCGATGGGGCCTGCGCGGCACCGAAGATCTCGGCGGCGGCCTGAAAGCCATCTTCACGCTGGAAAACGGTTTCGGCATCAACAACGGCACGCTCAAGCAGAACGGCCGCGAATTCGGCCGGCAAGCGTTCGTCGGGCTCGCGCACAACACCTACGGCTCGCTGACGCTGGGCCGGCAGTACGACAGCGTCGTCGACTATCTCGGGCCGCTGTCGCTGACCGGCACCCAATATGGCGGCACCCAGTTTGCCCACCCGTTCGACAACGACAACCTGAACAACTCGTTCCGGATCAACAATTCGGTCAAGTACCAGAGCGCGAACTACGGCGGCCTCAAGTTCGGTGCGTTGTACGGATTCTCGAACTCGTCGGCGTTCGCGAACAACCGCGCGTATAGCGGCGGCGTGTCGTACAGCTACCTCGGCTTCAACCTCGCCGCGGCCTACTTGCAGTTGAACAGCGACGTGAACGCACTCGCGCAGGCCGCATCCGATCCGGGCGCGGTCACCGGCGACTGGACCTTCGCGTCGCGCGTGCAGCGCACCTGGGGAGCCGGCCTGAATTACGGGTTCGGCCCGGCCACGGTCGGCTTCGTGTTCACCCAGACGCGCCTGACCGGCCTGCGCGCGATCAGCGCCGGCCAATCGGGCGTGGTGGGCGGCATCACGGGCCTCGGCGACAGCGGGCGCTTCAGCAACTACGAAGTCAACGGCCGCTACGCGCTGACGCCGGCCCTGTCGCTCGCCGGCTCCTACACGTACACGCAGGGTCGCCTGTCCGGCGACAAGCCGACCTGGCACCAGTTCAACCTGCAAGCCGACTATGCGCTGTCGAAGCGCACCGACGTGTACCTGCAGGGCGAGTTCCAGAAGGTCAACAACGACGGACTGGACATCGGCGCCAACATCAACGGCCTGGGCGCCGCGTCATCGACCAACAAGCAGATCGCGGTCACGGCCGGCCTGCGTCACCGCTTCTGAGCGACCGGCACATTCGCCGTGCGCCGAAAGACGAAGCGCCCCATCGGGGCGCTTTTTCTCGGCCGCGGCGCGCGGGCCGCGATTCAGGCGTCGCCCCGCGCCGGATACCGGACGTCGAGTATGTCGATCGGCTGCGGGCCGACCGGTGTCATCAGCGTGACGGTGTCGCCGATCTTCGCCTTGATCAGCGCACGCGCGACCGGCGAGATCCAGCTGACGCAGCCGCGGTCTAGATCGACCTCGTCGATCCCGACGATCGTCACCGTGTGCGCCTCGCCGTCCGGCGTCTCGTAATCGACCGTCGCGCCGAAGAACACCTGGTCGACATTCTCCTGCCGGCTCGCGTCGACGACTTCGGCGAGGTCGAGCCGCTTCGTCAGGAAGCGGATGCGACGATCGATCTCGCGAAGCCGCCGCTTGCCGTAGATGTAGTCGCCGTTTTCCGACCGGTCGCCGTTCGACGCTGCCCACGACACGAGCCGCACGACCTCGGGACGTTCGACGTCGATCAGGTTCAGCAGCTCGTCCCTCAGCCGCTTGTGGCCGGCCGGCGTGATGTAGTTCTTGGCGCCCGCCGGAATCGCGGGTTGAGCCTGGTCGAGATCGTCGTCGTCACCGTCCGACTCTTTGACAAACGCCTTGTTCATGATGCAGATTCAACGTGGATGACTGATTCCCAAAGGGTACACGAAGGGCGGCCGGCCAACGCCATGGCACCAAATTCGCGAATAAGGCTTCCCTTTTTATACGACTCTGCTATACTTCCGCTTCTGCGTGCGGCTGTAGCTCAGTTGGATAGAGTACTTGGCTACGAACCAAGGGGTCGTGGGTTCGAATCCTGCCAGCCGCGCCACTTTTTCGAGGGCCTTCCGAACCGAAGGCCCTTTCAGTTCAAAGCAGTAGAAGTTTGTTGTTGCGTGCGGCTGTAGCTCAGTTGGATAGAGTACTTGGCTACGAACCAAGGGGTCGTGGGTTCGAATCCTGCCAGCCGCGCCACTTTTTTGGGGGCCTTCCCATCGCAGAAGGTTCCGACAGTTGAAGCAGTACCGTTTTGCGTGCGGCTGTAGCTCAGTTGGATAGAGTACTTGGCTACGAACCAAGGGGTCGTGGGTTCGAATCCTGCCAGCCGCGCCACTTTTTTGGGGGCCTTCCCATCGCAGAAGGTTCCGACAGTTGAAGCAGTACCGTTTTGCGTGCGGCTGTAGCTCAGTTGGATAGAGTACTTGGCTACGAACCAAGGGGTCGTGGGTTCGAATCCTGCCAGCCGCGCCACTTTTTTGGGGGCCTTCCCATCGCAGAAGGTTCCGACAGTTGAAGCAGTACCGTTTTGCGTGCGGCTGTAGCTCAGTTGGATAGAGTACTTGGCTACGAACCAAGGGGTCGTGGGTTCGAATCCTGCCAGCCGCGCCACTTTTTTGGGGGCCTTCCCATCGCAGAAGGTTCCGACAGTTGAAGCAGTACCGTTTTGCGTGCGGCTGTAGCTCAGTTGGATAGAGTACTTGGCTACGAA
>NZ_JBYQCG010000224.1:117275-118260 GCF_057837105.1 Burkholderia sp. APQ4-4ca | reverse complement strand
AGCAGGATGCCGCTGTGCAGGATCGGCGCGAGCGCGGGCGGCAGCTTCGAGAAGAAGTGCGGCGACACGACCGGCACGAGGCCCATGCCGACGCTCACGGCGACGATGAACAGGTTGTGCGAATTGTTCACGAAGTCGACCTTCGACAGCACCTTGATGCCGTTCGCGGCAACCATCCCGAACATCACGATGCCTGCGCCGCCGAGCACGAACGGCGGCACCGACGCGACGACTTGCGCCATCTTCGGGAACAGCCCGAGCAGCACGAGGATCACGCCGCCCGTCGCGCACACGAAGCGGCTCTTCACGCCCGTCACGCCGATCAGGCCGACGTTCTGCGAGAACGACGTATGCGGGAACGAGTTGAAGATGCCGCCGATCAGCGTGCCGAGGCCGTCGACGCGCAGGCCGCGCACGAGGCGCTCCTGGTTGACCGGGCGATCGACCATGTCGCCGACCGCGAGGAACATGCCGGTCGATTCGATGAACGTGACGAACATCACCGTGACCATCGTCACGATCGACAGCGGGTCGAAGTGCGGCAGGCCGAAGTGGAACGGCATCACGAAGCCGACCCACGGCGCATGCGCCACGCCGTCGGTGTTCACGCGGCCGATCGCGAACGCGATCGCGAAGCCCGCGACGATGCCGAGCAGCACCGAGATGTTCGCGACGAAGCCGCGGCCGAACTTGTTGATCAGCAGGATCAGCGTGAGCACGAGCAGCGACAGGCCGAGATAGACGGGGCTGCCGTACTCGGGGTTGCCGACGCCGCCGGCCGCCCAGTTGATGCCCACTTCCATCAGCGACAGCCCGATCACGGCGATCACCGTGCCGACGACCACGGGCGGGAAGAACCGCAGCAGCTTGCCGATCATCGGCGCGAGCACGATGCCGATGATGCCGGCCGCGATGGTCGAACCGAAGATATCGAGAATGCCGAGGCCGGGGTTCGTGCCGATCGCGATCATCGGGCCGACGGCCG
>NZ_JBYQCG010000224.1:48790-117144 GCF_057837105.1 Burkholderia sp. APQ4-4ca | reverse complement strand
CAGCACCGAGATGTTCGCGACGAAGCCGCGGCCGAACTTGTTGATCAGCAGGATCAGCGTGAGCACGAGCAGCGACAGGCCGAGATAGACGGGGCTGCCGTACTCGGGGTTGCCGACGCCGCCGGCCGCCCAGTTGATGCCCACTTCCATCAGCGACAGCCCGATCACGGCGATCACCGTGCCGACGACCACGGGCGGGAAGAACCGCAGCAGCTTGCCGATCATCGGCGCGAGCACGATGCCGATGATGCCGGCCGCGATGGTCGAACCGAAGATATCGAGAATGCCGAGGCCGGGGTTCGTGCCGATCGCGATCATCGGGCCGACGGCCGCGAACGTGCAGCCCATGATGACGGGCAGGCGGATCCCGAAGATCCACAGGCCCAGCGTCTGGATCAGCGTGGCGATGCCGCAGGAAAACAGATCGGCGCTGATCAGGAACGCGATCTGGTCTTTCGGCAGCTTGAGCGCCGCGCCGACGATAAGCGGCACGGCGACGGCGCCGGCGTACATGACGAGGACGTGTTGCAGACCAAGCGTTACCAGCTTGCCGGTCGGCAGCACCTCATCGCACGGATGGACCGTGTTCGATTGCATCTGTCTCACTCCATGATCTTGTTTTCGGGGTGATACGAAGTTATTCGGAATGAATCCATGCAACAAGAGCACTGGGTTCTATTCCGTTCTTTGCTGGTTCGATATGCCATTTCGATATGGAAGAGGAGGGCGATCATCGGGAAACTGCCGCGGGAGTGAGGTGTACCGGTTTTATAGCGCTTCAAAATAGCGCCGGCCCCCCTGTCAAATATGGGGTGCTTTATGGTGTGTATCGGGTGGGCCGCATAGTGGCAAAAAGCGGTGTGTGCAAATCGTGCCGGGTTAACCCGCGAACGGTTGCTTTTGCGTGCAAGGTGCCGCCCGATGGAACGCGGCGGCCCGACCGCACATTCGATGCGTCGAAGCGGTGGCAAAAAGCGGGGCGCACATCGCGATCCCGTTATCATCGGCATCCGTTCATACGAATCCTCTTCACGTCATGCGCCTGCTCGGAATCGATCTCGGCACCGGCTCCGTCAAACTCGTCACGCTCGATGCCGACGGCGTCGAGCGGGCCGTCGCGAGCGAACCTTATGGGTTGTCGTCGCCGCGGCCCGGCTGGGCGGAAATCGCGCCCGACGCGTGGTGGCAGGCGCTCGTGCGCGCGGCCGCGCGGCTGCCGGCCGACGAACGCGCGCAGGTCGCGGCGATCGGCTTTTCGGGCCAGATGCATGGCGTCGTGCTGATCGACGCGGCTGGCCAGCCGGTGCGGCCCGCGCTGCTGTGGCCCGACACGCGCGCGGTGCGCGAAGCGGACGCGGCCGGCTGGCCAGCCCCCGGATCGTCCGCCGCCGGATTGCCCGCCGCCCCGAACCCCGCCGCCCCGAACCCCGTCGCGCCCGGCATGGCGGGCCCGCTGTTGCGCTGGCTGGCGACGCATGAACCCGACGCACTGCGTGCCGCGCGCTGGGCCGTGCAGCCGAAGGACTGGCTGCGCATCGCGCTCGGCGGCGACGTCGCCGCCGATCCGAGCGACGCGTGCGCAACGGCGCTCGCGACGCCCGACGGCGCGTGGGACAGCCCATTGATCGACACGCTCGGCCTGCCGGCCGACCGCTTTGCGCCGGTTCGTGCGTCCACCGCGCGCTGCGGCGTGCTCGGCGCGCAGGCCGCCGCCGCGCTTGGCCTGCCGGCCGGCGTGCCGCTCGCGACGGGCGCGGCCGATACCGCGTGCGCGGCGCTCGGCAGCGGGCTGGTCGCGGCAGGCGATGCCCTGCTGACGACGGGAAGCGGCGGGCAGATCGTCGTGCTCGCGGATGCGTTGCCGCCCGTGCGGCGCGGCTTGCATCGCTATCGTGCGGCGACGGGCGGCGGCTACTACACGATGGCGGCGATGCAGAACGTCGGGCTCGCGCTCGAAGCCGTGCGCGGCTGGCTCGGCTACGCGCGATGGGCCGACGCGTACGACGATGCGTTCGCGCAGCCGGCGTCCGAACGGCTGTGTTTTCTGCCGTACCTGACCGGCGAGCGTTCGCCTTGGATGAACCCCGATGCGCGCGGCGGCTGGCTCGGCCTCGGGCTCGGCGACACGCGCGGCGCGATGATGCGCGCCGCGTTCGAAGGCGTTGCGTTCGCGTTGCGCGCGGGGCTCGATGCGATCCGCGACGCCGATCGCCGCGACGCGGTGACGACGCTGCGTCTCGCGGGCGGCGGCTCGGTCGATCCGCGTTGGCGCCAGTTACTCGCCGACGCGCTCGGCGCGTCGCTGCACGCGATCGATTGCCCGAACGCCGCGACGCGCGGCGCCGCGCTGCTCGCGGGCGTCGCGATCGGGCATTGGCGCGAGGATGCGTTGCGCGCGCTGGCGCCGAGCGCGTCGCCGGTCGCCGCGCCGCGCGATGACTGCCTGCTGGCCGCGCGCCACGCGCGCTTCGTCGATCTGTACGCCCGCACGGATGCATGGTTCACGACGGGCGTTTAAACTCGGGCACTTGTTCTTTTGCGTCGGCGATGACGCATCCTGGCAAGCCGGCGACCGTTTCGCGCACGCGATGCGCGGCGGGAGCCGCCATCATGGCGAGCACGATATTCTTGCGCCGTGCCACGCGGCACGGATTCGACGCTTTGCATGACACCCGGGCCGGCGTCGACGCGCCGGCCCGGGCCGATCTCACAGACACACAGGAGTGACACGATGAAAACGAAAGCCGCGATTGCATGGAAGGCCGGTGCGCCGCTGACGATCGAGGAAGTCGATCTCGAAGGGCCGCGCGCCGGCGAAGTGCTGATCGAAGTGAAGGCGACGGGCATCTGCCATACCGACTACTACACGCTGTCGGGCGCCGATCCGGAAGGGATCTTCCCGGCGATCCTCGGCCACGAGGGCGCGGGCGTGGTGGTCGACGTCGGCCCCGGCGTCGGCACCGTGAGGAAGGGCGATCACGTGATTCCGCTCTACACGCCCGAATGCCGCGAGTGCAAGTTCTGCCTGTCGCGCAAGACCAACCTGTGCCAGAAGATCCGCGCGACGCAGGGCAAGGGCCTGATGCCGGACGCGACGTCGCGCTTCTCGCTCGACGGCAAGCCGCTGTTCCACTACATGGGCACGTCGACGTTCTCGAACTACATCGTCGTGCCGGAGATCGCGGTCGCGAAGGTGCGCGAGGACGCGCCGTTCGACAAGATCTGCTACATCGGCTGCGGCGTGACGACGGGCGTCGGCGCGGTCGTGTACTCGGCGAAGGTCGAGGCCGGTGCGAACGTGGTCGTGTTCGGCCTCGGCGGGATCGGCCTGAACGTGATCCAGGGCGCGAAGATGGTCGGCGCGGACAAGATCATCGGCGTCGACATCAACCCGAAGCGCGTCGAGCTCGCGAGGAAGTTCGGGATGACGCACTTCATCAACCCGAACGAAGTCGAGAACGTCGTCGACCACATCGTGCAGCTGACCGACGGCGGCGCCGACTACTCGTTCGAATGCGTCGGCAACGTGAAGCTGATGCGCCAGGCGCTCGAATGCACGCACAAGGGCTGGGGCCAGTCGTTCATTATCGGCGTGGCGGCGGCGGGCGAGGAAATCAGCACGCGTCCGTTCCAGCTGGTGACGGGCCGCGAGTGGAAGGGCTCGGCGTTCGGCGGCGCGCGCGGCCGCACCGACGTGCCGAAGATCGTCGACTGGTACATGGAAGGCAAGATCAACATCGACGACCTGATCACGCACACGCTGCCGCTCGATCGGATCAACGAAGGCTTCGACCTGATGAAGGCCGGCGAGTCGATCCGCTCGGTCGTGCTGTACTGACCGGGAGCACATCGCCATGCTCGAACTCGTTTCCTCGCATGCGTGCCACGGCGGCGAGCAGCGTTTCTACCGTCACGATTCGGCGGCCATCGGCCTGCCGATGAAGTTCTCGGTGTACCTGCCGCCGCAGGCCGCGCAGGATCGCGTGCCGGCGCTGTTCTATCTCGCGGGGCTCACATGCACCGACGAGACGTTCGCGATCAAGGCCGGCGCGCAGCAATACGCGGCGCAGCACGGGATCGCGCTCGTGATGCCCGACACGAGCCCGCGCGGTGCGGGCGTGCCGGGCGAGACCGATGCGTGGGACTTCGGCGTCGGCGCGGGTTTCTACGTCGATGCGACCGAAGCGCCGTGGTCGACGCATTACCGGATGGAGTCGTACGTGACCGGCGAGCTGCGCGAGCTCGTCGTGGCCGAGCTGCCGATCGACGGCGCGCGGCTCGGCATCTTCGGCCACTCGATGGGCGGGCACGGCGCGCTGACGCTCGCGCTGCGTCATCCGGGCCTGTACCGGTCGGTGTCGGCGTTCGCGCCGATCGCCGCGCCGACGCGCTGCCCATGGGGCGAGAAAGCATTCTCGGGCTATCTGGGCGCCGATCGCGACGCGTGGAAGGCGCACGACGCGAGCGAACTGGTCGCGCGCGCCGATGCGCCGAAGTTCGCGGACGGCATCCTCGTCGATCAGGGGCTCGCCGATCAGTTCCTCGCGAACCAACTGAATCCCGACGTATTCGAAGCCGCGTGCGCGAAGGCTGGCCAGCCGCTGACGCTGCGCCGTCATCCGGGCTACGACCACGGGTACTACTTCATCTCGACGTTCATCGCCGATCACCTCGCGCATCATGCGCGCGTGCTGGCGCGGTGAGCCGTCCCTGACGCCACGTCGTTGCGCTTCAACGGGCGACGTGGCTGTCATCCTTCGTTACGCATTCCACCGGGGCATCCGCCCGAAAAAAACACCTGCCGCCGCAAATTCTTACTCGTTCTATAGGAAGTCGAATCGATTCGCCGAATAATGATCGACGATTTAATCGTGGTGAAATTTGTTCGAGTGAGGCTTTGACCTGAATGAGCGACATGGTTTGCGAGGTATCAAACAACTCCCTGAACTGGGGGGATCAATCTGTTTGCGTGGAAACTTGTGCCCGAGCGATGGAGTAGTGGCATCAAGTACATCCAGGCGTTCAAGGATGCGTGGGTCATGCACAACAAGCCCCATATCCGGGCAGCAGCAGGGCGCCACCGTCTACCCCGGGAAATGCTCGCGGGCGTATGTTGGATTGAGGTCGGCGGCGATCCTGAATTCATCGATCGCGTTGCATTCGAAGTGCGCACGTTTGACTGGAGTGGTCCGCCGTTCGTCGACAGGCATCTGACACTGACGCGTCATCCAGCGATGACATCGTTCGGCCCGGTGAGCATGCAGCTTCGCACGGCAGTGCAAACACTCGGAATATTGGTCGCGCTTCGCTCGACTCATCCGGTAATGCATCGGGATGCAAACATGGCTCGTCTCCTTCGCTTCGTCATTCATGTCGCATGCGTCATCGGATTGCTCGTCGTTATTACGATCACCGGAAGCAAGTATGCGTGGATGCATGAAATCGATCCATCCGTCGCGGTCGACGCAATCAAGGACGAAGCTGGCGACCATATACTTGTCAGCTATGCGTTGCTCATGGTCGTTGCGATCACACAGGTCGTGTTGCTCAAGAGAGCCGGTGCCGCAGGTGCCAAACCCTGGATCGGGTTCCTGATCCTCGCGGCAACGGTTGTGTGCGCATGGAGAGCGATCTCGTAACGCCATCCGCACGCATGCAACACATCATGCCCGTCGCAACAAGCTCGCGCCATACACCAGCGCCGACAGCGCCGTAATCCAGAAGCTCGTCGGCCAGTCGGTGTGATACGCGAGCACGATGCCGGCCCACGCCTCGAACAGCGCGAACAGCGCGGCGAGCAGCACGCCCGTCGACAGTCGCGTCGACACGTTCTGCGCGGCCGCGGCCGGCCCCACCAGCAGCGTGAATACGAGCAACACGCCGACGATCTGCGTCGCCGCGGCCACCGCGAGCGCGCACACCGCGAGGAACAGCATCGACACCGTGCGCAGCGATACGCCCTTGGCTTCGGCCAGTTCAGGTTGAAGCGATGCGAACAACAACGGCCGCGCGATCAGCGCGAGCGCGGCGAGGCTTACCGCGCCGATGCCCGCGAGCACCGCGAGCGTGTCGTGGCTGACCGCGAGCACGTTGCCGAACAGCAGCGCGGTGACCTGTGTCGCGAACGACGTATAGAAATGCAGGAACAGCAGGCCGAAGCCGAGCGCGCCGGACAGGATCACGCCGATCGCGACGTCGCGGCCCGCGAGCTTTTCGCCGAGCGCGCCCATGCCGATTCCGGCCGCGAGCGTGAAGCCGACCATCCCCCAGATCGGCGAGAGGCCGAGCAGCACCGCGCCCGTCGCGCCGGTGAAACCGACGTGCGACAGCGCGTGGCCGGCGAAGGTCTGCCCGCGCAGCACCAGGAAATAGCCGACGATGCCCGCGAGCACCGCGACGATCCCCGACGCGGCGAACGCGTTGATCATGAAGTCGTATTCAAACATCGTGCGAATGCCCGGGATGAGCGTGTCCGTGGTGGTGATGGCCGTGGCCGCCGCCACCGCCGTGCGAATGGCCGTCGTCGTCCTCGTGTTCGTGATCGTGCTTCTCGATCTCGACGTCGCCGGACATCACGAAGATCTTGCCGTTCACGCGCATCACGTCGATCGGCGAGCCGTAGAGCCGCGACAGCACGGGCTTGGTGATCACTTCGTCGACGGTGCCGAGCGCGGCCACGCCGTTGCCGAGATACAGCACGCGGTCGAGCGCATTCAGCAGCGGATTCAGTTCGTGCGCGGAGAACAGCACGGTGATGCCGAGCTCGCGCTGCACGTTGCGCACGAGTTCGACGACGCCGCGCTGGTGGTTCGGGTCGAGGCTGATCAGCGGCTCGTCGAGCAGCAGCAGCTTCGGGGTGCCGAGCAGGCATTGCGCGAGCAGCAGCCGCTGCCGTTCGCCGCCCGACAGTTCGGACAGCGGCCGGCGCGCGAGCGACGGGCCGCCGACGAGGTCGAGCACGCGATCGACGTCGCGGCGCGTGGCCGCGTTCGTGTGCGGCAAGCCCCAGCGATGGCCGTCGGCGGCCATCGCGACGAAATCGTAGCCGCGCATCCGGCGGTTCGCGAGGCCGCTCCTGATCTGCGGCATGTAGCCGATCGACGCGTTGCCGCGCGCGACCGGCACGCCGCCGACCGACAGCGTGCCGGCCGACACGGGGACGAGGCCGAGCACCGCGCGCATCAGCGTCGTCTTGCCCGCGCCGTTCGGCCCGAGCACGCCGACGAATTCGCCGGGCTCGATCGAGAAGCTGACGTCGCGCAGGATCGTGCGGCCACCCAGTTCGAGCGTGACGCGATCGACGGCGAGGGCGTGGGGAGTGGCGGTCATGTCGTGACGGTTATCTATTACTTGCCGGCCGACAGCGCGCTGCCGAGCGCGTCCAGCTGGCCGATCATCCATTGCTGGAATGTCTTGCCGGCCGGCTGCGTCTCGGTGACGCTGACGGCCCCCACGCCGCCGTCGCGCGCGATCTTCAGCATGCGCCTGGTCATCGGTTCTTCGGCCTGGCTGTTGTAGATCAGCACGCGCACCTGCTTCTTGCGCAGGTCGTTCTCGAACGCGGCGACGTCCTGCGCACTTGCCTCCGTGTCGTTCATCGTCGCGAGCTGGAAGCGCTGGTTGCGCATGTCGAGGCCGATCGCGTCCGACATATAGCCGAACACGGGCTCGGTGGCCGTCACGGGCACGCCCTTGTACTTCGCGCGCAGCGCGGCGATCTTGTCGTCGACGGGCTTCAGCGACGCGACGAACTTCTGCAGGTTCGCATCGTACTCGGCCTTGTTCGTCGGGTCGGCGCGGCCGAGTTCGGCCGCGATCGCGCGGGCGGCCGCCGGCATCGTCGCCGGGTCGTACCACAGGTGCGGGTTGTCGCCGGCCTTCTTGCCGACGAGCTCGGCGACGACGATCGTCGCGCGCTTCGCCTGCTTCGATGCGCCGAGCAGCTTGCCCATCCACGGATCGTAGTCGGCGCCGTTGTAGATCACGACCTGCGCGTGCTGCAGCGCGCGGGCCGTCTTCGGGCTCGCTTCGAACAGGTGCGGATCCTGGTCCGGATTGCTGAGGATGCTCGTGACCGCGACGTGGCGGCCGCCGATCTGCGACGCGAGGTCGCCGTAGAAATTCTCGGCGGCGACGACGTTGACGGTCGCGGCCTGCGCGAACGCGGGCGCGGCGAGCGATAGCGCGGCGACGGCGGCGGCGAGCCAGCGGACAGGCGACAGGACGCGCCGCGGCGCGCGCTTCAGGGCAATGGACATGGAACTCCTCGTTGGAAGGGCGGTGCGTGCACCGCACGATGCGGCGTCAGCGCTGCGCGGGCTTGCGCTTGCAGTGCCCGCACAGGCCGCTCAGCTCGACGACCTGGTGGTGGACTTCGAAACCATGCGCGGGCTCGCTCGCGGACAACTGCTTCGCGAGGTCGGCGCCGGGAATCTCGACGGTGTCGCCGCACGAATCGCAGATCAGGAACTGGCCTTCGTGCGGCACGCCGATCTCGCAGCACGCGAGGAACGCGTTCTTCGATTCGATCCGGTGGATGAAGCCGTGCTCGACGAGGAAATCCAGCGCGCGGTAGACGGTCGTCGGCGGCACGCGGCCGCGTTGCGGTTCGAGTTCGGCAAGCAGGTCGTACGCGCCGATCGGGCGCTGCGCGGCCAGCACGCGTTCGTAGACCTGGCGGCGCAGCGGCGTCCACGCGAGCCCGTGCTCGGCGGCGAATGCGTCGGCCCGGGACAGCCGGGCGTCAATGGACGATGAGGTAGCCATGGCGTGAAGCAGGGCGATGAAACACAGTATCGCGATGATATAACGTATCGTCGCGCCGTGCAGCGCGAAATCCGTTTTTCGTCCTCCGTCCGTCCCCTTCATCGCCGGTGCCACTGCGCCGCACCGTGCGCGTCTCGCCTTGCGGTGCGGGCGCGGCGGGGCGTCGTCGCGCGCCGCCGTGCCGCAGCGCGTCATAGAAAGCCGTCGCGTCGTCTTGACAGCGCGTATCGCGTATCCGATCATTCGATCACTAACAGAGCAATTGATCGGTCAGAGAGCGTTCGCTCACCTCTCGACCGTCGTGCAGCAAGAACGAACCGGAGACAGCCAGTGAGACTGGAAGACAAGGTCGCGATCCTGACGGGCGCCGCAAGCGGCATCGGCGAGGCGGTCGCGCAACGCTATCTGGACGAGGGCGCGCGCTGCGTTCTCGTCGACATGAAGCCGGCAGGCGGCTCGCTCGCGCGGCTGATCGAGGCCCATCCCGGCCGCGCGGTGGCCGTCACGGCCGACGTCACGCGCCGCGACGACATCGAGCGGATCGTCGCGACGGCGGTCGAGCGCTTCGGCGGCGTCGACATCCTGTTCAACAACGCGGCGCTGTTCGACATGCGCCCGCTCCTCGACGAATCGTGGGACGTGTTCGACCGGCTGTTCTCGGTCAACGTGAAAGGGCTGTTCTTCCTGATGCAGGCCGTCGCGCAGCGGATGGTCGAGCAGGGGCGCGGCGGCAAGATCGTCAACATGTCGTCGCAGGCCGGCCGTCGCGGCGAGGCGCTCGTGTCGCACTACTGCGCGACCAAGGCCGCGGTGATCAGCTATACGCAGTCGGCCGCGCTCGCGCTCGCGCCGCACCGGATCAACGTGAACGGCATCGCGCCGGGCGTCGTCGACACGCCGATGTGGGAGCAGGTCGATGCGCTGTTCGCGCGCTACGAGAACCGGCCGCTCGGCGAGAAGAAGCGGCTCGTCGGCGAAGCCGTGCCGCTCGGGCGCATGGGCGTGCCGGGCGACCTGACGGGCGCCGCGCTGTTCCTCGCGTCGGCCGACGCCGACTACATCACCGCCCAGACGCTGAACGTCGACGGCGGCAACTGGATGAGCTGAAATGCCGCCGCTCGCACGCGCCACGCGCTGGCCGGCCCGCGAGGCGGCGGCCGCCGTCGAACGAGGAGGGCTCGCCTGATGGCCGAGATCGTCGTCGCCGGCGAACTGCTGGCCGAATTCGTCGCCGCCGCGCGCGGCCAGGGTTTCGATACGCCCGGCCTGTTCGAAGGGCCGTTCCCGAGCGGCGCGCCGGCGATCTTCGCCGATCAGGCCGCGCGGCTCGGCGCACGCGTCGCGTATGCGGGCTGCGTCGGCCGCGACGCGTTCGGCGAGGCGATCGTCGCGCGGCTCGCCCGCGACGGCGTCGACGTCGCGCGCATTCGCCGCGTCGCGCGCCCGACCGGCACCGCGTTCGTCGCGTATCGCGACGACGGCTCGCGCAGCTTCGTCTTCACGCTGTCCACCAGTGCGGCCGCGTGCGTCGATGCGTCCGACGTCGACACCGCGATGTTCGACGGTTGCCGCTACTTCCACGTGATGGGTTCGTCGCTGACGAGCGAATCGGCGATCGCGGCCGTGCAGCGCGGCGTGATCGAGGCCGCGCGCGCGGGCGCCAAGGTGTCGTTCGATCCGAACGTGCGGCCCGAAATGCTGAGCTTTCGCCCGATGCGCGCGGCGCTCGACGAGATGCTCGCCGCGTGTCACCTGTTCCTGCCGAGCGAAGCCGACCTGCCGTTCTTCTGCGGGCCGCAGCCGGCCGAGCGCGCGATCGCGGGCCTGCTCGCGACGCATCCGCTGCTCGAGCGCGTCGTGCTCAAACGCGGCGCGCAAGGCAGCGTCGCGTTCGACCGCGCGAACCGGGCCGAAGCGCCGGCATTTCCGGTCGACGAAGTCGATCCGACCGGCGCCGGCGACTGCTTCGGCGGCACGCTGGTCGCGAGCCTCGTCGCCGGCGTGCCGATCGACGTCGCGCTGCGCCGCGCGAACGCGGCTGGCGCGATCGCGGTCACGCGGCGCGGCCCGATGGAAGGCAACAGCAGCGCGGCCGAGATCGACCGCTTCCTGACCGAACGAGGTATCGCATGTCCGGCCTGACGACCGTTGCCGAGCGCACGCGCACCGCGCACGCGGACACCGTGCTGCGGATGATCTTCGACGCGAACCGCGCGGACGCGCAGCGCGGCATCTATTCGATCTGCAGTGCGCACCGGCTCGTGCTGGAGGCCGCGTGCGAAGCCGCGCGCGCGGACGGCTCGCCGCTGCTGATCGAGGCGACCTGCAACCAGGTGAACCATCTCGGCGGCTATACGGGCATGACGCCCGCCGATTTCCGGCGCGACGTCGATGCGATCGCCGCGCGCTGCGGGCTCGCGCCGTCGGCGCTCGTGCTCGGCGGCGACCATCTCGGCCCGAACCCGTGGCGGCACCGCCGCGCGGCCGACGCGATGCGCGAAGCGGCCGCGATGGTCGCGGCCTACGTCGAAGCCGGTTTCGAAAAGATTCATCTCGATGCGAGCATGGCGTGCGCGGGCGATCCGGCGCGGCTCGACGATCGCACGATCGCCGCGCGCGCGGCCGAGCTGTGCCGCGTCGCGGAAGACGCGGCGGCGCGCGCCGGGATCGCGCCCGTCTACGTGATCGGCACCGAGGTGCCGACGCCGGGCGGCGAAGTGAGCGGCGAGGCCGGTAACGAAGCGAGCGGCGACGCGATCGCGCGGATCGCGGTCACGCGCAGCGACAGCATCGCGGCGACGCTCGACGCGCACCGCCGCGCGTTCGCGGCGGCCGGGCTCGACGATGCGTGGACGCGCGTGGTCGCGATCGTCGCGCAGCCGGGCGTCGACTTCGACGATCGCCACGTGCTCGATTACGACAGCGCCAAGGCGGCGTCACTCGGCGCGAGTATCCTGCAGACGCCGCGCCTCGTGTTCGAAGCGCATTCGACCGACTACCAGACCGAAGCCGCGCTCGCCGCGCTCGTGCGCGACCATTTCGCGGTGTTGAAGGTCGGCCCCGCGCTGACGTTCGCGCTGCGCGAGGCGCTGTTCGCGCTGACGTACATCGAGGACGCGCTGATCGACGACGTCGCGCAGCGCTCGCGGTTGCGCGACGTCGTCGACGCGGCGATGCGCGCGCAGCCCGAACACTGGGCGCCGTACTACCGCGGCGACGAGACCGCGCAGCGGCTCGCGCGCCAGTTCAGCTACAGCGACCGCATCCGCTACTACTGGCTGCAACCGGCCGTCGCGGCCGCGGTCGAGCAGCTGTTCGACAACCTCGCGCGGCAGCCGGTGCCGGAAACGCTCGTCGCGCAGTGGCTGCCGGACGTCTACGCGGCGTGCCGCGCGGGCGGCCTCGCGAAGGAACCGCGCGCATGGGTGCGCCACCGGATACGCGACGTGATCGCGCACTATGCGCGCGCGTGCGGGATGCAGCGGCCGGCATGACGGGCCGCGAAGGAAGCGACGCAACACCACGCAGGACCGACGACATTTCGAACAATCACAGGAGACATGCCATGCAACGAAAGATGCTCGACGCCGCCGCACGCTGTTTCGCCGGAGCCGCGCTCGCGACGGCGGCCTGCGCGGCGTCCGCCGGCACGCTGACGATCGCGACGCTGAACAACCCCGACATGATCGAGTTGAAGAAGCTGTCGCCGGCGTTCGAGAAGGCGAACCCCGACATCAAGCTGAACTGGGTGATCCTCGAGGAGAACGTGCTGCGCCAGCGCGCGACGACCGACATCACGACCGGCAGCGGCCAGTTCGACGTGATGGCGATCGGCACCTATGAAACGCCGCAGTGGGGCAAGCGCGGCTGGCTCGCGCCGATCACGGGGCTGCCGGCCGACTACGACCTGAACGACATCGTGAAGACCGCGCGCGACAGCCTGTCGTACAACGGCCAGCTGTACGCGCTGCCGTTCTACGTGGAAAGCTCGATGACGTTCTACCGCAAGGACCTGTTCGCGGCGAAGGGGCTGAAGATGCCCGACCAGCCGACCTACGACCAGATCGCCGAATTCGCGGACAAGCTCACCGACAAGTCGAAGGGCACCTACGGGATCTGCCTGCGCGGCAAGGCCGGCTGGGGCGAGAACATGGCGTACGTGTCGACCGTCGTGAACACGTTCGGCGGGCGCTGGTTCGACGAGAAGTGGAACGCGCAGCTCACGTCGCCCGAATGGAAGAAGGCGATCACGTTCTACGTGAATCTGCTGAGGAAAGACGGCCCGCCGGGAGCGAGCTCGAACGGCTTCAACGAGAACCTGACGCTGACCGCATCCGGCAAGTGCGCGATGTGGATCGACGCGACGGTCGCGGCCGGGATGCTCTACAACAAGCAGCAGTCGCAGGTGGCCGACAAGATCGGCTTCGCGGCCGCGCCGGTCGCCGTGACGCCGAAGGGCTCGCACTGGCTGTGGGCGTGGGCGCTGGCCGTGCCGAAGACGTCGAAGCAGCAGGACGCCGCGCGCAAGTTCATCGCGTGGGCGACGTCGAAGCAGTACATCGAGATGGTCGGCAAGGACGAAGGTTGGGCGTCGGTGCCGCCGGGCACGCGCACGTCGACGTATCAGCGCGCCGAGTACAAGGCCGCCGCGCCGTTCTCGGACTTCGTGCTGAAGGCGATCGAGACGGCCGACCCGAACGATCCGTCGCTGAAGAAGGTGCCGTACACGGGCGTGCAGTACGTCGGGATTCCCGAGTTCCAGTCGTTCGGCACGGTGGTCGGCCAGTCGATCGCGGGCGCGGTCGCGGGCCAGATGACGGTCGACCAGGCGCTCGCCGCGGGCCAGGCCGCGGCCGACCGCGCGGTGCGGCAGGCCGGCTACAAGAAGTAACGCGCAAGCCGTCGCGCGGCCCGCGTCGTGCGCCGTGGCACACGGCGCGGGCCGGCGAGGCCGACAGGCGGGCAGGCCGTTCGCGTTCGCGCCCGCGCATCAACCGGAGGGACTCCGTCATGCGTCACCTGCGTCTTCCCCTGAGTCACGCTCACGCGCCGTCGGTCGGCGACGCGTCGTCGCCGCCCGGTGCGCCGCGCCGGGCGCGCGGCGGCGCGAGCTGGCTCGTGTCGCCGTCCGTCGCGGTGCTGCTGCTGTGGATGTCGATTCCGCTCGCGATGACGATCTGGTATTCGTTCTCGCGCTACAACCTGCTGAACCCGGACGTGAAGGGCTTCGCCGGGCTCGACAACTACCGCTTCCTCGCGACCGATCCGTCGTTCCTGCCCGCGATCTGGCACACGCTCGTGCTGATCGGCGCGGTGCTCGCGATCACCGTGATCGGCGGCGTGCTGATGGCCGTGCTGTTCGACCGCAAGTTCTACGGGCAGGGCGTCGCGCGCCTGCTCGCGATCGCGCCGTTCTTCGTGATGCCGACGGTCTCCGCGCTGATCTGGAAGAACATGATCCTGCATCCGGTGTACGGGCTCGTCGCGAACGCGATGCGCGCGCTCGGGATGACGCCGATCGACTGGTTCGCCGATTACCCGTTGACCGCGGTGATCATCATCGTCGCGTGGCAGTGGCTGCCGTTCGCGTTCCTGATCCTGTTCACCGCGATCCAGTCGCTCGACCAGGAACAGAAGGAAGCCGCGCGCATCGACGGCGCCGGCCCGATCGCGATGTTCTTCTACATCACGCTGCCGCACCTGAAGCGTGCGATCGCCGTGGTCGTGATGATGGAGACGATCTTCCTGCTGTCGATCTTCGCGGAAATCTACACGACGACCGGCGGCGGCCCGGGCGACGCGACGACCAACCTGTCGTACCTGATCTACGCGCTCGGCCTGCAGCAGTTCGACGTCGGCCTTGCGTCCGCGGGCGGGATCATCGCCGTCGTGGTCGCGAACGTCGTGTCGTTCTTCCTCGTGCGGATGCTCGCGCGCAACCTGAAGGGGGAGTACGAGAAATGAGCGACCTCACTTTGGAAAACCGGCGCATACCGGCCGTATTCGACCTCGTGCGGCGTGCGCTGCCCGGCACGCTCGCGTGGCTGATCGCGTTGTTGCTGTTCTTCCCGATCTTCTGGATGGCGATCACCGCGTTCAAGACCGAGCAGCAGGCGTACGCGTCGTCGCTGTTCTTCATGCCGACGCTCGACAGCTTCCGCGAGGTGTTCGCACGCAGCAACTACTTCGCGTTCGCGTGGAATTCGGTGCTGATCTCGGCCGGCGTCACCGTGATCTCGCTGCTGTTCGCGGTGCCGGCCGCGTACGCGATGGCGTTCTTCCCGAACCATCGCACGCAGAAGGTGCTGCTGTGGATGCTGTCGACGAAGATGATGCCGTCGGTCGGCGTGCTCGTGCCGATCTACCTGCTGTGGAAGAACGCGGGGCTGCTCGACACGGTGACGGGGCTCGTGATCGTGTACACGCTGATCAACCTGCCGATCGCGGTGTGGATGACCTTCACGTATTTCAACGAGATCCCGAAGGACATCCTCGAGGCCGGGCGGATCGACGGCGCGTCGACGTGGCAGGAGATCGTCTACCTGCTGATGCCGATGGCGCTGCCGGGGCTCGCGTCCACCGCGCTGCTGCTTGTGATCCTGTCGTGGAACGAGGCGTTCTGGAGCATCAACCTGTCGAGTTCGAACGCCGCGCCGCTGACCGTGTTCATCGCGTCGTACTCGAGCCCCGAAGGGCTGTTCTGGGCGAAGCTGTCCGCGGCGTCGCTGCTCGCGGTCGCGCCGATCCTGATCGTCGGCTGGCTGTCGCAGAAGCAGTTGGTGCGCGGGCTCACGTTCGGGGCGGTTAAATGAGCGGCGCAGGCAAAGGCGCGGCGAGCAAGGCTGTGGCCGGTCACGGCGTGAACGTGCTGATCTGCGATTGCGACGGCGTGCTGATCGACAGCGAGGCCGTCGCCGCCGACGTGATCGTGCGCGAACTCGACGCGCGCTGGCCGGGCGTCGATGCGCGGCCGGCCGTGATGCCGTTGCTCGGGCTGCGCATCGAGCGCGTGCTGGCCGGCGCGTCCGAGGCGGTGGGTCGGGCGCTGACGAACGACGACGTCGACGCGATCCGCCGCGCGGTCGAGGCGGCGGCCGTGAAGGCGCCGATGGTCGAAGGCATCGACGCGGCGCTGGCCGCGATCGACTTGACGACGGCCTGCGCGAGCAACAGCTATCGCGCATACGTCGAAGCGGCGCTCGCGCGCACCGGCCTCGCGCGCTTCTTCGGCGACCGGCTGTTCTGCGCGGATTCGGTCGCGCGGCCGAAGCCGGCGCCGGACGTGTATCTGGCAGCCGCCCGCGCGCTCGGCGCGGTGCCCGCGCAATGCCTCGTGGTCGAGGACAGCGTGACCGGCATCACCGCCGCGGCCGCGGCCGGCATGACCGTGCTCGGCTTCATCGGCGGCGGGCATGCGTCGGCCGCCCAGATCGACGCGCTGCGCGGCATCGGCGCGCGTCACGTATTCGACGACATGCACGAGCTGCCCGGCTACGTCGCGCGCTGGCAGGCGACGGGCGAGGTGCTGCCGAACTAGCAACGATCCAGCGCTGCCGGCTTGGCGGCGCATCACGAACGAACGGAGACAGATCATGGCAAGCGTGCTCCTGCGCAACATCGCGAAGCGCTACGACGACACCGAAGTGCTGCGCAACGTGAACCTCGACATCGCCGACGGCGAATTCGTCGTGTTCGTCGGCCCGAGCGGCTGCGGCAAATCCACGCTGATGCGGATGATCGCCGGCCTGGAAGATATTTCGAACGGCGACCTGCTGATCGACGGCGCGAAGGTCAACGACGTGCCGAGCGCGAAGCGCGGCATCGCGATGGTGTTCCAGTCGTATGCGCTGTACCCGCACATGACGCTGTACGACAACATGGCGTTCGGCCTGAAGCTCGCCGGCGCGAAGAAGCCCGAGATCGACCAGGCCGTGAAGCAGGCCGCGAAGATTCTGCACATCGATCACCTGCTCGACCGCAAGCCGAAGCAGCTGTCGGGCGGCCAGCGGCAGCGCGTCGCGATCGGCCGCGCGATCACGCGCAAGCCGAAGGTGTTTCTGTTCGACGAACCGCTGTCGAACCTCGACGCCGCGCTGCGCGTGAAGATGCGGCTGGAATTCGCGCGGCTGCACGACGAGCTGAAGACGACGATGATCTACGTGACGCACGACCAGGTCGAGGCGATGACGCTCGCCGACAAGATCGTCGTGCTGTCGGGCGGCGCGGTGCAGCAGGTCGGCACGCCGAACGCGCTGTACCACGCGCCGGCGAACCAGTTCGTCGCGGGCTTCATCGGCTCGCCGAAGATGAACTTCCTGAAGGGCACGGTCGAATCGGCCGATGCGGGCGGCGTGCTCGTGCGCTTCGACAGCGGCGAGACGCAGCGTGTCGCGGTCGATGCGGCCGGGCTGCAGCGCGGCGCGGCGGTGACCGTCGGCGTGCGGCCCGAGCATCTGCTGGTCGATGCGGCGGCGCCGGGCGTCGCCGCGCGCACGATGGCCGTCGAGTCGCTGGGTGACGCCGCATATCTGTATGCGGAGTCGGCCGTCGCGCCGGACGGGTTGATCGCGCGGATTCCGCCGCTCGACACGTACCGCACCGGCGACACGCTGCGCGTGCATGCGCAGGCCGAGCACTGTCACCTGTTCGACGAAAACGGGCAGGCGTTTCGGCGGCTGAGCGTGCACGCGAAGGCGGCGTGACGCACGGCACGTGCGCGTGCGCTTGCACTGTTCAGCGGCGCAGGTGTTCGGCCACGCAGTCGGCGAACGCGCGCAGCGTCGGCGTCAGGCCGCCTTCGCGGCCAGCGCGGCGCGCGCGCACGCTTCGTCGGTGACGAGCCCCGACAGCCAGCCGCCGCGCAGCGCGGCAATCACCGCGTCGTGTTTCTTCGGGCCGCCGGCGAACGCGATCGTCGGCAGCTTCGGCGGCGTGGCGAGCGCGACGCTGGTCACGCGCGCGCTCGTCGACACGGTGATCTGCGTACCTTGCGCATCGATCGGCACGCCGAGCAATTCGGCCACCGCGCCGAGCGCGGTCATCTCGTCGCGCTCCTGTTCGGTGATGAAGCCGTCTTCGTAGAGCGGGCAGTGCGGGCCGATGTTGCCGATCCCGACGAACGCGACGTCGGCCTCGCCCGACAGCGCCTCGACGATCCGGTACAGCCGATGATTGCACCACTGCGCGCGCTCGGCGTCGCTGTCGGCGAACAGCGGCGCGGGCAGCAGGAAGTGCTTGCTGCCGGTTTTCTCGGAAATGTACTGCGCGACGTCGTAGCGGTTCGACGAACCGTCGGCCGCGATCGCGCCGACCATCGACACGAGCCGGTGCTGCGGCCGGTCGATCTGCGCGATCTGCGCGACCGCGGCCTTCAGCGTCCGGCCGCTGCTGACCGCGATCACCATCGGCCGCGTTTCGTTCAGGTAGCGCTCCATCACCTGCGCGCCGGCGACCGCGAGCTTGCGGTCGATCGCGTCGGGCGCATCGGCGTCGACCGGCACCACTTCGCACATCGCGAGGCCGTAGCGTTTCGACAGTTGCGCGCCGAGGTCGAGACAGTCGGCGAGCCGATGGTCGACGCGCACGCGGATCAGGTTCTTCTCGACCGCGAACGCGACGAGGCGCTGCGCGACGGGGCGCGACACCTGCAGCTTTTCGGCGATTTCGTTCTGCGTGTCGCCCGCGACGTAATAGAGCCACGCGGCGCGCGTGGCGAGATCGAGTTTTTCTGAGGACTTGGACACGATAGCGATTCGGTTCGGATGGGGGGCCGCTTCGCGGGCCGGCCGGCGGGCCGCATGACGGCATCCACTGTACCGCATGTCGCGCGGCTGGCCGGCGGCCCGGCCGCGCGACGGGGCGTGCCTACGCGAGCCGTGCGCGCGACGGTTCGTACAGCGGCCGCACGTGACGATACAGCGTGCGGAACGCATCGAGGCGTTCGCGCAGCCGCGCATGGCGGGCGGCGTCCGGCGCGTATTCGGCGCGCACCGGCGGCTTGGTCAGCACCGTATGCGGATCGCCGCCGACGGCGAGCCAGCCGAGCCGTGCCGCGCCGAGCGCCGCGCCCGTTTCGCCGCCGCCGATCTGCTGCGTGCGCACGTTCAGCGCGTCCGCGATTAATTGCGCCCAGAACGCGCTGCGCGCACCGCCGCCGATCAGCGACAACTGGTCGGTTTCCACGCCGGCCGCGTGCAGCGCATCGAGGCCGTCGGCGAGGCCGAGCGTCACGCCTTCGAGCACTGCGTAGCCGAGGTGCGCGCGCTCGGTCGCGTGCGTCATCCCGAAGAACGCGCCCTGCGCGTACGGATCGTTGTGCGGCGTGCGTTCGCCGGACAGATAGGGCAGGAATAGCGGGGCCGCCGCGAGCGCGTCGGGGTCGAGCGCCTCGACTTCGGCGAGCAGCGCGGGCTCGTCGGTGCCGGTCAGCTTGCAGACCCAGCGCAGGCAGCTCGCGGCCGACAGCACGACGCTCATCAGTTGCCAGCGATCGGGAATCGCATGGCAGAACGCGTGCACGGCCGACGCGGGATTCGGCATGAAGCGGTCGCCGACCACGCTCAGCACGCCCGACGTGCCGAGCGACACGAAGCCGTCGCCCGCGTGGATCGCGCCGATGCCGAGCGCGCTCGTCGCGTTGTCGCCGCCGCCGCCTGCCACCGGCACGGCCTCCGACAGCCCCAGCTCGCGCGCGACGTCCGCGCGCAGCGTGCCGGACGGCGCGTTGCCTTCGACGATGCGCGGCATCTGCTCGCGCGTCATCCCGCACGCGGCGAGCAGCGCATCGGACCAGTCGCGGCGCGCGACGTCGAGCCACAGCGTGCCGGCCGCGTCCGACGGGTCGGACACTTTCGCGCCGGTCAGCCGGAACCGCAGGTAGTCCTTCGGCATCAGCACGCACGCGGTGGCCGCGAACACGTCGGGTTCGTGCTTCGCGACCCACAGCAGTTTCGGCGCGGTGAAGCCGGGCATCGCGAGGTTGCCGGCCAGCGCGTGGAGATCGGGCGCGCGTTCGGTCAGCAGCGCGCATTCGTCGGCGCTGCGCATGTCGTTCCACAGGATCGCGGGGCGCAGCACGCGGTCGTCGCGGCCGAGCAGCACCGCGCCGTGCATCTGGCCCGACAGGCCGATGCCGCGCACCTGTGCGAACGCGTGGGGATGCCGTTCGCGCAATGCCGCGAGCGCGGCGAGCGTGCCTCGCCACCAGTCGTCCGGATGCTGCTCCGCCCAGCGCGGGTGCGGGCGCGATACGGTAAACGGCGAGCCCGCGGTGCCGACCACCGTGCCGTCCGGGGCCAGCAGCAGCACCTTCACTTCCGAGGTGCCGAGGTCGATGCCGAGATACATGAGCAATCCGTTCGGTCGGTGAGGAGCCGCTACTTTAGCCGTGCCGCACGGCCTGTGCCAAGCGGGTTCGCCCGGCAGCGCGGCCGGGCGCCGGCGCGCGCGTCGTCAACGCGCGGCGAGCCACGCGTCGACGCGCGCGAGCCCGGCGCGCAGCGCCTCGAACAGCGCCGCGTTGCCGGCGAGCGAGCCCCACAGGGCGCGGCTCGCGCACAGCGCGACGGCCGGATCGTCGGCGTCGACGATCGCGCGTGCGCTGCTTTCATCCATCACGCCGTCCTGGTACGCATACGGCAGCGTGCCGCGCGCCCAGCGTTCGAGAAAGCGCAGGAACAGCGCGGGCAGCACGGCGGTGGCGCCCGGTGCGGCGCCGCGCGCGAACGATTCGACGAGCGTCGGCGCGATGAAGCCGGGAATCTTCGAGAAGCCGTCGGCCGCGACGCGCTGGTTCGTGTCGAGCACGTACGGATTGCCGAAGCGCTCCAGCACGACGTCGCGGTAGCGCGCGAGATCGAGCGGGCTGGGGCTCAGGCACGGGATTACGTCCTGCGTCACGTAGTCGTGCGCGAAGCGGCGGATCGCCGCGTCGTGCGTGCCTTCGTGGATGTAGGTGTAGCCCGCGAGCGTGCCGGCCCACGCGATGCAGCTGTGCGTCGCGTTGAGGATGCGGATCTTCGCTTCCTCGTACGGATGCACGTCGTCGACGAGTTCCGCGCCGGCCAATTCCCAGTGCGGCCGGCCGGCCGCGAAGCGGTCCTCGATCACCCACTGGATGAACGATTCGCCCATCACCGGGCATGCGTCGTCGACGCCGGTGGCCGCGAGCACGCGCTCGCGCACGTCGGCAGTCGGGCGCGGCGTGATGCGGTCGACCATCGCGCTGGGCGTCGCGACGTGCGCATCGAACCACGCGAGGAGATCCGCTTCGCCGCGCCGTTCGAGGAATTCGCGCATCCCCGCGCGAAAGCGCGCGCCGTTGTTGCGCAGGTTGTCGCAGCTTTGCAGCGTGAGCGGGCCCGCGCCGCGCTTCACGCGTTCGGCGAGCAGCGCCGCGAGCGCGCCGTACAGCGTCGTGCGCGCGCCCTGCAGATCGGCGGCGAGATCGGCGTTCGCGACGTCGAGCCGATTGTGTTCGTCGAGGTAGTAGCCGCCTTCGGTGACGGTGAACGACACGATCCGGCACGCCGGATCGGCGCCCGCGTCGATCAGCGCGGCGAGGTCGATCGACCACGGCAGCACGCGGGTGATCGCGCGGATCGTCTCGTACGCGCGCTCGCCTTGCGGCGTGACGGTTTCGAGCGTGTACGCGCCGCGCTGCGCGGCGAGCGCGTCCATCGTCGCGCGCATGTCGTCGCGGATGTTGCCGACGGTCAGCGACCAGCGTTCGTCGGCCGGCACGGCCGCGTTCACGCGATGCAGATACCACGCCTGGTGCGCGCGGTGAAACGAGCCCGCGCCGATGTGCAGCAGCACGGGCGCGCGGGCGGAGGACGATTCGCTCATCCGGTGTCTCCTGTTCGTGCCTGTCTATCCTGTGGAATACGATCATTTGCTCTTTGTGTGAGCGAATGATCGTATTCGGACGCGCGAAAGTCAAGGCGGGGAGACCGCATTTCGATGGTGCGCTGCGGCGGCGTGCGAGGCACGGCCGGCGAGGGAGACCTGATCGGAAAAGGGCGTCAGCGCGTCGCGCGTCAGTGCGACGCGTTGTTCGAGCAGCTTGCCGGCCGGCCTCGGCAGAATCCCGTGGCGGCGCCGGAACGCGGTGAGCGTGCGCAGCGGATGGTGCGGCGCCGCAACGGCAGGACGCGGCGAACCGTTCCGGCGGCACGCTGCAAACGCGGCGATCTCGTTGGTGTCGGATCCGTGTTCGAACGCGCAGTCCCGCGCCAAGGAGAGGCACGCGCCCGCCCGTCGTCGTGACGGCGGGCGCGTGACGGTGCGTTACAGCGTGGTGCGCACGTGCCAGAGCTCGGGGAACAGCACGACGTCGAGCATCTTGCGCAGGTACGGCGCGCCGCTCGTGCCACCGGTGCCCTGCTTGAAGCCGATGATGCGTTCGACCGTCGTCACGTGACGGAAGCGCCACTGGCGGAACGCATCCTCGAGATCGACGAGTTCCTCGGCCATCTCGTACAGTTCCCAGTGCTGCTGCGGATGACGATAGACCTCGAGCCACGCGGCTTCGACCGTCTCGTCGTGCCGCATCGGCTGGGTCCAGTCGCGCTCGAGCCGCTCGGGCGCGATCGGGAACCCGCGCCGCGCGAGCAGGCGCACGACCTCGTCGTAGAACGACGGCGCCTCGAGCGTCGCGCGCACCTGTTCGAGGATGTCGGCCCGGTGCGCATGCGGCTGCAGCATCTGCGCGTTCTTGTTGCCGAGCAGGAATTCGAGCTGGCGATACTGGTACGACTGGAAGCCCGACGACTGGCCGAGATACGGCCGCATCGCCGAATACTCGGACGGCGTCATCGTCGACAGGACGTTCCACGCCTGCACCAGTTGCTCGAGGATGCGCGACACGCGCGCGAGCATCTTGAACGCGGGCGGCAGCGCGTCGGTGCGCACCGCATCGAGCG
This sequence comes from Burkholderia sp. APQ4-4ca, assembly GCF_057837105.1. Taxonomy (NCBI): domain Bacteria; kingdom Pseudomonadati; phylum Pseudomonadota; class Betaproteobacteria; order Burkholderiales; family Burkholderiaceae; genus Burkholderia; species Burkholderia sp. APQ4-4ca. The sequence continues at coordinate 94,456 of NZ_JBYQCG010000224.1, read as the reverse complement.
CGCCGCGCAGCTCGAACAGCGCGAGCTTCATCCACAGCTCGCTCGTCTGATGCTGGATGATGAACAGCATCTCGTTGTGATCGGGCGACAGCGGATGCTGCGCATCGAGGATCGAATTCAGCGACAGGTAGTCGCCGTAGCTCATCGACTTCGAGAAATCGAGCTGCGCGTCGTGCCAGCCGGCTTGCGTGTCGGCCTCGCCCGGCACGTGCGGCGCGTCGTGCGCGGCTTGCGCCGGTTGGGCGGCACGTGCGCCCGAGAACGGGCAGCCTGCCGGCGCGTCGCCGCCGGGCGGCTGCATATGACCAGAATTCACGACTATCTCCAGATTTGAATGGCGAACGCGTGGCGCGCTTCGCAACTGCGGCATGCAGCCGAGGTGCGCCACGCAAAACCGGTCAGGTCACCGCGCCGCGTTCGGCGAACTCGGGCGCCGTCCACGCGTCGGTGGCGAGGATGTCGCGCAGCGTCTCGACCGCATCCCATACGTCGGCGAAGCGCGTATAGAGCGGCGTGAAGCCGAAGCGCAGCACGTACGGCTCGCGGTAGTCGCCGATCACGCCGCGCGCGATCAGCGCCTGCATCACTTCGTAGCCGTGCGGATGCTCGAAGCTCGCCTGCGAGCCGCGCTGGTGATGCGCGCGCGGCGTGACGAGCTTCAGCGACAGGCCCGCGCAGCGTTCCTCGACGAGCGCGATGAACGCGTCGGTCAGCGCGAGCGACTTGCGGCGGATCGTCTGCATGTCGGTCTGCAGGAACACGTCGAGCCCGCATTCGACCATCGACATCGACACGATCGGCTGCGTGCCGCATAGGAAGCGCGCGATGCCCGGGTCGGGCGCGAAGTCCGGCTGCATCGCGAACGGCGCGCGGTGGCCCCACCAGCCCGACAGCGGCTGCGAGAAATGCGCGAGATGGCGCTGCGGCACCCACACGAACGCGGGCGAGCCGGGGCCGCCGTTCAGGTACTTGTACGTGCAGCCGACCGCGCCGTCCGCGCGCGCGCCGTTCAGGTCGACCGGCACCGCGCCGGCCGAGTGCGCGAGATCCCACAGCATCAGCGCGCCCGCGTCGTGCACGAGCTGCGTGACGGCCGGCATGTCGTGCATGTAGCCGGTGCGGTAGTTCACGTGCGTGATCATCGCGACGGCCGTGTCCGCGCCGAGCGCGCCGGGCAGGTCGGCCGGATCGTCGATCAGGCGCAGTTCGTAGCCGCTGCCGAGCTGCTCGATCAGCCCCTGCGCGATGTACAGGTCGGTCGGGAAGTTCGAGCGTTCCGACACGATCACGCGGCGTTCGGGCGCGCGCTCGGCCTGGTGGCGCAGCATCGCGGACAGCAGCTTGAACAGGTTGATCGAGATGGTGTCGGTCACGACCGTTTCGCCGGGCGCGCCGCCGATCAGCGTCGCGAGCTTGTCGCCGAGCCGGCGCGGCAGCGCGAACCAGCCGGCCGTGTTCCAGCTGCGGATCAGGCCGTCGCCCCATTCGGCGCCGATCACCTGTTGCGCGCGGGCGGCCGACGCGCGCGGCTGCGCGCCGAGCGAGTTGCCGTCGAGGTAGATCACGCCGTCGGGCAGTGAGAACTGGTCGCGCAGCGCGGCCAGCGGGTCGTCGCGGTCGAGCGCGAGCGCGTCTTCACGGGTCTTGATCATCATTGTGTGAGGTAGTAGGTCGGGTAATCAGGCGGCGCGTGCGGGCAGTGCGCGGAGTACCGCGCGCACGGGGCTCGCGTCGAGCGTCGCGAATTTCAGCGGCAGCGCGATCAGTTCGTAGTCGCCGGGCGGCACGTCGTCGAGCACGATCCCTTCGAGGATCGCCATCCGGTGCGCCCGCACGCGGTGATGCGCATCCATCGTCTTCGATTCCTGCGGATCGAGCGACGGCGTATCGATGCCGATCAGCTTCACACCGTGCGCGGCGAGCAGGTCGACGGTGTCGGGCGCGACCGCGCAGAAATCGCTGTCCCATTGCTCGACCGCGGCACGCGCATACGTGCGCAGCAGCACGCGCGGCGGCGCGCCGTCGAGCGCGGCTTCCACGTCGGCCGGCCGCACGACCGGCGACGCGCCGATGCAGTGGATCACGCGGCACGGGCCGAGATAGGTGTCGAGCGGCACCGCGCCGATCGGCGCGCCGTCGGCGTCGTAGTGCAGCGGCGCATCGCAGTGCGCGCCCGTGTGCGGCGACAGCGTCAGGCGTGCGACGTTGACCGGCGAACCGGCTTCCATTCGCCACACGCGTTCGACCGAAACCGGCGTATCGCCCGGCCACACGGGGGTGGCGGGGCTGACCGGCGGCGAGATGTCCCAGAGTGTGTCCATGGCATGACGTTTCGATGAGTCGATCCTTCGAATGATAGGTGGACGCTCGCAGAAAGTGCTTGCGAAATAAACATGGACAATCCGCCGGATTGGCAGATAATTCGACTCAGAGGGAAAACGGGGACCAAAAATGCACGCGATCACGCTCGATGCCACCGACTGCCGGATTCTGGCGGTATTGCAGGAGGAGGGCAGAATCAGCAATCTCGACCTGGCCGAACGCATCTCGCTTTCGCCATCCGCCTGTCTGCGCCGCATGCGCCTGCTCGAGGAGCAGGGCGTGATAGAGCACTATCGCGCGTGCCTGAGCCGCGAGAAGCTCGGCTTCGAGCTCGAGGCGTTCGTGCAGGTGTCGATGCGCAACGAAGAGAATCAATGGCACGAGCGCTTCGCGGAAGCGCTGCGCGAATGGCCGGAGGTGGTCGGCGCGTTCGTCGTGACCGGCGAGAGCCACTATCTGCTGCGCGTGCTCGCGCACAACCTCAAGCACTACTCGGATTTCGTGCTGAACCGCCTGTACAAGGCGCCGGGCGTGATGGACATCCGTTCGAACATCGTGCTGCAGACGCTGAAGGATGAAGCGGGCGCGCCGGTCGGGCTGGCGCGCACGGGGGCGATCAAAGCGGTGTGAGGCCGTGGAAGCCGCCGCCGTGGAACACGAGCGGCGGCGCGGTGTCCGATACGGCGCGCAGGCCGCAGCGTTCCACTTCGCCGACGAAGATCACATGGTCGCCTTCGTCGTAGCGGCTGCGGTTGTGGCATTCGAACCATGCGAGCGCGCCGTCGAGCACGGGCATTCCCGAGTTGCCGGCCGCGTGCGCGATCCCTTCGAAGCGGTCGCCCTTGTAGGTCGAGAAACGCTTGCACAGGTCGAGCTGCGACGCCGCGAGCACGTTCACCACGTAATGGCTGTTGCCGCGGAACACCGGTGTGGACGCCGATTTGTGCGCGAGGCTCCACAGCACGAGCGGCGGATCGAGCGACACCGAATTGAACGAGCTGGCGGTGATGCCGATCAACTGGCCGGACGGCGCACGCGTCGTGATCACCGTCACGCCCGTCGCGAACTGGCCGAGCGCCTGCCGGAACGCGGCCGCGTCGAAATCGGGCGGATTGGCGCGGCTCGTCATCGGGCAGCCATCCGGAAGGGGGCGGGCGGGCGCGACACGACACGGGCGTGACGCGCGCGGCGGACGAAAGACTTCAAGGCGGTCGAGTGGGAAGGGGTGTGCATGGCCCGATTTTAGCGGAATCGCGGTCGCCGGGCCCGGTCGGGCGGCGCATCGCGACGGCAGGGTGACGTAGCGAACACTGCGGCGCGTGGCCGGCGTCGCCATTCCGTCGCCTTTTTGACGGTGCGGCTGTTCAGGCCGACACCGTGTTGCCCGGCCGGCAGCGCGACCGCACTATTGCGCCGCCGCCAGCCCGAGCGACAACGCCCCCGTCACGATCAGGCTCGACGCCCACACCGTATCGAGATTGAACCAGCTCCGTGACACGAACTTCAGCCCGAGATAGCGGTATACGAGCCACGCGAGGCCGCCGCCGGCGGCGATCATCGCGGCCGCATGCACGGCCGCGACGACGAGCGCCATCCCGAGATGCGCATCGACGAGCATTGCCGCCGCGCGGTGGCCGGCATCCCGGTCGAGTCCGCACAGGCCGAGGTAGATCGGCACCAGCATCAACCCCGCGCCGTGCGCGAGCGCGACCGCGAACGACCACAGGCCGAGCCGCGCCGGCGCAATCCGCGCGAGCGCCCGCGGATGCCGGCGCCGGATCAGCAGCACCGCGCCGAAGCCGATCACGAGTGCGCTCGCGCCGATCCGGATCGCCGTCTGCCACGCGAGCAGCGCCGCGAGCAGCCCGAACGGCAGCATCACCGCGAACACGGCCAGCGCATGACCGAGCGCGAGATAGCCGAGCGCCGCGACGAGTGCGCGGCCGCGGCGCGTCATCAGCGCGTTCGACACCGCGAGCGGCCAGCCCATCGCCGGGTTGAGCCCGTGATAGACGCCGCTCGCGAGCACGGCCGCCCACAGCGCGAACGGCGCGTGAAGGCCGGCGCTCAACGCTTGACCGACGGATAGCAGAACGAGTCGGTCGAGCAGTCGCCGCCTTCGAGCCGGATCTGATGCGCGCGATAGCCGTCGGGGAATTCGACCCAGTAATCGTCGGCGAGCGTCAGCCCGCCGTCCGGCCCCGCATGCGCGAGCACCTGCGCGGCCGGCACGCCGTCCGGATAGAACTGGTCGTCCCACGTCGAATAGAGCGAATTGGTCCAGTACACGCGCCGGCAGTCGCGACTGATCTCGACCATCTGCGGGCCGCCCGCGAACGCTCGGCCATTCGAGTGCGGCGCACGGCGCGCGATGCCGCCGATGCGCACCGACCCGGCGAGCACCGGGTGGTGCGGGTCCGATACGTCGTACTGGCGCATCTCGCCGGTGCCCCAGCACGACACGTACAGGAATCGGTCGTCGAGCGACAGGTCGATGTCGGTCACGAGCGGCGGCACCGCGCCGAATCCTTGCAGCAGCGGCGGCAACTCATCGGCCGTGGCCGGCTCGGCCGGGATCGTCGCGGTCTTCTTCACATGGAACTTGCCGCCTTCGCGCCACCAGGTCCAGATCGAGCCTTCGAGATTGGTCGTGTCGACCACGACGCCGACGAATCCGTATTCGCGCACCGGGTCGTGCGCGGGCCGCACCTCGAGCGCCATCTGGTGCTGCGCGCCGAGATCGATCGTCTGCACGTTGCGCCGCGCGCGCAGGTCCCAGAAATGCAGCCGGTGCCCGTACTTGTTCGCGAGCAGATCCTCGGGGACGATCCCGTTCTCGAATTGCGGCGGCAGCGCCCATTCGCTCGACACCATGTAGTCGCGCGGCAGGTTCCACCAGAAGTCGTAATGCTTGTCCTGCGGGCCGCGGTCGATCTCCCAGCGGCCGAGCACGTCGAAGGTCTCGCAATCCATGATGAAGATGCCGGGCGCGCCGTCGGTGCCGTCCTTGCCCGCGCCGCCGAGCGTGCTCACGTAGATGCCCTCGGGCCCGCAATGCACGGTGTGCGGCCGCGAATAGCCGGTCTTCGCGAAGATCTCGTCGGGCTCGACGATCTTGTGGATGCGCGCCTGCGTCGGATGCGGCTTCGTGTCGATCACGTAGATGCGCGACGAGCGCAGGCCCGGGATGATCAGGAAGCGGCGCTCGAGGAATGCATGCCCGGTGAGCGGCGACAGCGCCGACGAGCATGCATTCCAGCCGAAGTGGTGAAACTCGTCGCCGGTGTTCGGCATCGTCACCGTATGCACGATCTTGCCGTACGTCGAGGAACCGGGCTTCACGTTGATCACGGCAAGCGCGTCGGGTCTGGAAAAATCGGGGCTCAGCAACAACGTATAGGCAAACTCCTCCGCCGACGCCTGCATCGCAAGCTCGGGCGAAGCGTGAAACGTCGGGTCGGGCCGCATGCTCATGGTGATGCCTCCTCGATGGGTCTGGATCGTGAGCGCACGGCCGTTCGTTGCGGGCGTGCGGGTCGGGATGGCCGCGCGGCGTGCATCGTGCCGGCGGGGGCGTTCGACGCACGGACGCACGTGTCGGTGCGACGCGCGGCGCCGTGCATCAGATCGTGAAAGCGGGGAAAGCGGGTAACGGCGACCGGCCGGATCGCCGCGCCGCGGGCGGGGCGGACGGGCGGCGACGTGATGAAGCCGTCGAAGCGGCGCCCCGCGGCGCGGCAGCGGCCGGGCGGGTGACGCGGGTGAATGCTGTTAAGGCATGCATAGCGATGTTCCGGCAGATGATGTTGGCATCAGGGTCGGGCATGCATCGAACGCTGCGCGCGTGACCGCGGGTTTGCCGCCGCGCTGGCGCGTGCCTAAGTGTAGACGAGAATCGGTAGGCGAGTCGGGCGCGGCGCCTGCGTGATCTGCCAGGTTCGCGCGCGAGTGAGATACTTGCCGGAGTGCCGCGGTGACCGGTATCACGGGCGCGCAGCGGCGGGATGGAACGGTGGCAGCCGGCACGGGCGTGCCGCTGCCGTCATCAACGAGGGTCTGAATTCATGGGGAACGAGATGCTTGAAACCGCGACTTTGGGAGGCGGGTGTTTCTGGTGCACGGAGGCCGTGTTTCTCGACGTCGACGGCGTGACGGCCGTCCAGTCGGGTTATGCGGGCGGCCATACGCGCAACCCCGGCTACCGCGACATCTGCGAAGGCGACACCGGCCACGCGGAAGTCGTCAACGTGACGTTCGATCCGGCGCGCATCGGCTATCGCGAGATCCTCGAGATCTTCTTCGCGACGCACGATCCGACCACGCTGAACCGGCAGGGCAACGACGTCGGCACGCAGTACCGGTCGGTCGTGTTCACGCATTCGGATGCGCAGCGCGACACGGCGCTCGACGTGATCCGCGAGCTCGAGCGCGAGCAGGTATTCGGCCAGCCGATCGTCACGCAGGTCGTGCCGCTCGACGGCAACTACTGGCCGGCCGAGGACTACCATCAGAACTATTACGCGCGGAACCCGGGGCAGGGCTACTGCTCGGTCGTGATCGGGCCGAAGCTCGCGAAATTCCGGCGGAAGTTCTCGCACCGGCTGAAGTCGCTGCGCGGCGCGTAAGCGACGGCGGCGCAAGCCGCGCTCACGCCGCCTCGTTGCGCCACTGCGCGCACGCGGCGGCGATTTCGCGTGCGAGCGCGATGCACGACAGCGGCGCGGAGCCTTCCGCCTTGTTGTTGATCGTGATGATCACCGGCTGCCCGGCGAGCGCATAGCGCGCGGCCAGTTCGGCGAGCGCCGAGCGCGTGGCCGGATCCTCGTCGACGAGCTTGTCGAACGGCTCGTATTTCGCCTTCGCCTGCTCGTACTTGAAACCGCCGTGCAGGCTCCAGCGCACGATCAGCGGGCCCGGCGCGTCGCCGTCGAGCAGCGCGAGCGCGGCGGCCTGGCGCAGCGGGTCGGGCATCCGCGCATGCAGGCCGACGCAGTAGCGCACGCCGAGCGCGGCCAATGCGCGGATGAAGCGCGGCGTGAGCAGGCTCGCGTCGCGGATCTCGATCGCGTAGCGCGTGCCGTTGGCGTCCGGCGGCAGCGGCGGCAGCGCCGCGAAGAACGCGGCGAGCCGGTCGATCAGCGCGGCCGGCTCCGCGAGCAGCTGATCGGGCAGCGGCGAGAACTGGAACACGAGCACGCCGGCTTTCCGGCCGAGGCCATCGAGGCACGGCTGAACGAATTCGCGGGTCGCGAGCTGGGCATCGAGGAAGGTCGGGTTCGGCCCGGACGGCTCGCCGCGCCGGCCGCGGATCACCGCGTCGGTCACCGCGGCCGGCGCCTTCACGACGAAACGGAAATCGTCGGGCACCTGCTGCGCGTAGCGCAGGTAATCGGCCACCGACAGCGGCCCGTAGAACGACCGGTCGAGGCTCACGCTCTTCAGCAGCGGATGCGCGCCGTACGCTTCGAGCCCTTCGCGCGACAGCTTCGTCTGCGCGAAGTCGCCATCGTAGACGATGCCGTTCCAGCCGGGGAAATACCACGACGACGTGCCGAGCCGCACGTTCGGCGGCAAGCTTGCCGCGGCTTCAGCCACGTCTGCCGAGATCGGTGCCGGGAGCACGCCACGCTTGCGGCGGCCTTGCTTCGGCGCGGCGGCCGGTGGAGACGGTTCGTCCCACAGCAGGCCGGATGACGGGGCGGGCTCGTCGTGAGCGTCATCGGCGGTGGGGCGGGAGGCCGTCCGGGCGGGCCGCGCCGGTCGCGCGTCTTCCGGTGCGTGCGGCGTCACGTGCTCATCGGGGCTGACGGCGCGATCGTCGTCGGCCGGCGACGCGCGTGCGGCGTCCGTCGGCGCGCCGAACAGGTCGAACTGCCCGTCGGCGTCGTCGCGCGGCTGTCGTTGCGGCGGCGCCTTGCGCCGCGTCCTGCCGTCACCCATGCATGCCCTGCGTGATGCGCCGCCTAGCGCGGCAGCGCGTGTTCGTACATGTAGCGCCGCGACCACGGCAGCGTTTTCGCGCTGCGCCCGGCCTTGCGGCACACGATCTGGAAGATCGACACGTCGTCGTGCTCGAACGCATACGCGCAGCCGGCGAGATACACGCGCCAGATGCGGAATTTTTCGTCGTCGACGAGCTTTCTCGCTTCTTCCGCTTTCGCTTCGAAGTTTTCCGTCCAGATATCGAGCGTGCGCGCATAGTGCCGGCGCAGGCTTTCGACGTCAACCGCCTCGAGTCCGCCGCGCTGCGCCGCTTCGAGCGCGAGGCTGATGTGCGGCAGCTCGCCGTCCGGGAACACGTAGCGATCGATGAATTCGCCGCCGCCGAGCGCCGTTTCGCCGCTTTCCGCGTCGGTCGACGTGATCCCGTGGTTCATCGCGATGCCGTCGTCGGCGAGCAGTTCCCGCACGCGCGAGAAGTAGAGCGGCAGGTTCTTGCGGCCGACGTGCTCGAACATCCCGACGCTCGTGATCCGGTCGAACTGGCCTTCGATCTCGCGGTAATCCTGCAGACGAATCTCGATCTTGTCTTCGAGCCCCGCCGCCTTCACGCGCGCGGTCGCGAGGTCGAACTGGTTCTGCGACAGCGTCACGCCGAGACACGTCGCGCCGAACTTCTGCGCGGCGCGCAGCACGAGCGCGCCCCAGCCGCAGCCGATGTCGAGCAGGCGCTGGCCGGGCTGCAGCTGGATCTTCGTCAGGATGTGGTCGATCTTCTTGATCTGCGCGGTGGCGAGATCCTCGTCGCCGTTCTCGAAGTACGCGCACGAGTACACCATGTTCTCGTCGAGCCACAGCTGGTAGAACTCGTTCGACACGTCGTAGTGGTACTGGATCGCCTTCTTGTCGGTGCTCTTCGTGTGATTGAAGTAGCGCTTCACGCGTGCGAGCTTGCTCGCGCTCGTCACGGTGCTGCGCGCGAGCGAGTAGCCGATGTTGATGATGTCCGACAGCTTGCCTTCGATGTCGATCTTGCCCTTCACGTACGCCTCGCCGAGATTGTCGAGGCTCGGTTCGAGCAGCAGCGGCAACGCCGATGCGCTGTTCACCTTCAGCGTGACCTGCGGCGCGCTGAAGGTGCCGAAATCGAGTTGATCGCCGTTCCACAGCACGAGTCGCGCCGGTATGTTCGCTTTTGCCCGTACTTCATCCGCCCACTGTGCCAGCTTCTTTTCCCAGAACATTTGGATTCTCCGTTTGTTCGTTGAATCGAATACAGCCAAGTATCTTGACCGGCGCCCACCACTTGCGGCGCAGGCACCCGGATGCAACACGAGACACGACCGGCGTGCGCCGGCGCCGCGCTTACGGCGACAGGCGCGAGATCGTCCAGCCCGGCGCCGCCGCGGCGTCGCGCGTATAGAGCAGGCGGTCGTGCAGCCGCGACGGGCGCCCCTGCCAGAACTCGATCGTGTCGGGCACGAGGCGGTAGCCGCCCCAGTGCGGCGGGCGCGGCGGGTTGTCGCCGTAGCGTTCGCTGACGGCTTTCTCGCGCGCTTCGAGCGTCGCGCGGCCGTCGATCACGGTGCTCTGGTCCGACGCCCATGCGCCGATGCGCGAGCCGAGCGGGCGCGACGCGAAATAGCGGTCGCTTTCTTCCGCGCTGGTTTTCTCGATCCGGCCTTCGATGCGCACCTGGCGCTCGAGCTCGATCCAGTAGAACAGCAACGCGGCCTGCGGATGCACGGCGAGATCGTGGCCCTTGCGGCTTTCGTAATTGGTGAAGAAGACGAACCCGCGTTCGTCGACGCCCTTGATGAGCACGATCCGGGCCGACGGCCGGGCGGCGGCGCCGACGGTCGCGAGCGTCATCGTGTTCGGCTCGGGCAGCTTGGCGGCGAGCGCCTCCTTGAACCAGCGATCGAACTGGGCGAAGGGATCGGGGGCGGCATCGGCTTCGTCGAGCGAAGCACGCGAATAGTTGATGCGGAGATCGGCGAGAGTCGTCATGTTATGCAAACGCTTCAATCTGGGGGCCAGTATAGCGAACGCGCAAAAATCGTGCGTGCACAGTCGGGCGAGGGGGCGAGGAGTTCAGGCAAAATAGAGGGCTGCACGACTTACGTTTTCCTTGCTGCCATGTCCTCCGCCGACGCTGCCCCGCCCCGTTCTTCCGATCTTACCCCGACCCCGGAAATCCAGCTTGACGTGGATCGCGCGCGGCGTTTCGGCGGCGTCGCGCGTCTGTACGGCGCGCCGGCGGCGGCCGCGTTCGAGCGCGCGCACGTCGCGGTGATCGGGATCGGCGGCGTCGGGTCGTGGGTGGCCGAGGCGCTCGCGCGCAACGCGGTCGGCACGCTGACGCTGATCGATCTCGACAACGTCGCGGAAAGCAATACGAACCGGCAGGTTCATGCGCTCGACGGCAATTACGGCAAGCCGAAGGTCGACGCGATGGCCGAGCGGATCGCGCTGATCGATCCCGCGTGCCGCGTGAACCGCATCGAGGATTTCGTCGAGCCCGACAATTTCGACGCGCTGCTCGGCGGCGGCTTCGACTACGTGATCGACGCGATCGACAGCGTGCGCACGAAGGTCGCGCTGATCGCGTGGTGCGTCGCGAAACGGCAGCCGTTGATCGTCGTCGGCGGCGCGGGCGGGCAGCTCGACCCCACGCGCATCCGCATCGACGATCTCGCGCTGACGATCCAGGATCCGCTGCTGTCGAAGGTGCGTGCGCAGTTGCGCAAGCAGCACGGTTTTCCGCGCGGGCCGAAGGCGCGCTTCAAGGTCAGCGCCGTGTATTCGGACGAGCCGCTGATCTATCCGGAAGCGGCGGCCTGCGACATCGAGGACGGCGCGGAGCCGTCGGCGGCCGCGCATGTCGCGGGGCTCAACTGTGCGGGCTTCGGTTCGAGCGTGTGCGTGACCGCGAGTTTCGGTTTCGCGGCGGCCGCGCATGCGTTGCGGGCGATCGCGGCACAGGCGGCCGGCTGAGCGCGCGGCGCGCGGGTCGCGAATGAGCATGTCGCGGCGCGGCCGGCGTGCCGTGCACGAGTCGGCAGGTGACGGCGAGCCAGCCGGGCCGTCGCGGCCCGGCCTTTCGCGGCCCGGCCCTTCGCGGCCTGGCCCTTCGTGGCCTGGCCCTTCGTGGCCCGGCCGCTCGTGCGTCAGTTGAGCGCCATGCTCAGCTTGCGCCGCCATGCGGCGACGAGGTCGGGGCGATCGCCGGCCAGTTCGAACACCGAGATCATCGTGCGGCGGCCGAGGTCGTCGCCATATGCGCGATCGCGCGTCACGATTTCCAGCAACTGTTCCAGCGCCCCTTCGTATGCGCGTCGCGCGATCAGGCTCTGCGCGAGGTCGAAGCGCGCGTCGAGATCGGCCGGGTTCGCCGCGATGCGCGCTTCGAGCGCGTCGGTCGGCGGCAGGTCGGCCGTGGCGTCGAGCGCGTCGAAACGGGTCTTGATCGCCTGGTAGCGCGGGTCGCCGTTCTGCACGGTCTGCGGCGACAGGCGCTCGGTCTCCGCGCGCGCGGCGTCGACCTCGTTGCGCGCGAGCAGCAGCTCGATGAGGTCGAGGCGCGCGTCGTCGTAGCCGGGGTTCAGCGCGAGCGCCGCTTCGAGGTGCGTGAGCGCATCGTCGAAGCGCTGTTCGGCCATCGCGTACTGCGCGGCGCGGCGCTCGGCTTCCTCGGCGGCCGGCAGCAGCCGGTCGAGGAACGCGCGCAACTGCCCTTCGGGCAGCACGCCGACGAACTGGTCGACCGGGCGCCCGTCGGCGAACGCGATCACGTGCGGGATGCTGCGCGTCTGGAAGTGCGCGGCGAGTTCCTGGTTCTCGTCGACGTTGACCTTCACGAGCTTCCAGCGGCCGGCGTAATCGGCTTCGAGCTTTTCCAGCAGCGGGCCGAGCGTCTTGCAGGGGCCGCACCACGGCGCCCAGAAGTCGACCAGCACGGGCGTGTCCAGCGACGCCTCGATGACATCTTTCTCGAATGTGGCAAGCGTGGTGTCCATGTCGTTCTCTTCCGTTCGAATATCGTCAGGATGGGGGCGGCGCGCCGCTTTTTCAACGCGGCTTCGATTCGGGCAGCGGAATCCACTCGGTCTCGCCGGGCACCTTGCCCATTTCCTGGCGCGTCCACGCCGCTTTCGCGCGCTCGATCGCGTCGCGGCTGCTCGCGACGAAATTCCATTCGATGAAGCGTTCGCCGTCGATCCGGTCACCGCCGAGCAGCATCGCGCGCGCGCCGCTGCCGCTCGCGAGCGTGACGGTCGCGCCCGGCGCGAGCAGGGCCATCCGTTCGGCCGGCACCGGCGTGCCGTCGATCGCGAGCTCGCCGTCGACCACGTAGACCGCGCGCTCCTCGTGCGACGCATCGAGTTCGAGCCGGCCGCCGGCCGCGAATTCGGCCGCGACGTACAGCGTGCGCGAGAACGTCGTCACGGGCGAATGCAGCCCGAATGCGTCGCCGGCGATCACCGTCAGCGCGACGCCGTTTTCATCGCGCTTGGGCAGCGTGTCGGCCGCGTGGTGCTCGAACGACGGCTCGGTGGTCTCGTGCGTTTTCGGCAGCGCGACCCAGGTCTGGATGCCGTGCACGGTGTGGCCGCTCGCGCGCTGCGCGTCGGGCGTACGCTCGGAGTGCACGATCCCGCGGCCGGCCGTCATCCAGTTCGCGTCGCCGGGCACGATTTCCTGCAGCGAGCCGAGGCTGTCGCGGTGCAGGATCGCGCCGTCGAACAGGTAGGTGACCGTCGCAAGCCCGATGTGCGGATGCGGGCGCACGTCGAGCCCCGCGCCGGCCGGCAGCGCGGCGGGCCCCATGTGATCGAAGAAGATGAACGGGCCGACGAGGCGGGCGGCGAGCGCGGGCAGCGTGCGGCGCACCTGCAGGTTGCCGATGTCGCGTACGTGCGGCTTCAGCAGGGCTTTGATCGAGTCGGTCATGGCGGGCCTTCGTGGGGAACGGCTGGATTGACGGTCATTGTACTGGCGGCCCGGTGGCGCGAGTGACGGGGCGCGCGAAAGGCGCGAGGCGGCCGCGGCAGGCACGTGTCGTGCGGCCTTCATCGTGTCGCGCAAGTCGTTGCGTTGCACCAGCCGCCGCCCGTCGCCGATTCCATGCACGCCGCGCGGGTATCGGGCGCGGCGGCGAAACCCGGTAGACTGACCGGCTTCACCAGACCATTCGACAATCGAGGAGACGCCGATGATGGCCCCGAAGGACTTGCTGCTCGCGCTGGTGGTGATCCTCGCATGGGGCGTGAACTTCGTCGTGATCAAGGTCGGCCTGCACGGCATGCCGCCGATGCTGCTCGGCGCGCTGCGCTTCACGCTCGCGGCCGTGCCCGCGGTGTTCTTCGTGCGCCGGCCGCAGATTTCGTGGCGGCTGCTGGTGCTGTACGGCGCGACGATCCAGCTCGGCCAGTTCGTGTTCCTGTTCACCGGCATGTACGTCGGGATGCCGGCCGGCCTCGCGTCGCTCGTGCTGCAGTCGCAGGCGTTCTTCACGCTGGTGTTCGCGATGCTGTTCCTCGGCGAGCGGCTGCGCGTGCAGAACCTGGTCGGGCTCGCGATCGCCGCGGGCGGGCTCGTCGTGATCGCCGCGCAAGGCGGCCGCGCGATGACGCTCGCGGGCTTCCTGCTGACGATCTGCTCGGCCGCGATGTGGGCCATCGGCAATATCGTCACGAAGAAGGTGGGGAAGGCGAATCTCGTGTCGCTCGTCGTGTGGGCGAGCCTCGTGCCGCCCGTGCCGTTCTTCCTGCTGTCGCTGTGGTTCGAAGGGCCGAAACGGATCGCGACCGCGCTCGCGGGGCTCGACGGCGCGTCGATCTTCGCGGTCGTCTATCTCGCGTTCGTCGCGACGCTGCTCGGCTACGGGCTGTGGAGCCGCCTGCTGTCGCGCTATCCGGCCGCGCAGGTCGCGCAATTCTCGTTGCTGGTGCCGATCGTCGGGCTCGCGTCGTCGTCGCTGCTGCTGGACGAGCATCTGACGCAATCGCAGCTGATCGGCGCCGCGCTCGTGATGGGCGGGCTCGCGGTGAACGTGTTCGGCGGGAAACTGCTGAGCCGCTTCGCGGCGTCGTGACGCGCCGGCACGCGCTGCGTGCCGGCGGCATGGAACGGGCGGCGCTCAGGCCATCCGGCTCTTCGCGAGCGGCGGATTCGCGGCGAAATAGCGCTTGATGCCGCGGAAGATCGCGTCGGCCATCTCGTCGCGATAGCTGTCGTCGTTGAGGCGACGCTCTTCGTCCGGGTTGCTGATGAACGCGGTCTCGACGAGGATCGACGGAATGTCGGGCGCCTTCAGCACCGCGAACCCGGCTTGCTCGACCGAGCCCTTGTGCAGCTTGTTGATGCCGCCCACTTCCTTCAGCACGTAGTTGCCGTAGCGCAGCGAGTCGCGGATCTGCGCGGTCGTCGACATGTCGAACAGCGCGCGGTTCACCGCCGCGTCCGCCGTCTTGATGTTGATGCCGCCGATCAGGTCCGACGAATTTTCCTTGTTCGCCATCCAGCGCGCCGCGGCGCTCGTCGCGCCGTGGTCGGACAGCGCGAACACCGACGAGCCGCGCGCGGACGGCGTCGTGAACGCGTCCGCGTGGATCGACACGAAGAGATCCGCGCCGACGCGGCGCGCTTTCTGCACGCGCACGTTCAGCGGCACGAAGAAATCGGCGTCGCGCGTCATCATCGCGCGCATGTTCGGCGCGGCGTCGATCTTCGCGCGCAGCTTCTTCGCGATGTCGAGCGCGATGTGCTTCTCGTACGTGCCGCCGCCGCCGATCGCGCCCGGATCCTCGCCGCCGTGGCCCGGATCGATCGCGACCGTCAGCAGGCGCACGGTGCCGCCCTTGCCCGATTTCGGCGCGGTGAACTTGTAGGTGTCGTCGTCGTTGTCGTCGCGGCGCGCGATGACTGGCGGCGGCTTGACGGCCGGCTTCGCGGGCGTCGACGGCGTGCCGGCGGCCGGCGGCGTGTGCGGCGCGGCCGGCGTGTTCTGCGCGAAACGCTGGAAGAACGCGTCGCTGTTGTCGCCCGCGCCCGCGCCGGGCGGCGGGGTGCCCGGGCCGGCCAGCGTGGACGGCGGCTGCATCTGCTGCGCGCGCGCGGTGTCGTTGAGCGCCTGTTCCTTGCGTTCCGTCTGCGCGATCAGGTCGGACAGCGGATCGGGCGCGACGGCCGGATACAGGTCGAACACGAGCCGGTACTTGTAGGTGCCGACGGGCGGCAGCGTGAACACCTGCGGCTTCACCGAGCCCTTCAGGTCGAACACCATCCGCACGACGTGCGGCTGATACTGGCCGACGCGCACCGACTGGATCTGCGGATCGTTCGGCGCGATCTTCGATACGAGATCGCGCAGCGACTGGTCGAGGTCGAGGCCGTTCAGATCGACGACCAGACGGTCGGGACCCTGCAGCAGTTGTTGGCTATTCTGCAGCGGCTGGTCGGATTCGATCGTGACGCGCGTGTAATCGCGTGCGGGCCACACGCGCACGCCGAGCACCGACGACGCGTGCGCGAGCCGCGGCGCGACGAGACCGAGCACCAGCGTCGACGCCCCCGCGCGCAGGATCTGACGGCGGCGCCAGTTGTGCGTCGCGGTGGCCGCCGATTCGATCGAGCGGAACGGTTTGATCAACATCTTTCGAGACATGCCTTTCCTGAAGCGCTGTACGCCCGGACGGTGAGGGCACGGCCGTCGCCGTCCACGTCGAGCGAGAAAACCAGATCGGGCACGCCGAGCAGCGCGCCCGCCTGTTGCGGCCATTCGACGAGGCAGATCGCGCTGGAATTGAAATATTCGCGAAAGCCTGCATCGGACCATTCGGCCGGATCGTTGAATCGGTACAGATCGAAGTGATAGACCTCGAGTTCCCCATCGCTGCGTTCGAGCGCGTACGGCTCGACGAGCGTATAGGTCGGGCTGCGCACGCGGCCCGGGTGGCCGAGGCCGCGCAGGATCGCGCGCACGAGGGTCGTCTTGCCCGCGCCGAGATCGCCGACCAGCTGGATCTGCAGCCCGTCGAACGCATGGGCGCGGTCGAGCTCGAGGCGCGCCGCGTCGAGCGCGTGCGCGAAGCGGGTGCCGAAGGCCTCGGTTGCCGCTTCGTCGGCGAGCGCGATCACGCGCTCCGCGAGCGGGGCGG
Organism: Burkholderia sp. APQ4-4ca; assembly: GCF_057837105.1. Taxonomy (NCBI): domain Bacteria; kingdom Pseudomonadati; phylum Pseudomonadota; class Betaproteobacteria; order Burkholderiales; family Burkholderiaceae; genus Burkholderia; species Burkholderia sp. APQ4-4ca. Next base: position 78,032 of record NZ_JBYQCG010000224.1, on the reverse strand, counting down.
GCAACGTGGCTTGAGGCGGTTGGCTGGACGTGGCTGGCATTCTCGTAAAATAGTGCGATGAACCGACTACCGGAACACGCCGCATCCGACCGGCCTTCGACTCGTGCCGAAGGCGCGGCGCCGTGCGCGCTCGACGATGCGGCGTTGACTGCGCTCGCCGCTCGCATCAGGGCGTGGGGGCGCGAATTGGGTTTCGGGGCGATCGGCATCGGCGACACCGATCTCTCGGATGCCGAAGCGGGCCTCGCCGCCTGGCTGGAAGCCGGATACCACGGCGAAATGGATTATATGGCCAAACATGGGATGAAACGCGCGCGGCCGGCCGAACTTGTGGCCGGTACGCGACGCGTGATCTCCGTGCGGCTCGCCTATTTGCCGGCCCAAACGCTCGCGGCCGACGCGCTCGGCGGCGAGCCCGGCGCGCTCGCGCCGCACGACTGGCGCGCGCGCGAACGGGCGCGGCTCGACGATCCGCAGGCGGCCGTCGTGTCGATCTATGCGCGCGGCCGCGACTATCACAAGGTATTGCGCAACCGGCTGCAGACGCTCGCGGAGCGCATCGAGCACGAGATCGGCGGGTTCGGCTACCGCGTGTTCACCGATTCGGCGCCCGTGCTCGAGGTCGAGCTCGCGCAGAAGGCCGGGGTCGGCTGGCGCGGCAAGCACACGCTGCTGCTGCAGCGCGATGCCGGCTCGCTGTTCTTTCTCGGCGAGATCTACGTCGACCTGCCGCTGCCGACCGACGCGCATACGTCGCCCGACACCGCGCCCGAGACGCCCGGCGCGCACTGCGGCAGCTGCACGCGCTGCATCGACGCGTGCCCGACCGGCGCGATCGTCGAGCCGTACCGCGTCGATGCGCGCCGCTGCATCTCGTACCTGACGATCGAACTGAAAGGCAGCATCCCCGAGCCGCTGCGGCCGATGATCGGCAATCGCGTGTACGGCTGCGACGACTGCCAGCTCGTGTGCCCGTGGAACAAGTTCGCGCAGGCGGCGCCCGTCGCCGATTTCGACGTGCGGCACGGCCTCGACCGCGCGACGCTCCTTGAGCTGTTCGCGTGGGACGCGCAGGCGTTCGACACGCGGATGCAGGGCAGCGCGATCCGGCGCATCGGCTACGAAAGCTGGCTGCGCAATCTCGCGGTCGGGCTCGGCAATGCGCTGCGCGCCGGCGCGGACCGGCTCGCGCCGCCCGCGCGCGACGCGATCGTCGCCGCGCTGCGCGCCCGCGCCGACGATCCGTCGCCGGTCGTGCGCGAACATGTCGAATGGGCGCTGCGAGCCGCGTGAAGGCGGCGTAAAGTGTCGTCGGCGCGCGGGCAGCACCGCGCCCGTCCCCTGGTCAGGAGAAGGCAATGTTCAACGCAGTCATCGACGCGCCGTTCGGCAAGGTCGGCATTCGCACGGATGCCGCGGTGGTGCGCGAGATCGTCTATCTGCCCGAATCGATGAAGTCGGTCGATCCGGATTCACCGCTCGCGAAGCGCGCGGTCGAGCAGATCGAACGTTATTTCGAGCGCGCATCGGCGCGCTTCGACCTGCCGCTCGCCGACGTCGGCAGTGCATTCCAGCACCGCGTGTGGGACGTGATCAGTGACATCCCGCCCGGTACGGTGCTGACCTACGGCCAGGTCGCGAAGCGGATCGGCAGCGCGCCGCGCGCGGTCGGCCAGGCGTGCGGCGGGAACTACTTCCCGCTCGTGATCCCGTGCCATCGCGTCGTCGCGGCGGGCGGCCTCGGCGGGTTCGCGAACCACGACGACAACGGCTATTACCAGAAAGTGAAGCGCTGGCTGCTGGCGCACGAAGGCGTGCCGTACCCATGAGCGAACCGATGATGTCCCCCGACGCCGACAACGACACCGACACCGTCGCGGCATCCCCCGCGCTGCTCGCGAGCCGCGCATCGATCGACGTGTTCTGCGATGCGCTGTGGCTCGAGCACGGGCTCGCGCGCAACACGCTCGATGCGTACCGGCGCGACCTGGCGCTGTTTTCCCACTGGCTGGCCGCGACGCACGACGCGCCGCTCGACTCGGCCGACGAGGCGATGGTGACCGGCTACATCGCCGCGCGCAGCGACGGCAAGGCGACCTCGTCGAACCGGCGGCTGTCGGTGTTCCGTCGCTATTACGGCTGGGCCATGCGCGAGCATCGCGCGAGCGCCGACCCGACGCTGCGGATCACGTCCGCGAAACAGGCGGCCCGGTTCCCGTCGACGCTGTCCGAGGCGCAGGTCGAGGCGCTGCTCGGCGCGCCCGACATCGGCACGCCGCTCGGCCTGCGCGATCGCACGATGCTCGAGCTGATGTACGCGAGCGGGCTGCGCGTGAGCGAGCTCGTGACGCTGAAAACGGTGGAGGTCGGCCTCAACGAAGGCGTCGTGCGCGTGATGGGCAAGGGGTCGAAGGAGCGGCTCGTGCCGTTCGGCGAAGTCGCGCACGGCTGGATCGAACGCTACCTGCGCGACGCGCGGCCGGCGCTGCTCGGCGCACGCGCGGCCGATGCGCTGTTCGTGACCGCGCGCGGCGACGGGATGACGCGCCAGCAGTTCTGGAACATCATCAAGCGTCACGCGCAGCAGGCCGACGTGCGCGCGCACCTGTCGCCGCACACGCTGCGGCACGCGTTCGCGACGCACCTGCTGAACCACGGCGCCGACCTGCGCGTCGTGCAGTTGCTGCTCGGCCACAGCGACATCTCGACCACGCAGATCTATACGCACGTCGCGCGCGAGCGGCTCAGGACGCTGCACGCGCAGCATCACCCGCGCGGCTGACGCGCGACGCGGGCATGCGGTGCGGTGCGGCGTGGTGGGGCGCCGGTGCAGGTTCCCCCGCGTAGGGCGGCCGCGTCAGACCAGCTCGCGCAGCCGGTGCTTGAGCACCTTGCCGGTCGACGCGGCCGGCAGCGCATCGAGCACGCGGATGTGCGCAGGGCGTTTGTAAGCGGTGAGCCGATCCGCGCACCACGCGTGCAATGCCGCCTCGTCCGCCGTCGCACCGGGCACCAGCTCGACGAACGCGAGCACTTCCTCGTTGCCTTCGATCGCGCGGCCGATCACGGCCGCCTGCACGACGTCCGGATGCGCGTTCAGCACCTGTTCGACTTCGACCGGATATACGTTGAAGCCCGAGCGGATGATCAGCTCCTTGCTTCGGCCCGCGATCGTCACCGCGCCGTCCGCGTCCTGCCGCGCGAGATCGCCGGTGCTCAGCCAGCCGTCCGGCGACACGGCCGCGCGCGTCGCGTCCGCGTCGCGGTAGTAGCCGAGCATCACGTTCGGCCCGCGCACGCGAATCTCGCCGACTTCGCCCGGCCGCACGTCGGTGCCCCCCGGCTCGACGATCCGGACCTCGATGCCGGGAATCGGCACGCCGACCGAACTGTCCGCGCGCGGCGCGTCGAGCGGCGTCTGGGTGATCGTCGGGCTGCTTTCGGTCATCCCGTAGCCGTTGTGCAGCGGCACGCCGTACAGGCGCTCGACGCGGGCCTTCAGGTTCGCATCGAGCGGCGAGCCGCCCGAATACGCGAAGCGCAGCCGCGGCGCGCGCCATGCGTGGCCATGCGTGTGCAGGTGTTCGAGCAGCTTCGCGTGCATCGCGGGCACGCCCTGGAAGATCGTCACGCCTTCGTCGGCGAGGGCGACACGCACGGCTTCCGGCGAGAAGCGCGGCGCGAGCCGCAGCGTCGCGCCCGCGTACAGGCTGCCGACGCACACGGACGCGAGCCCGTATACGTGCGACACGGGCAGCACCGTGTAGACGACGTCGTCCGGCGACACGCGGCGCAGCATGCTCGATATCGCCGCGATGAACAGCAGGTTGCGGTGCGACAGCATCACGCCTTTCGGCATGCCGGTCGTGCCCGTCGTGTAGATCAGCGCCGCGCACTGCCCGGCGCCGTCGGCGGCCACCGGTTCGGCGGGCGCGCCCGCATCGACGCGATACGACCACGCGCCGACGTCGACCGGCAGCGCGCCGGCGGGCGTCGCGCCGAGCCGCTCGGCGTGGGCGCGCGCATCGGCCGATGCGTCGATCGTGAACGCGATCAGCTTCGGACGCGCGTGCGCGGCGATCGCGTCGAGTTCGGCGGCCGACAGCCGCGCGTTCGACACGAGCGCCCATGCGTCGATGCGGGCGGCCGCGAACAGCAGCACGATCTGCGCGATGCAGTTTTCCGCGACGATCATCACGCGGTCGCCGCCTTGCACGCCGAGGCTCGCGAGCCGCGCGGCCGCCGCGTCGACAGCCTGCGCCAGCTCGCCGTACGACAGCCGGCGCGCATCCTCGATCAGCGCCGGATGCGCGGGCGACTGCGCGGCCCGGTGCGCGGGCACGTCGGCGATGCGGCGCGGCAGCGCGGCGAGCAGCGCATCGACGTCGAGCGATTCGGATGAACGGATGGGCGAGGACATGGCGTCTCCAGATGAGGGACCGGCGGCGGCCGACGATATTTGCGAACGATCGTGCCATGGCGATGCACGCACCACAATCAGCCAATCGGACAATAGCGCTTCACGATGTTCGCAACGATGATGGCCACACGCGCGACGGCGATGCGGCGGGCCGGCGGAAAACGGGCCGCGAGTATACCGTCGGCGCGGGCACGCCATTGCGCGCGCGCCGATCGTTCGCCATTAAAATGCCGCCATGAGCAAATCCAGACACGTGTCCGAAACCCCCGCGACCCAGTTGCTGCGCCGTCATGGCGTCGCATTCGGCGAGCATCCATACGAATACGTCGAGCACGGCGGCACCGGCGAATCGGCGCGTCAGCTCGGCGTCGACGAGCACAGCGTCGTGAAGACGCTCGTGATGGAAGACGAGCACGCGAAGCCGCTGATCGTGCTGATGCACGGCGATCGCACCGTGTCGACGAAGAATCTCGCGCGTCAGATCGGCGCGAAGCGCGTCGAGCCGTGCAAGCCCGAGGTCGCGAACCGCCATTCGGGCTATCTGGTCGGCGGCACGTCGCCGTTCGGCACGCGCAAGACGATGCCTGTCTACGTCGAGGCGACGATCCTCGCATTGCCGACGATCTACCTGAACGGCGGCCGGCGCGGCTACCTCGTCAGCCTCGCGCCGGCAGTGCTCACGTCGCTGCTCGACGCGCAGCCCGTGCAGTGCGCGAGCGTCGACTGAGGGTTTCACCTTCGTGGCACCCGGCGCCCGTTCGGTAGAATGGGCGCCGTTTCGGCCTGCCGGCTTGCCGCGCCCGGCCGTCCCTTTCCCGATACGTTGAAAGAAGAGTCCTCCGCATGCAGATCCTGCTCGCCGCCTTCGTTGCCTACCTGATCGGTTCGGTGTCGTTCGCCGTCGTCGTCAGTTCCGTGATGGGCCTGGCCGACCCGCGTTCGTACGGGTCGAAGAACCCCGGCGCGACCAACGTGCTGCGCAGCGGCAACAAGAAGGCCGCGATCCTGACGCTCGTCGGCGACGCGTTCAAGGGCTGGATCGCCGTCTGGCTCGCCCGGCACTTCGGCCTGCCCGACGTCGCGGTCGCGTGGGTCGCGATCGCCGTGTTCCTCGGCCACCTGTACCCGGTGTTCTTCCGCTTCCAGGGCGGCAAGGGCGTCGCGACCGCGGCCGGCGTGCTGCTCGCCGTGCATCCGGTGCTCGGGCTCGCGACCGCGCTCACCTGGCTGATCGTCGCGTTCTTCTTCCGCTATTCGTCGCTCGCGGCGCTGGTGGCGGCCGTATTCGCGCCGGTGTTCGACGTGTTCCTGTTCGGCATGCCGGGCCACAACCCGATCGCATGGGCCGTGCTCGCGATGAGTGTGCTGCTCGTGTGGCGTCACCGCGGCAACATTTCGAAGCTGCTCGCAGGGCAGGAGAGCCGGATCGGCGACAAGAAGAAGGCGGCCGCCAACGGCGGCGCGCAGGACGGCGGGAAAGCCTGAGAACGCGCGGCGCTGGCCACGCGCCGGGCGCGCCGCGTGTGCGGGGCCCGGCCGGATGACGCGACGCGGCGGTTGCCGGTCAGTCGCGGAAGTTGTTGAAGTCGAGCGGCGTGTCGGTCACGTCCTTACGCAGCATCGCGATCGTGCTCTGCAGGTCGTCGCGCTTCGTGCCCGAAATGCGCACCGCGTCGCCCTGGATGCTCGCCTGCACCTTGATCTTGCTGTCCTTCACGAGGCGCACGATCTTCTTTGCCAGGTCGCCCGTCACGCCCTTCTTCACGGTGACGATCTGTTTGACCTTGTCGCCGCCGATCTTCTCGACCTTGCCGTAGTCGAGAAAGCGCACGTCGACGTTGCGCTTGGCCAGCTTGCCGATCAGCACGTCCTTGACCTGGCCGAGCTTGAAATCGTCGTCGGCGAACAGCGTCAGCTCGCGTTCCTTCTGCTCGACGCGCGCGTCGGAGCCCTTGAAGTCGAAGCGCGTCGAAATTTCCTTGTTCGACTGCTCGATGGCGTTCTTCACTTCGATCATGTTCGCTTCGGAAACGACGTCGAACGATGGCATGGCATTCTCCCTTGAGATGCGGGCACCCGGCTCGCGCGCGGGCACTCGCTATAATTGCGGACTGTTTGCCATTTTACCGATGCCCCTCCGTTTGCCCAAGGCCGGCCAGCACCGCCCGGGCCGACGTGACCGCGAATGCCGCCGATGCCTCCTGATGATTCCGCCCTGTCGCTGCTTCCCGACCATCCGCTCGCCGCGCACAACACGTTCGGCATCGCCGCGCGCGCGCGCTTCGCCGCGCGCATCACGCAGGCGGCGCAGTTCGAGGCGCTGCATCGCGACCCGCGGGTCGCGGCCCTGCCGCAGCTCGTGCTCGGCGGCGGCAGCAATATCGTGTTCACGCGCGATTTCGACGGCGTCGTGCTGCTCGACGAGATCGCGGGCCGCCGCGTCGTGCGCGAGGACGAAGACGCGTGGTACGTCGAGGCCGGCGGCGGCGAGAACTGGCACGCGTTCGTCGCGTGGACGCTCGAGCACGGGATGCCGGGCCTCGAGAATCTCGCGCTGATCCCGGGCACCGTCGGCGCCGCGCCGATCCAGAACATCGGCGCGTACGGCCTCGAGATGAAGGCGTATTTCGATTCGCTGGTCGCGGTCGAGCTGGCGACGGGGCGCAGCGAGCGCTTCGACGCCGCGCGCTGCGCGTTCGGCTATCGAGACAGTTTCTTCAAGCGGGAAGGGCGCGGCCGGTTCGCGATCGTCTCGGTGACGTTCCGGCTGCCGAAGCAATGGACGCCGCGGCTTGGCTACGCGGACGTCACGCGCGAGTTCGACGCGCGCGGCATCGCGCCCGATGCGGCGACGCCGCGCGACGTGTTCGACGCGGTCGTCGCGATCCGCCGCGCGAAGCTACCCGATCCGCTGGTGCTCGGCAATGCGGGCAGTTTCTTCAAGAATCCCGTGATCGACGCCGCGCAGTTCGAGGCGCTGCGCGCCCGCGTGCCGGAGGTCGTGTCGTATCCACAGCCGGACGGGCAGGTGAAGCTCGCGGCCGGCTGGCTGATCGACCGCTGCGGCTGGAAGGGGCGCGCACTCGGGGCGGCGGCCGTGCACGACCGCCAGGCGCTCGTGCTCGTCAATCGCGGCGGCGCGACCGGCGCCGACGTGCTGGCGCTGGCGCGGGCGATCCAGGCCGACGTGCGCGCGCGGTTCGGCGTCGAGCTGGAGGCGGAGCCGGTCTGCCTGTAACGGCGGCGCGCGTGCCGGTTTCGGCGCGCCCAAACGAAAAGCGCCGATCGTCGACCGGCGCTTTTTTACGCGTGTGCGTTGCCGCGCGTCAGTGCGTCAGTGCTTGAGGCGGCCGAGCAGCAGGAACTCCATCAGCGCCTTCTGCACGTGCAGGCGGTTTTCCGCTTCGTCCCACACGACGCTCTGCGGGCCGTCGATCACGCCGGCCGTCACTTCCTCGCCGCGGTGCGCGGGCAGGCAGTGCATGAAGAGGGCATCCGGATTCGCATGGCCCATCATTTCCTCGTCGACGCACCAGTCGGCGAACGCCTGCTTGCGCGCCTCGTTCTCGGCCTCGAAACCCATGCTCGTCCATACGTCGGTCGTCACGAGATCGGCGCCCTTGCACGCTTCGTTCGGATCGTCGAACACCTCGTAGAACGGCGCGCTGTCGGGCGACACGAGCTTCATGTCGAGCGCATAGCCGGGCGGGGTGGACAGGCGCAGCTTGAAGCCGAGGATCTGCGCGGCTTCGATCCACGTGTACAGCATGTTGTTCGCGTCGCCGACCCACGCGACGGTCTTGCCGGCGATCGGGCCGCGGTGCTCGTAGTACGTGAAAATATCGGCGAGCACCTGGCACGGGTGGTATTCGTTCGTCAGGCCGTTGATCACCGGCACGCGGGAATTCTGCGCGAAGCGCGTGATCACGTCCTGCTCGAACGTGCGGATCATGATGATGTCGACCATCCGCGAGATGACCTGTGCGGAATCCTCGACGGGTTCGCCGCGGCCGAGCTGCGTGTCGCGCGTGCTCATGAAGACGGCGTGGCCGCCGAGCTGGAAGATCCCTGCCTCGAACGACAGGCGCGTGCGCGTCGAGCTTTTCTCGAAGATCATCGCGAGCGTGCGGTCGTGCAGCGGGTGATAGGTCTCGTAGTTCTTGAACTTGCGCTTCAGGATACCCGTGCGTTCGAGCACGTACTCGTAGTCTTCCAGCGAGAAATCCTTGAACTGCAGGTAGTGACGAATGGTTTTGGCGGTCATGAAACGAAATACGGCGGGTCTCACCCGGCCGCGAGGCCGGACGGCGCCGCCGTCGGGTGTGGATAACTCAAAGCAGCATAAAGGATTTTCTGTGCTTTGACGAGCCGTGGAGCGACGCGGGGCAGGATCGCCGCGCGCGACCGGCCATTCGGGGAGGCGGGCGTCGGGACGCCGCGCAATGGCGCGCTGCGGTATAATTCAAAAGTTTTCTCCAGCCCGGCAGGCAAGGCTTTTCGCGCTCTGCCGGACACAAGCCGTGCGCTGCACAAATCCTGTGCAGTCCATCGGCGGCGCGCATCGACGCTCCGTTTTCGGGATATCGATCGGCGCGTGCGGCCGACCCTCCAGCTTTGTGTTCGCGTATCCAGGCGCCGTTGCCTGGACATCGCCGGGCCGTCACTTGGGTAACCACATGGCTGAAACCCCTCCGACCGAATTTTTCATCCAGGGCATCACGAAAGACGGGAAAAAGTTTCGCCCGAGCGACTGGTCGGAACGTCTGGCCGGTGTGATGGCCTGCTTCGGGCCGGGGGCGAGCGGGCCGAATGCGCGTCTCAAGTATTCGCTGTACGTGCGCCCGACGATGCTCGGTGACCTCAAATGCGTGATCCTCGATTCGCGGTTGCGCGACATCGAGCCGATGGCTTTCGATTTCGTGCTGAATTTCGCGAAGGACAACAACCTCGTCGTGACCGAGGCGTGCGAACTGCCGGACTACAACACAAAAAAGTGAGCGATGCCGGCGGGCGAGGGTGCGCGAGGGTGCATTTCGCGCGCGCCCTCCCGGCAAATGCCGCCCCCGCGCACGATGTGCCGGCGACAGCCAACAAAAAAGCCCGCCAAGGCGGGCTTTTTCGTGATCGCAGGAAACAGGAACGCCCGCCTGAGCGGGCGCACCGGAGTTACGCTGCTGCCTGCAGGCCCTTGACGGCTGCGGCCAGGCGGCTCTTGCTGCGAGCGGCCTTGTTCTTGTGAACGATCTTCTTGTCGGCGATCGTGTCGATCGTCTTCACGGCAGCCTTGAACAGCTCGGCAGCCTTTGCCTGGTCGCCGGCTTCAACAGCCTTGCGAACCGACTTGATCGCGGTACGGAATTTCGAGCGCAGCGCCGAGTTGTGCGAGTTTGCCTTCGCGGCCTGGCGGGCGCGCTTGCGTGCTTGTGCGGAGTTAGCCATGACGGTTCCTTATCCTGTCCTGTTTCCAGAGCTTGGAGCCTGACGGCCAAGCGCTGCTTTTCGATCCGTCCCCTGAGAACGATTGCCCAGGGGCGCATAAAAAAACGGTGATTTTAACCGAGGCCGGGACATGAAAACGGCAGTTGCCGTGCATGTACGAGCCCAGAAACCGGCGATTATAGCAACAAAATCAAGCGAGTGGCAAGTTCAACGTGATGCCGGCCGAATGGGGCCGTCGGCGGCCGGTGCGCTTTTCGGCATCGGCCGGTGGCCGGGTCGCACAACGTCCGTATAATGAGCGCCCCATGAATCTATTCCGAGCCCTGCTGACGGTCAGCGGCTTCACGCTGCTGTCGCGCGTGACCGGACTGGCCCGCGAGACGCTGATCGCCCGTGCGTTCGGCGCCAGTCAATACACCGACGCGTTCTACGTCGCCTTCCGTATCCCGAACCTGCTGCGCCGCCTGTCCGCCGAAGGCGCGTTCTCGCAGGCGTTCGTGCCGATCCTCGCCGAGTTCAAGAACCAGCAGGGGCACGATGCGACGAAGGCGCTCGTCGACGCGATGTCCACCGTGCTCGCCTGGGCGCTGGCCGTGCTGTCGGTCGTCGGCATCGCCGGTGCGTCGTGGGTCGTGTTCGCGGTCGCGTCCGGCCTGCACGGCGACGGCCAGGCGTTCCCGCTCGCGGTCACGATGACGCGGATCATGTTCCCGTACATCGTGTTCATTTCGTTGACCACGCTCGCGTCGGGCGTGCTGAACACGTACAAGAGCTTCTCGCTGCCCGCGTTCGCGCCGGTGCTGCTCAACGTCGCGTTCATCGCCGCGGCCGTATTCGTCGCGCCGCACCTGAAGGTGCCCGTCTACGCGCTCGCGTGGGCCGTCATCGTCGGCGGCGTGCTGCAGTTTCTCGTGCAGTTGCCGGGCCTGAAGAAGATCGACATGGTGCCGCTGATCGGCGTCAACCCGCTGCGCGCGCTGCGTCATCCGGGCGTGAAGCGCGTGCTCGCGAAAATGGTGCCGGCGACGTTCGCGGTGTCCGTCGCGCAATTGTCGCTGATCATCAACACCAACATCGCGTCGCGGCTCGGGCAGGGCGCCGTGTCGTGGATCAATTACGCCGACCGCCTGATGGAATTCCCCACCGCGCTGCTCGGCGTCGCGCTCGGCACGATCCTGCTGCCGAGCCTGTCGAAGGCGCACGTCGATGCCGATTCGCACGAATATTCGGCGCTGCTCGACTGGGGGCTGCGCGTCACGTTCCTGCTCGCGGCGCCGAGCGCGCTCGCGCTGTTCTTCTTCGCGACGCCGCTCACCGCGACCCTCTTCAACTACGGCAAGTTCGACGCGCATACCGTCACGATGGTCGCGCGCGCGCTGGCCACCTACGGGATCGGCCTCGTCGGCATCATCCTGATCAAGATCCTCGCGCCGGGCTTCTATGCGAAGCAGGACATCAAGACGCCCGTGAAGATCGCGGTCGGCGTGCTGATCGTCACGCAGCTGTCGAACTACGTGTTCGTGCCGCTGATCGGCCACGCGGGCCTCACGCTGAGCATCGGCGTCGGCGCGTGCCTGAATTCGCTGCTGCTGTTCCTCGGGCTGCGCAAGCGCGGCATCTACCAGCCGTCGCCGGGCTGGCTGCGCTTCTTCGTGCAGCTCGTCGGCGCGGCGCTCGTGCTCGCCGGCCTGATGCACTGGTGCGCGATCAGTTTCGACTGGACCGGCATGCGCGCGCAGCCGCTCGATCGCATTGCGCTGATGGCGGCGTGCCTCGTGCTGTTTGCTGCACTATATTTCGGTATGTTGTGGGTGATGGGCTTCAAATACGCTTATTTCAGAAGGCGCGCCAAGTGACGACCGCAATGACCCGCGTCCTCGACTACTTCAGCACGCTCGTGGCGGACGACGACAGTCTGCCCGTCACGGAAGCCGCGCTGTCGCTGGCGCAGGACGCGTATCCCGACCTCGACCTGCAGGGCACGCTGGCCGAACTCGACATGCTGGCGGCGCGGCTGCGCCGGCGGCTCGCCGACGACACGGACCTGAAAGGCCGCGTCGCCGCGCTGAACGACTTCTTCTTTCGCGAGCTCGGCTTCGCGTGCAATCACAACGATTACTACGACCCCGATAACAGCCACCTGAACGCCGTGCTGAAACGGCGGCGCGGGATTCCGATCTCGCTGTCGGTGCTGTACCTGGAGCTCGCCGAGCAGATCGGCGTGCCGGCGCGCGGCGTATCGTTTCCCGGCCATTTCCTGCTGCGCGTGACGCTGCCGGACGGCGACCTGATCATCGATCCGACCAACGGCCATTCGCTGTCCGAAGCCGAGATGGTCGAGATGCTCGAGCCGTACGTCGCGCGGGCGGCCGGCGCCGTCGACAGCGCGTTGCGCGCGCTGCTGCAGCCCGCGACGAGCCGCGAGATCATCGCGCGGATGCTGCGCAACCTGAAGACGATCTATCTGCAGACGGAGCGCTGGCAGCGGCTGCTCGCGGTGCAGCAGCGGCTCGTGATCCTGTTGCCCGAGCAGCTCGACGAGGTGCGCGACCGCGGCTTCGCGTATGCGCGGCTCGACTACCTGCGTCCCGCGCTCGAGGATCTCGAGCAGTATCTCGGCGAGCGGCCCGAGGCGGAAGACGCGACCGTCGTCGAGTCGCAGGTCAGCGAATTGCGGCAGCGGATGCAGCGCGACGGCGAGGATTGAGCCGCCGGCACGCCATTGCTCGCACACGGAAAGCACGCCCGCATCGCGGGCGTTTTTCTTGCGCGCGTGCCTGTCGTGCCAATCGCGCAGGCGAAAAAAAACCGCCCGGAACGGGCGGCTTGCGGGTGCGCGACGCGCTGCTTACTTCAGTGCGTCGAACGCGCGCTCGCGGATTTCGTCGACGGTGCCGAGGCCCGAGATCTTGCGATACTGCGGCGCTTTCAAACCGTTTTCCTCGCCGCGCTGCGCCCAGTCGCCGTAGTACGTGATCAGCGGCTTGGTCTGCGCTTCGTACACTTCGAGACGCTTTTTGACAGTTTCTTCCTTGTCGTCGTCGCGCTGGATCAGCGGTTCGCCCGTCACGTCGTCGTGCCCTTCGACCTTCGGTGGGTTGAACTTGACGTGGTACGTGCGGCCCGATGCCGGGTGCGTGCGGCGGCCGCTCATGCGCTCGATGATTTCCGAAAACGGGACGTCGATCTCGAGCACGTAGTCGATCGCGACGCCGGCTTCCTTCATCGCGTCGGCTTGCGCGATCGTGCGCGGGAAGCCGTCGAACAGATAGCCGTTCGCGCAGTCGGATTCCTTCAGGCGCTCCTTGACGAGGCCGATGATCAGCGCGTCCGGGACGAGCTTGCCGGCATCCATGTAGCCCTTCGCCTCGACGCCGAGCGGCGTGCCGGCCTTGACGGCCGCACGCAGCATGTCGCCCGTCGAGATTTGCGGAATCCCGAATTTTTCCTTGATGAAGTTTGCCTGGGTGCCCTTTCCCGCGCCGGGCGCGCCCAACAGGATCAAACGCATGGTGATATCTCCAAGTATGTAGATTCGTGTGGCGAGCCTCAAAGGCGTCGGCGACGGCGGGCGCGGGGCTTGCCTGGCGCGTGGCGGACCGGTCTGATGCGGCGCGTCGGTTCGAGCGACGCGCGGCTGCCGGCGGAGCCACGGGCGGGGTCAAGCGAGGACGCGCTGGTCGCGGACGGCTCGCACAATCGCCTGATTATGCCATGGGTTATTTTGAACCCGGCCGAAAAAGGGCCTGCACGCGTGCGAGATCGGCCGGCGTATCGATGCCGGCTTCGGGCGCGGATTCGGTGATCAGCACCGCGATGCGCTCGCCGTGCCAGAGCGCGCGCAGCTGTTCGAGCTGCTCGGCCTGTTCGATCGGCGCCTGCGCGAGCGACGGATAGGTGCGCAGGAAACGCGCGCGATACGCATAGAGGCCGATGTGCCGGTAGACCGGGAAAGCCGGTGCCGGCATGGCCGCGACGTCGGGCCAGTGCGGCTGGTATGCGTCGCGGCTCCACGGAATCGGCGCGCGCGAGAAGTACAGTGCGACGCCCTGCGCGTCGAGCGCGACCTTCACGACGTTCGGGTTGAACACGTCGGCCGCGTCGTGGATCGGATGGGCCGCGGTCGCGATCGCGCACGCCGGATGCGCGGCCAGGTGCGACGCTACGTCGCGGACGAGCGCGGCGTCGATCAGCGGCTCGTCGCCCTGCACGTTGACGACCACGGTGTTGTCGCGCCAGCCGAAGGCCGCCGCGACTTCCGCGAGCCGGTCGGTGCCGGACGGATGATCGGCGCGGGTGAGCACCGCTTCGAAGCCGTGATCGCGCGCCGCGTCGAGCACGCTCTGCGCATCGGAGGCGACGAGCACTTGCTGTGCGCCCGCTTCGCGCGCGCGCTCGGCGACGCGCACGACCATCGGCTTGCCGCCGAGATCGGCGAGCGGCTTGTTCGGGAGCCGCGTCGACGCGAGCCGGGCGGGAATGACGGCGATGAAGGGTTGCGGGTGAGTCATCGGAGCGCGCTGGGAAGAACGGGGCGGGCGACGCCGGAAGCCGGTCGCCCGGCGGAGTGCGGCGACCCGGCCGGAGCCGGGCGGTCGGTGTCGAATCGGTGCGCCGGGCGAGCGGCGCCGTGGTTCAGCGGTTCAGCGGCCAGCCGGATCGACCGGCGTGCCTTCGACGGTCTGGCGCGCTTCGTCGACGAGCATCACCGGGATGCCGTCGCGGATCGGGTACGCGAGCTTGTCCGCGTTGCAGATCAGCTCCTGCGCGGCACGGTCGTAGTGGAGCGGGCCTTTGCAGATAGGGCACACAATGATTTCAAGCAGGCGAGCGTCCACGGAGTTTCTCCACAACGAGGGCAATGAGGCGAGGGTCGAGCGCGGCTTCGACGGGGACCACCCACAGTCGGGCGTCGCGCCAGGAAGTGCCCAATTTTACTGCATCCTTCTCGGTGATCAGGATCGCATCGACGGCATCGTCGACGAACGGATTGTCGGCGAACGCGTAATGGTCGGGCAGCGCGCGGGTCGCCGGCGCGAGACCGGCCGCGCGCAGCGTCGCGAAGAAGCGTTCCGGCGCGCCGATGCCGGCCGCGGCGAGCACGCGCTCGTTCGTGAATTGCGACAGCGGGCGGCGCAGCGCGGGCTGGTCGAGGTGCCATGCGGCGCCCGGGGTCAGCGCGAGCGCGTAGGTGTCGGGCCACGGCGGCAGCGCGCCGCTGTACGGATCGTTGACGAGCGTGGCGTCGCGATGCCGCGACAGCGGCTCGCGCAGCGGCCCGGCGGGCAGCAGGAAGCCGTTGCCGCCGAGCCGGTGGTCGAATACGACCAATTCGACGGTGCGCGCGAGGCGGTAGTGCTGAAGGCCGTCGTCGCTGACGATCACGTCGACGTCGGGATGGGCGGCGCGCAGCGCCTGCGCGGCGGCGACGCGGTCGGGGCACACCCACACGGGCGCGCCGGTGCGGCGCGCGATCAGCAGCGGTTCGTCGCCGGCCGTGCCCGCGCGCGACGCCGGCGTGACGGCCGTCGGCGCCTTCACGTTCGCGCCGTAGCCGCGCGACACGACGCCGGGCGTGAAGCCGGCCGCGCGCAGCGCGTCGACGAGCGCGATTACGGTCGGCGTCTTGCCGGTGCCGCCGACGGTCACGTTGCCGACCACGACGACGGGCACGCCGACGTCGACCGGCTGCTTCCAGCCTTGCGCGTAAGCGGCGCGCCGCAGCGCCGCGCACAGGCCGAATACGCAGGCGAACGGCGTGAGCGCCCACGCGAGCGCGCCGCGCCGCTGCCATTCGCGTGTCAGGCGCGCTTCGAGCCGCGCGAGCGGGCCGCCGGGCGCGCTCATCGGGTCGGGCGCGGCGCGTCGGGCGCCGCGGCGAGGGACGGATTCGTCAAGGCGGATTCTCCGTTGGGCGGCGCGTGCCGCAAGGTCCGTGGAAGGCGGCACTCTAGCGCGCCGCACGCCGGCGCGGCAAGCGCGACCGGCCGCCGCGGCCCACGGGGCCGGATCGAGTCGGCCTGTGGATAACTCTGTGAAAAACTCCCTGCTCGATCGCCTCAAACGCCCGCCCGGCGGGCATCGAATCGGCTGAGAATCATTTCGAAAGGTTTAAAAGATTATAAAAATCAACGTGTTGCGAAGAATCGTCTGGTTTTTTTGGCGGTTTCCGAGCGTTTTACGCGGACGAATGCCAGAGTGTGGACACCTTCCGCGCACGGCGGCGAATGCGGCGGCGCTGGACGCCGCGCGCGTGTCGGACTATCGTGACGCCGCCAGCATTCATCCGACCGCCCATGCTTTCCGATTCTCCTTTTTCCGCACCCGGCGCCACGCGCGGCGGCGACGAAGTGATTCCCGTTTCGGCGCTCAATCGTGCGATTTCGACGATGCTCGAGCGTTCGTTTCCGCTGCTGTGGATTTCCGGCGAAGTGTCGAATTTCACGCGCGCCGCGAGCGGCCACTGGTATTTCTCGATCAAGGACCAGCAGGCGCAGATGCGCTGCGTGATGTTCCGCGGCCGCGCGCAGTACGCGGAATTCACGCCGCGCGAAGGCGACCGCATCGAGGTGCGCGCGGTCGTCACGATGTACGAGCCGCGCGGCGAGGTGCAGCTCAACGTCGAAGCCGTGCGGCGCACCGGGCAGGGGCGCCTGTACGAGGCGTTCCTGCGGCTGAAGGCGCAACTCGAAGGCGAGGGTCTGTTCGCCCCCGAGCGCAAGCGTCCGTTGCCGGCTCATCCGCGCGCGATCGGCATCGTCACGTCGCTGCAGGCCGCCGCGCTGCGCGACGTGGTGACCACGCTCGCCCGCCGGGCGCCGCACATTCCGGTGATCGTCTATCCGGCCCCCGTGCAGGGCGCCGGTTCCGCCGAAAAGCTCGTCGCGGCGGTGGCGACCGCGAACGCGCGGCGCGAGGTCGACGTGCTGCTGGTGTGTCGCGGCGGCGGTTCGATCGAGGATCTGTGGTCGTTCAACGACGAAGCGCTGGCGCGTGCGATCGCGGCGAGCGAGCTGCCGGTCGTGAGCGGCGTCGGGCACGAAACCGATTTCACGATCGCGGACTTCGCGGCCGACCTGCGCGCGCCGACGCCCACCGGCGCGGCCGAGCTCGCGAGCCCGCAGCGGGCGCTGCTGCTGCGCGAGGTCGACGAGCGCCAGCGCGCGCTCGCGCGCGGCATGGCGCGCCGGCTCGAACAGCGTGCGCAGCAGCTCGACTGGCTCGCGCGCCGGCTCGTGAGCCCGGCCGCGCGGCTGCAGCGCCAGCGCACGCACGTCGAGCAGCTCGCGGTGCGGCTCGCGTCGGCGGCGTCGCGGCCGGTGCGCGATGCGCGTGCGCGTTTCGCGCTCGCGCAACTGCGCTGGCAGCGCGCGCGGCCCGATCCGTCCCAGGCGCGCCACGCGCTCGCGGGGCTGTCGCAACGTCTCGCGAGCGCGTTGCAGCGCCGTCACGAACGCGACACGGCGCGTGTGTCGGCCTGTGCGGCACGGCTCGAGGTGCTGAGCCCGCAGCGCACGCTCGAGCGCGGTTATGCGGCGCTGATCGATGCGCAGACGGGCCGTGCGGTGCGCGCGCCGAACGCGCTGAAGCCGCAGCGGCGCCTGACCGTGCATCTCGCCGAAGGCTCGGCGGACGTGTCGCTCGCCGACGTGCAGCCGCGCCTGACCGATACGATCTGACTTAACGGGTGCCGAGCGAAACGCGCGTCGTCGCAACACGCGCCTCGCGGCAGGAACGGATGCTGCGCATCGTCGGGTTCGTCCTGCCGGACGTCGCGCCAGCATCGCTTTTCCGCATACCGCGGATAAATGGCCCGTGAGTTTGCGGGGTTATTCGTCCTCGCCTACAATCGGACGCTCGGCAGCATCCAACACAGCCTCCCTACATACTCAACGAAGGAATCGCCATGGCTCATACGCTCCCGCCGCTCCCGTACGCTGAAGACGCACTCGCGCCGACCATCTCGAAAGAGACGATCGAGTACCACTACGGCAAGCACCATCAGGCTTATGTGACGAACCTGAACAATCTGATCCCGGGCACGGAATTCGAAAACCTGCCGCTGGAAGAGATCATCAAGAAGTCGTCGGGCGGCATCTTCAACAACGCCGCGCAAATCTGGAACCACACGTTCTTCTGGAACAGCCTGTCGCCGAACGGCGGCGGCGCACCGACGGGCGCGCTGGGCGACGCAATCAACGCGAAGTGGGGTTCGTACGACGCATTCAAGGAAGCGTTCACGAAGGCCGCGGTCGGCACGTTCGGTTCGGGCTGGGCATGGCTCGTGAAGAAGGCCGACGGTTCGCTCGACATCGTGTCGACGAGCAACGCCGCCACGCCGCTGACGACCGCCGACAAGGCGCTGCTGACGATCGACGTGTGGGAACACGCGTACTACATCGACTACCGCAATGCGCGTCCGAAGTTCGTCGAAGCGTTCTGGAACATCGTGAACTGGGACTTCGCCGCGAAGAATTTCGCGTAAGTCCGGCGCCTGCGCGCCGTCACGGCGCGCGGCATCGAAGAAAAGCCCTCGTTTCGAGGGCTTTTTGTTTTTTGCGTGGCCGAACGTGCGGAGATGGCCGGATCAGCCGGCCATGCCGAGCAGCCAGCCGAGCGCCGCGCTCGCGATCACCACGGCCCATGGCGGCATGCGCCAGAACACCAGCGCGACGAACGCGACCAGCGCGGCGGCCAGGTCGCGCGGCGCGACGATCGTGTCGGTCCAGACCGGATGATAGAGCGCGGCGAGCAGCAGCCCGACGACGGCCGCGTTCACGCCGGCGAGCGCGGCCTGCATGTGCGCGCTGCGGCGCAGGCGCTCCCAGAACGGCGCGGTGCCGGCAACGAGCAGGAACGACGGCGCGAAGATCGACACGAGTGCGAGCGTGCCGCCGAGCCAGCCGGTCGGCGCATCGCGCAGCGACGCACCGAGGAACGCCGCGAACGTGAACAGCGGTCCCGGCACCGCCTGCGCGACGCCATACCCGGCGAGAAACGCCGAATCGCCGACCCAGCCGGGTGCGACCACGGCCGCCTGCAGCAGCGGGAGCACCACGTGGCCGCCGCCGAACACCAGCGCGCCCGTGCGGAAGAACGCATCGACGACGGCGAGCGTATCCGAGCGTAGCGCGCGGGCCGCGAACGGCAGCGCGACGAGCAGCGCGGCGAACAGCGCGAGCCACAGCACGCCCGCGCGGCGCGACACGTGCAGCGGCAACGGTTCATGCGCATCGCCCGCCGGTTGCGGCAGCAGCACGAGACCGGCCGCGC
Source organism: Burkholderia sp. APQ4-4ca (assembly GCF_057837105.1). Lineage (NCBI taxonomy): Bacteria > Pseudomonadati > Pseudomonadota > Betaproteobacteria > Burkholderiales > Burkholderiaceae > Burkholderia > Burkholderia sp. APQ4-4ca. The sequence goes on along the minus strand of NZ_JBYQCG010000224.1, from coordinate 58,900 downwards.
CGGCCACGACGATCACCGCGACCTGCGTCCACGCGGCCGGCGCGAGCAGCGCGACGCACGCTGCCGCGGCCATCAGCGTGACGCGCCGCGCATCCGGACACAGCGTGCGCGCCATGCCCCACACGGCTTGCGCGATCACCGCGACCGACACGATGCGCAGCCCGTGCAGCGCGCCGGCTTCTATCGGCGCGCCCGTTGCATGGACGCCGAGCGCGAACAGCATCATCAGCAGCGCCGACGGCAGCGTGAACCCGAGCCACGCGGCGAACATGCCGGCATAGCCGGCGCGCGCGAGACCGATCGCCATCCCGACCTGGCTGCTCGCCGGGCCCGGCAGGAACTGGCACAGCCCGACGAGATCGGCATAGGTGCGCTCGCTGAGCCAGCCGCGCCGCGTGACGAATTCCGCGCGAAAGTAGCCGAGATGCGCGACCGGGCCGCCGAACGACGTGAGGCCGAGCCGCAGGAACGCGATGAAGACGGGCCACGGATGGCGGGCGGGGGCGGGGACGGTCGACGTGTTCAAGGCGGTGCGCGCGGTGGACGGAAGGAGCCGCCACGATAGCGCAACTCGGTGGCCGCGGGCAGCGCATGGCGGCCAGTACCGGCCGATGGACGTCGTTGCGCGGCGTTCAGTACGCGCCGTCGCCGAGCCCGCTCGCGCGGCGCAACGCGTCGATGTCCACGAGTTCGATCTCGCCGACGTGCAGCCGCACGACGCCGTCCGCCTGCAGCGCCTTCAGCAACTGGTTGGTGGTCTGCCGCGTCAGCGACAGCATCGACGCGAGCGTTTCCTGCGACAGCCGGATGTGCGTGCGCCCGGCGCTGATGCCGCCGTAGCCTTCGGCGATCATCAGCAGCCGCGCGGCGAGCCGCTGCGCGGCCGGCATCACGCTCATCGATTCGACCGTCAGGAAGCTCAGGCGCAGCTTTTGCGCCATCAGCAGCGCGAACTGCCGCCAGTATTGCGGCGTCGTCTCGAGGATCGCGAGCAGCGCGGCCTGCGGCACGTGCAGCAGCAGCGCGTCGTCGAGCGCGATGGCGTCGTGCGTGCGCGGCTGGCCGTCGAACAACGCGATCTCGCCGAACCACGTGACGGGCTCGGCCACCGTCAGCAGCGCTTCCTTGCCCTGCGGATCGACCGCACCTATCGTGAGTGAACCGGCCAGGACCGCGTACAGCCCGCACGGCGGGTCGCCGCGCCGGAACAGCGCGTGGCCGGACGGCAGACGGCGCAGCGTCGCGCGGGCGATCAACGCCGCGCGCAGCGCAGGCGGCAGCGCGGCGAACCACGGGTTCGCTTCGATCTGCGGCAGGTACGGGGCGAGCGAGGCAGGCATGGGCGCGCGATGTCGGGTAGCTGACAGAGGTTCTCGGGCGTGACGCGCATCATAGCGCTCAATAACCGATCGGGAGACGCCATGAAAACCCTCGAAGACCATCTTTCCCAGTATGCGGCCTACCACCGCGATGCGCGCAACATCGCGACGCATCTGGTCGGCATTCCGATGATCGTGTTCGCGGTCGAGGTGCTGCTGTCGAGGCCGGCGCTCGGGGCGCTGGCCGGCGTCGCGCTGTCGCCGGCGCTGCTGCTCGCCGTGGCGTCCGCGGTGTTCTACCTGCGTCTGGACCTGCGGTTCGGGATCGTGATGACCGTGCTGCTCGCGCTCGGCCTGTGGGCCGCGCAGTCGCTGGCGCTGCGGCCGACCGCGCAATGGCTCGCGATCGGCGTCGGCGCGTTCGTCGTCGGCTGGATCGTGCAGTTCGTCGGACACTGGTTCGAAGGCCGCAAGCCGGCATTCGTCGACGATCTGGTCGGCCTGATCGTCGGGCCGTTGTTCGTCGTCGCCGAGGTCGCGTTCTTCGCGGGGCTGCGCGGCGACGTGCGCCGCGAAGTCGAGCGGCGCGCGGGTCCCGTGCATGGCGGCGCGCATTCGCATGTCTGAGGGGCTGGCCGCGCCGGTCCGCGTGTTCGGCGCGGGCCGCGCGCAGCGGCTAAGATGCGGAGTGCGTCATCCGACGTCTTCGCGGAGCACTCGCCATGGCGGATCGCCCGACTCTCGATGCCTACGACACCCACGCCGCGCAATACGCGCAGGACTGGCTCGACCAGGCCGCGCCCGACGACATGTACGCGCTGCTCGAACAGCATTTCTCGCCGGGCCTGACCGCCGACGTCGGCTGCGGCGCGGGGCGCGACACCGCGTGGCTCGCGTCGCGCGGCTTCGACGTGCGCGGCTACGACGCGAGCGCCGCGCTGCTCGACGAGGCGCGGCGGCGCCACCGCGGGCTGACTTTCGAGCTGGCCGCGCTGCCGGCGCTGGCCGGCGTACCGTCGGGCGCGTTCCGCAACGTCTTGTGCGAAACGGTCGTCATGCATCTCGAACAGGCGGACGCAGCGGCCGCCGCCGCGCGGCTGGCCGATCTGCTGATGCCGGGCGGCACGTTGTACCTGAGCTGGCGGGTGGCCGGAAACGGCGTGTTGCGCGACGAGCGCGGCCGCCTCTATACGCCGCTCGACTCGGCGCGGATGCATGCGGCGCTGGGCGCCGGCGTGCAGGTGATCGACGAACACGAGGTCGTCAGCGCGTCGTCCGGCAAGCGCGTGCACCGGCTGATCGTGCGCAAGGCGGGCGGCGACGCCTGAACGCGGCGCGCCGGCGCTTATTCGCGGCTGAGCGCCGCTTCCCAGTTGATGTCGACGCAGAGTACCTGCATGCCGGTCGCGGCCGGCGCGGCGATCGACGCGGTCACGCACAGGTGCGCCTCGTTGATCGACAGGTAGGGCGGCGTCAGATGCACGCGGCCCGGCGCGCGCATCGCGTCGATGAAGTACGGGCGGCGCTCCCAGCTCGCGCCTTCGGAATGCAGCAGCGGCCGGAAGCGCTTCGCGCGTTGCGACACGCTGCCGCGCGCGAGCACGTTGTCCCCGATCTGGCGGCCCGACGCGTCGAGCAGGAAGCAGCGTGCGGTTTCGGGCAGCCCCAGCACGGCGGTGGCCGCATCGGTGAGCGATTCGCCCGCGCCGAGCCGTCGGCTCGCTTCCTCGAGCGCGGCGACGTACGGCGCGAGCCGTTCCGCCTGCGTGCGCTCGCGCTGTGCGACGCGCAGCCGCAGCGCGGCCGACAGCGTATCCATGCAGCCCGCGGCGGCCTGCGGCTGCACGGGATCGACGCTCGGCCCCGCGAAGTACTGGCCCTGCACGAAATCGACGTCGCATTCGAGCGCGATCAGCGCGTCGCGTTCGGTCGAGAGGCCGCCCATCAGCACGAGCTGGCCGGATTCGTGCAGCAGCGACACGAGCCCCGGCAGCACGCGTTCGAGATGCGAGTGCTCGCTCGCCTGCGCGAGGATGCCGCGGTCGAGCGTGACGATGTCGGGATGCAGATGCCACACCCGATCGATGTTCGAATGCTTCGCGCCGAACCCGACGAGCGCGATCAGGAAGCCGGCCTTGCGCAGCCCGTCGATGATCGCCGCATAGCGCGGCGTCTCGCCGCCGGCCTGTTCGGGCACCTCGAGCACCACGCGGTGCGGCGGCAGCCCGAGCGCCTTCAGGTTCGCGAGCAGTGCGTCGCCGTAGATGGTGTCCATCAGCGCGGCCGGATGCAGGCTCAGGAAGAGCCATTCGTCGTGGCTGTCGAACGCGTGGAAGTTACCGAGATGCAACGATTCGGCGAGCCGGCCGAGCTCGAGCAGGTCGCCGCGCCGCGCCGCCTGCGTGAACACCTCGTGCGACGCCACCTGGCGGCTTTCCTCGTCGTGCGCGCGCAGCGACGCGTGATAGCCGATCGCGCGCCGGTGCGACACCGAGAACACGGGCTGGAACACGCTGAACACGGTGTAGCCGCCGTACAGCACGGTGCGCCGGTTGCCGTCGTCGCCGGCGACCGGGCGGGGCGGCTGAAAGCCGGGGGGATCGATTTCGATCATGCTCATGATGTCGGCCGAAGGAAGACTGCCCAGTTTACCTACAGAATAGGCGAGCAAGAAGCATGCACGGCAGGGCGCCGCGTGCGGCCGCCCGTCGCGGCCGATACGCGCACGCGTGCCGGGCCGCGTTGCACCGCGATGGTGCGTTCCGGCCCGATTCGGCGCACCCTGCGCGTCACGCGCGTTCGGACGGGTCGGTCTTGCGCGCGGTGCTGCGGATCTCGGGCGCGAGCTGCGCGAAGATCCACGCGGACGCGGCGGTGATGATGCCCACGCAGATGAACGTCGCGTGGAATGCAGGCAGCGTGTTGCTCGGCGTCACGGTGCGCAGCATGCCGGTGAACGTCGCGAGCAGCGCGCCGGCGACCGTGACGCCGAGGCTCATCGACAGCATCTGCACGAGCGAGAACAGGCTGTTGCCGCTGCTCGCGCCGCCGGTGCCGAGATCCTTCAGCGTCAGCGTGTTCATCGCGGTGAACTGCATCGAGTTGAAGCCGCCGAACAGCGCGAGATGCACGACCTTCACCCACACCGGCACCGTGTCGCGCATCAGCGCGAAGCTCGCCATCATCACGCCGACCATGATCGTATTCGCGAGCAGCACCTTGCGGTAGCCGTGCTGCGTGATCAGGTGCGTGATGATCCGCTTCGAGAACATGCCGGCCGCCGCGACCGGCAGCATCATCAGCCCGGCCTCGAACGCCGAGTAGCCGAGGCTCACCTGCAGCAGCAGCGGGATCAGGTACGGCATCGCGCCGCTGCCGATCCGCGCGAACAGGTTGCCGAGCAGCCCGACGCTGAACGTGTGGATCTTGAACAGCTCGAGCGAGAAGATCGGCTGCGGCGCGCGCACCGCGTACAGCCCGTATGCGACGAAGCACGCGAGGCTCAGGATCAGCAGCACCAGCACGGCCGCGTGCTGCATGCCGAGATCGGCGAGCCCGTCGAGCGACAGCGAGATCGCGACCATGCCGATCGTCAGCAGCAGATAGCCTTTCAGGTCGAAGCGGCCGGCGGCCGGGTTGCGCGAATCGGGCATCGAATAGAAGGTCGCGACGCAGCCCGCCACGCCGACCGGCACGTTGATCAGGAAGATCCAGTGCCACGACGCGATCTTCACGAGCCAGCCGCCGAGCGTCGGCCCGATCAGCGGGCCGATCAGGCCGGGAATCGCGACGAACGACAGCGCGGCCAGGTAGCGCTCGGCCGGGAACGTGCGCAGCACCGCGAGCCGTCCGACCGGCAGCAGCATCGCGCCGCCGACGCCCTGCACGACGCGGAACGCGACGAGCTGCGTCAGCGTATGCGCGTTCGCGCACAGCAGCGAGCCGAGCGAGAACACCAGGATCGCGCTGAAGAACACGCGCCGCGTGCCGAACGTATCGGCGAGCCAGCCCGACACGGGGATCATCACCGCCATCGTCAGCGAGTACGCGATCACGACCGATTGCATCCGCAGCGGCGATTCGCCGAGGCTCGCGGCCATCGACGGCAGCGCCGTGTTGACGATCGTCGCGTCGAGCGTCTGCATGAAGAAGCCCGTCGCAACGAGCCAGAGCATCACGGTGAGGTTCTTTTCGCCGGGAGCGGCGGCGGGCGGGCGTTGGAACATGAGGGCAGGGGCGGTGGCGCGGGACAGCCGACATTGTAGGGAAAGCCGCCGCGCCGTGCAGGTTCGGGGCGGTATGTCGTGCGGCCCGGCGGGATCCGGCCCGGCGCGAACCGCGGCCGGGTGCCCGTCCCCGTCGGACGGCCAGTACAGTTCAGCCGGAACTGTTCGCGGCCGTATCTGTCCGGGTGCCGCCGCTCTCCGAAATACTGGTGTCATCGAACCGGTGCGACCAGGAGGCTGCGATGCGCGAACTGCGACTTTACGTCATGGACGGCGACGAGCCGGCCGGACGGTGGCGGATCGTCGATCACACGTTGCTCGAAGTGGCGCAAGGCGACGTGTGGGTGACCGTCGAGGGCCGGCCCGACGATCACTGGCTGGGTGCCGGTGCGTCGCTGACCTTGCTGCCCGGCATGCGCGCGTGGGTCAGCGCCGGGCCGCGCGGCGCGACGTTCGCGTTCGGGCCGCTGGCGGTGTCGGCCGTGCGCACCGCGCCCGCGTGGTGGCGCCTAATCGCCGCGCGGCGCGACGGCCGGCGTCACGCGGCCGCGTCGCTGCCGACGTAGCGTGCCCGCGGCCGGATCAGCTTCCCGTCCGCGTACTGTTCGAGCGCATGCGCGATCCAGCCGGCCGTGCGGCCGGCCGCGAACAGCGTGAACGCCGCGCCGTCGGGCAGCGCGAGCGTGCGCTCCAGCGCGGCGAGCGCGAAGTCGATCGCGGGCCGCAGGCTCGTCGCCGCTTCGACGCGTGCGGCGAGCGCGCGCGCCGTGCGCAGCGCCGGCCGGTCGGGCGCCGTCGCATGCAGCGCATCGAGCAGCGCCCGTGCGCGCGGGTCGCCGTCGGGGTACAGCGGATGCGCGAAGCCGGACAGGGTCGTGCGGCCGCCGTCCGCGCGTTCGTCGTGCGCCAGCCGCAGCGCGAGGTAGCGATCGAGATCGGCGGCGCGGGCCGCTTCGTCGAGCAGCGTGCCCGCGCGGAACGTTTCGCCGCCGTGGCGCGGCCCCGACAGCGCCGCGAGCCCGCCCGAGATCGCGCCGAACAGATGGGTGCCGGTCGATGCGATGCAGCGCACCGCGAACGTCGACGGATTCAGTTCGTGATCGGCGCACAACACGAGCGCACGCCGCAACAGGTCGGCTTCGTCGCGCCGTCGCACGCGCCACGCGGCCGCGAGCTGGCGGTGCACGGGCGCGTCGCCCGGCGCGATGCCGGCGAGCGCGGCCGCCGCGACGCGCAGCAGCAGCGCCGCCGAATCGAGCTGCGCATCGCGCCCTTGCGCCCACAGGCGCGGCAGGGATGCGGCCGCGGCCGGCAGCAGCACCAGCGTGCGTTCGAGCGGCGCGAGATGCGCCCAGCGACGCGCCCAGTCGTCCCACTGCGCCGCGTCGAAACCGCTCGCAGCGAGCGACGCGGCGGCCAGCCGCGCGGGCGGACAGTCCCACAGCCGCGCGGCCGTTTCTTCGAGCGTCGCTGCGTCGGCCAGTGCGAGCGCATCGACGCCGCGGTAGCGCAGGCAGCCGTCGGCGATCTGCGTGATCCGCGATTCCAGGACCGGCACGCCCCAGTCGAGCGAACGCTCGGCGACGCCGCCCGCGCGCTTCGCATCGGCACGGCGGCGCGCGAGCAGGCGCACCTCGTTGGCGTCGTAGCGGCGGCGCTTGGTCGCGCCGTCGGGCAGCGAGCGCAGCAGGCCGCGGCTCACGTACGCGTAGAGGGTGCTCACGCTGACGCCGAGCATGCCGGCGGCTTCCTGCGCACTGACGGATGTCATGCCGATGGCTCCTGTCGCCGCGCATGAAGCGCGGGCTCGCTACAACTATTCGTTATGTATTGATTCGCGCAATCAAGATTGATCGTGCCTGTCGCGAATTCTAGACTCGATTCCGTCTCCTCCACGGCATCTTCCTCACCATGACACCCGAATCCGCATTGACCCACCTTTGGCAGCTCGCGCACGGCGAGCGCGACGCGCTGGCCCGCACGACCCTGACCGGGCAGGACCCGACGCTGCCATCGACGTTCCATGTCGGCACGCTCGCCGCCGCGACGATCGCCGCGGCCGGGCTCGCGGCTGCCGAATGCCATCGGCTGCGAACGGGCGTCGCGCAATCGGTCGACGTGTCGGTGCGCGACGCGCTCGTGGCGTTCCGCAGCGAACGCTACCTGCGCGTGGACGACGGCCCGCCGCCGGAGTTGCGCCATCCGGTGACCGGCTTCTTCGAGACGCGCGACGGTCGCTGGATTCAACTGCACGCGAATTTCCCGCATCACCTGCATGGCATTCTCGATGTGCTCGGCTGCGGCCCGCAGCCCGCCGACGTCGCCGCGGCAATCCGCACCTGGGACGGCGCGGCGCTCGATACCGCGCTGGCCGACGCCGGCCTGTGCGCGGCATTGATCAGAACCCCTGACGAATGGGCGGCGCACGAGCAGGCGCGCGCGATCGCGTCGCTGCCGCTGTTCGAGATCGAGCGGATCGGCGACGCGCCGGCCGAGCCGATCGGCCGCGGCGAAGCCGGCCAGCCGCTGGCCGGCGTGCGCGTGCTCGATCTGACGCGCATCATCGCGGGGCCGGTCGCGGGCCGCACGCTGGCGTCGCACGGCGCGCAGACGCTGCTCGTCAACGGCCCGCACCTGCCGAACATCGCGCCGCTCGTGATCGACAACGGGCGCGGCAAGCGCTCGACGTGGATCGACCTGCGCGACGCGGCAGGCGTCGATACGCTGCACGCACTGGCGCGCGAGGCGGACGTGTTTCTGCAGTCGTACCGGCCGGGCGCGCTCGCGGCGCGCGGTTTCGCGCCGCAGGCATTGGCCGAACGGCGGCCCGGCATCGTCTGCGTGTCGGTGTCGGCGTACGGGCACGCCGGGCCGTGGGCGAAGCGGCGCGGGTTCGACAGCCTCGTGCAGTCGGCGAGCGGGATCGCATGGCAGGAGCAGCAGGCCGCGCAGGCGAGCGGGCCGCGCCATCTGCCGTGCCAGGCGCTCGATCATGCAACGGGGTATCTCGCGGCGTTCGGCGCGATGATCGCGCTCGCCCGGCGGGCACGCGAAGGGGGAAGCTGGCACGTGCGGATGTCGCTCGCGCAGACGGGGCGCTGGCTGCAGTCGTTCGGCGCCGTGCCGGACGGGTTGCATGCGCCCGATCTCGCGTTGGCCGACGTGCGCGACCGGATCGACCGCGTCGAATCGCCGTTCGGCGTGCTCGACACCGTGCGGCCGGCCGAGCGGTTGTCGGCGACGCCGCCGTCGTTCGCGCGGCCGCCCGTGCCGCTCGGCAGCGACGACGCGCGCTGGCTTTGAGCGCCGGCGACGCGCGTCGCGTTACTTGCGCAGTTCGACGACGAAATCGTAGTAGTCGTTGCGGCAGTAGGTATCGGTCAGTTCGATCGCGCGCTGGTCGGACGTATAGCCGATCCGCGTGATCAGCAGCAGCGCGTCGTGCGGGGCGATGCCCATCTGCTCGGCGATCTCGTCGGTCGCGTTGACCGCGCGGAAATGCTGCAGCGCCCGCACGATAGGCGTGCCGCGCGCTTCGAGATAGCTGTACAGCGAGCCGACGATGGCCTGCGGATCGGGAATCAGCGTCGCGGGGAACGTCGAGTTCTCGACGGCCATCACGATGCCGTCGGCGAGGCGCAGGCGTTTCAGGCGTGTAACCGAGGCGGCCGGCGACAGCCCGAGCTGGATCACTTCGTCGCGGTTGGCCGGCTGAATTTCGCGCGCGAGCCACTGCGAGCTCGGCTTGAAGCCGCGGCGCTCGAGCATTTCACTGAAGCTCGACAGCCGCGACAGCGGATCTTCGTAGCGCGGCTGGATGAAGTTGCCGGCGCCCTGCGTGCGGCGGATCAGGCCTTGCTCGACGAGCAGCGCGATCGCCTTGCGCGCGGTGATGCGCGACACGCCGAGCGCTTCGGACAACACACGCTCGGACGGCAGCGCTTCGCCGGCCGTCCAGCGGTTGTCGTGGATCGCATCGCCGAGCTTGCGGGCGAGCTGCAGGTAGAGCGGCGTATCGTTGTCGGGGTCGGGGCGCAGGTCCTGCCAGCGGTCGTCCGTGGGTGCCTTCATACAATGGGTATCGATCAGGTTGCGGCCATTCTAAGTCATCATGCCGCGCCGTTATAGCCGGTTTTTGCCGCGTCATAGGCCGGGGGCGCACCGATTGACTACACTGATGCGTCGTATCCGATGCTTCGGCCGCGGCGTGCGGCCACGAATCCGCAACGAGGAAACGCATGACAGACACGATCGCCACGGTCGTTTTGCCGAACGGCGAGACGATTCCGAAGCTGGGCCTGGGCACCTGGGAAATGGGCGAGCGGCCGGCGCGGCGCGCGGACGAGATCGCCGCGCTGCGCGAGGGCATCGAACTCGGGATGACGCTGGTCGATACCGCCGAGATGTACGGCGACGGCGCGACCGAGGAACTGGTCGGCGATGCGCTTGCGGGCCTGCGCGACGACGTGTTCCTCGTCAGCAAGGTCTATCCGCACCATGCGAGCCGGCGCGGTGTCGTCGCAGCGTGCGACGCGAGCCTCAAGCGCCTGCGTACCGATCGCCTC
>NZ_JBYQCG010000224.1:0-48770 GCF_057837105.1 Burkholderia sp. APQ4-4ca | reverse complement strand
CGCCGCGCGCCGCGCCTTGCGCCGCTGATCACCGCGATCGGTGTGTCGATCCTGCTGCAGACGGCTGCGATGATCATCTGGTCGCGCAACCCGCTGCCGTTCCCGCAATTGCTGCCGACCGATCCGATCAACGTGATCAAGGCCACCGACACGACGCCCGGCGCCGTGATCTCGGTCACCGAAATCGTGATCATCGCGGTCGCGTTCATCGTGATGGGCGGCCTGCTGCTGCTCGTGCACAAGACCAAGCTCGGCCGCAAGCGCCTGCGTACCGATCGCCTCGACCTGTACCTGCTGCACTGGCGCGGTTCGGTGCCGCTCGCGGAAACGGTCGAGGGTTTCGATGCGTTGCAGCGTGCGGGCAAGATCCGGCACTGGGGCGTGAGCAATTTCGATACGGCCGACATGCGTGGCTGGCCGATCGTCGGATCCCGGCGATGGCGTACAGCCCGGTCGATCACGGGCGGCTGCCGAAGCGCTCGCCGCTCGACGAAATCGCGCGGCTGCGCGGCGTGTCGGTGATGCGCGTCGCACTGGCATGGGTGCTCGCGCAGCCGGGCTTCGGGACCACCCCCTGAAGTACCACCCCCAGAGCCACCGTTGCCGGATGCATTGCCTCCGCGGCCGGTGCCGTTCGTACTGCCTGTTGTTCCGCCTGTCGTTCCGCCGACACCGGCAGGTCCGACGGCGCCGTTCCCGTTGTTGCCGCCGCTCCCGCTCCCATTCCCGGTGCCGCCGCCGTTCCCGCTGCCGCCCGCACCGGCGCCGCCATTACCGACGCCCCCGCCGGCGTAAACGTCTACCGCGCACGCGGCCGGATTGGCGGCGCACGGCGATGCGTTCTCGACCAGCGTCATGATGGTGTCCGCGCTGGCATTCGCGCCGGGCGCGGCGTCAGGCGTCGTGTTCTGTGCGACGGCATACGAGCAGCAGCACGCGAACGCGGCCACGGCCAGCAAGGTTGCACGAGGGCGCCGTCCCGCCGCGCGGAACGGTTGTTTCGTTTTATGCATCATGGCCTCCCCATGCGCGCGATGCCTCGTAGCCGCGCGACGATTTACGTGTGGTGCAGGGGGGCGTAAAAGATTCGTTGTCCTATCGTCGGCCGATCGCCTTCGGGCCGACGCTGGACGTCAGCCGTGAACGCGGATCGGCACGCGGGCCCGCCGTGCGAATCTCACTCTGCGAGATTCGTGCCATCGGCCTCGGGCCCGTCGTGAAAGGCGGGCGCTGACCGGGGGCGTCGTTCAGCGTGCCGGCGCGTCGGCCGCGCGTTGCCAGCGATGAAACAGGATCGACGCAATCCAGCAGACGAGGAACAGCGCGACGATCCCGTAGCCGATCGAGCCGAAGCGTTCGCCGAGCGCATCGAGCGTGTCGCGCACGGGGCCCGAAACAGCATGACCGTATAGACCGGCAGCCCCTGGCTCGCCTGCGCGGCGGATCGAGACGGTTCAGCGCGAGACCCATCTTTTCCTGGTCGGCCTTCGTCTTCGGCTCGACGGCCTGCGAGATCACCGGCTCCGGGAATTCCATCTTCTCGAGGATGATCGGCTTGGCCGGGTCGCACAGCGTGTCGCCGGTCGTCGCTTCCTTCAGGCCGACCGCCGCCGCGATGTCGCCCGCGCGTACTTCCTTGATTTCCTTGCGCTCGTTCGCGTGCATCTGCAGGATCCGGCCGAGCCGCTCCTTCTTGTCCTTCGTCGCGTTGAGCACCGTGTCGCCCGACTCGACGACGCCCGAATACACGCGGAAGAAGATCAGCTGGCCGACGAACGGGTCGGTCATGATCTTGAACGCGAGCGACGAGAACGGCTCGTCGTCGCTCGGATGACGTTCCGCCGGCTTGTCCGGATCGGCGAAGTCGTGGCCGAGGATCGCGGGCACGTCGACCGGCGACGGCAGGTAGTCGATCACCGCGTCGAGCATCGCCTGCACGCCCTTGTTCTTGAACGCGCTGCCGCACAGCATCGGCACGATCTCGTTGGCGATCGTGCGCTGGCGCAGCGCGGCCTTGATCTCGTCCTCGGTCAGCGATTCATGGTCGTGCAGATACTTCTCGAGCAGTTCCTCGCTCGCTTCCGCGGCGGCCTCGACCATCTTCTCGCGCCATTCGTGCGCGAGCTCGACGAGGTTCGCGGGGATGTCCTCGTACGTGAACTTCACGCCCTGGCTTTCGTCGTCCCACACGATCGCCTTCATCTTCACCAGATCGACGACGCCCTGGAAATGATCTTCCGCGCCGATCGGAATCTGGATCGGCACGGCGACGCCTTTCAGGCGCTCGCCGATCTGCTTCTGCACGCGGAAGAAGTCGGCGCCGATCCGGTCCATCTTGTTGACGAACGCGATGCGCGGCACCTTGTACTTGTTCGCCTGGCGCCACACGGTTTCCGATTGCGGCTGCACGCCGCCGACCGAGTCGTAGACCATGCACGCGCCGTCGAGCACGCGCATCGAGCGCTCGACTTCGATCGTGAAGTCGACGTGCCCGGGCGTGTCGATGATGTTGATCCGGTGTTCCGGATGGCCGCCGACGTGATCGTGATGCCGCGTTCCTGCTCCTGCTCCATCCAGTCCATCGGGCCGCGCGTCGTGCTCACCGATCTTCGGTGTAAACAGTGGTCGTCGTGGTCTTGCCGGCATCGATGTGAGCGCTGATCCCGATATTCGAAGCGCGAGGACGGCGAGGGCGGCGGGAAACACGGCGGCGCGCGCAAGGCGGCCGAGCGACGAGCGCAGGGAGAATGACACGGCATGGCTCCTGTCTTGAAAACGAGACCCGCATGGTACGCGATGCGCGCCAGCCGCGGTTCGCGCCGAAGTGCCCGGTTGGGGCGCTAGAATAGCGGCTCGCTGTTGTCGTCACGGGGTGGCCATGCCGCGCCCGGGGCCGACCCCGGTCGGCGGCGGCATCCGTTCGCTGAACGTCGCGCTGCGCCAGGAGCTTGATCTCTACGTGTGCCTACTTCAATGGGCTGCGGGCTCCGAGCAGGCGAAGAAGGTGATCAAATTCCTGCAGGACGAGATGGGCGTGAAGAAGATCCGCTTCCCGGAAACCTCGGGGATCGGCGTGAAGCCCGTGTCGACCGAAGGCACCGAGCGCCTCGTGCGCAAGGCGATCCAGTATGCGATCGACAACGATCGCAAGTCGGTCACGCTGGTGCACAAGGGCAACATCATGAAGTTCACGGAAGGCCTGTTCCGTGACGCCGGCTACGCGCTCGCGCAGAAGGAATTCGGCGGCGAGCTGATCGACGGCGGCCCGTGGATGCGCGTGAAGAACCCGAAGACGGGCAACGAGATCGTGATCAAGGATTCGATCGCCGATGCTTTCCTGCAGCAGATCCTGCTGCGCCCGGCCGAATACGACGTGATCGCGACGCTGAACCTGAACGGCGACTACATCTCCGACGCGCTGGCCGCGCAGGTCGGCGGCATCGGGATCGCGCCGGGCGCGAACCTGTCGGATTCGGTCGCGATGTTCGAGGCGACGCACGGCACGGCGCCGAAGTACGCGGGCAAGGATTACGTGAACCCGGGTTCCGAGATCCTGTCGGCGGAAATGATGCTGCGCCACCTCGGCTGGACGGAAGCAGCCGACACGATCATCGCCGCGATGGAGAAGTCGATTCTGCAGAAGCGCGTCACGTACGATTTCGCGCGGCTGATGGAAGGTGCGACGCAGGTGTCGTGCTCCGGCTTCGGCGAAGTGCTGATCGAGAACATGTAAGACCCCTTCCGGGGTGGGCCGGCAGGTTGCCGGCTGCCCCGGCGCTGACTGCCGGCGCCGGAGCGTTTCATGGATGGCAGGTTTGTTGGCAGGGTGGCCCGGCATGCGGGCCGCGGCGCCGCGAGGCGGCCGCATGCCCTGCAAGGTAGAACATGACGGCCCTCGCAACACCACCGCCCGGCTGAGCCGGCGCACCCCTTTCGCGATCGACCCGGTCGCTCCCCGCCGGTTATCGCCGGCGCTCCTCAGTCCCATCATCACGTAGCAATGCTTTGACCACCATGTCCACTTCGCCCAAGATCATCTACACCCTCACCGACGAAGCGCCGGCGCTCGCGACCTATTCGCTGCTGCCGATCGTCAAGGCCTTCACGCGTTCGTCCGGCGTCGCCGTCGAAACGCGCGACATCTCGCTCGCCGGCCGCATCATTGCGGCATTCGCAGACCCTGGAAGGGTTCCGACGATCTGGCCGAGCTGGGCCAGCTCACGCTGAAGCCGGAGGCGAACATCATCAAGCTGCCGAACATCAGCGCATCGGTGCCGCAGCTGAAGGCCGCGATCGCCGAACTGCAGGCGCAGGGCTACGCGCTGCCGGCCTATCCGATCCGTCGGTCAAGCAAGAACTACGCACGCAAGCATCCGCACAAGATGGGCGCGTGGAAGGCCACGTCGAAGGCGCACGTCGCGCACATGACCGAAGGCGACTTCTACGGCAGCGAGAAGTCGGCGCTGATCGCCGATGCCGGCAGCGTGAAGATCGAACTGACGACCACCGACGGCGCGAAGAAGGTGCTGAAGGAAAAGACGGCCGTGAAGGCCGGTGAAGTGATCGACGCGTCGGTGATGAGCCGCAACGCGCTGCGCAGCTTCATCGAGGCGCAGATCGCCGACGCGAAGGCGCAGGACGTGCTGTTCTCGGTGCACCTGAAGGCGACCATGATGAAGGTCTCGGACCCGATCCTGTTCGGTCACTTCGTGTCGGTGTTCTACCGCGACGCGCTCGCGAAGCACGCGGACGTGCTGGCGAAGGTCGGCTTCAACCCGAACAACGGGATCGGCGACCTGTACGCGCGCCTGAAGGATCTGCCGGCCGACACGCGTGAAGCGATCGAAGCCGACGTCAAGGCCGAGTACGCGGTGCGCCCGCGTCTCGCGATGGTCAACTCGGACAAGGGCATCACGAACCTGCACGTGCCGAGCGACGTGATCGTCGACGCATCGATGCCGGCGATGATCCGCGATTCGGGCGGCATGTGGGGCCCGGACGCCAGCTGTACGACGCGAAGGCCGTGATTCCGGACCGCTGCTACGCGGGTGTGTACCAGGCCGTGATCGAGGATTGCAAGCAGCACGGCGCGTTCGATCCGGTCACGATGGGCAGCGTGCCGAACGTCGGCCTGATGGCGCAGGCGGCCGAGGAATACGGTTCGCATGACAAGACGTTCCAGATTCCGGCGGACGGCGTCGTGCGCGTCACCGACGAAGCCGGCAACGTGCTGCTCGAGCACGCGGTCGAGGCAGGCGACATCTGGCGCATGTGCCAGACGAAGGACGCACCGGTGCAGGACTGGGTCAAGCTCGCGGTCAACCGCGCCCGCGCGACCGGCGCGCCGGCCGTGTTCTGGCTCGATCCGGCGCGCGCGCACGATGCGCAGATCATCGCGAAGGTCGAGCGCTACCTGAAGGATCACGACACGAACGGCCTCGACATCCGCATCATGACGCCGCAAGATGCGACCCGCTTCTCGCTCGAGCGCATCCGTGCGGGCAAGGACACGATCTCGGTCACGGGCAACGTGCTGCGCGACTACCTGACCGACCTGTTCCCGATCATGGAACTGGGCACCAGCGCGAAGATGCTGTCGATCGTGCCGCTGTAGTTCCGCAGTCGCCGCGGGAGATGCGATCGGCCGCGACTTCCGGGCACGAGAACGCGCCGTTGCGGGCTGGCCGGCCCGCTCGTCGTGCGCGCGACATGGGACTGGATGAACGGTCGGGAAGGTCAATTCGTGCTCGTCAACGGCGCGCGCCGGCCGCGTATCGACATCGCCGGCGACGAGCGCTGGCGGGTGTGGAACGCGTGCAGCGCACGCTATCTGCGCATCGCGTTCGACGACGGTCGCGCGTTCGAGCATGCAGGCACCGACGGCGGCTTGTTCGACACGCCGCGGCGCGTGACGTCGCTGCTGATTGCGCCGGGCGAGCGCGCGGAACTGCTGGTGCGCGCCGGCGACCGTGCGTCACGCGCGGTGCTGCAGGCAGCCGAGTACGACCGTCGCAAGATGGCGATGTCGCACGACGACGGCCACGGCAGCCTGCCGCCCGATCCGGCGCTGGCGCTGGCCGATGTGGCATTCGCGCCCGCCGAGGCCCGCGCGCTGCCTGCCACGCTGCGCGCGGTGCCGCCGCTGGGCGAACGCGATGATGAAGGGCGGCGCGCACGGCCGCCCGGCGGGCATGCGCTTCACGATCAACGGCGACACTTACGCGCCGCACCGCGCGACCCTGACGAGCCGCCGCGGCGACGTCGAGCGCTGGGAGATCCGCAATACGACAGACATGGATCACCCGTTCCACCCTCACAAGCTCACCTCGGCCTCTTTCGTTTCGCCAATCGGCAAATTGAAAAAAGTGCCAGCTTGATTGTTGGCGCTCTTTATTGGAGTGTCAAGTGGAATTTTTAGACGTTTAGAGGGTCGTTGTAAAGAACCCATTTTCAGGGTTTTTCCGGCTTTGCTTCGCAGCATGCGGCCAAGCGCGCGGGCTTGAAAAGCCGCATAATCGGCTCATATACCAGGCTCGAGTGACACGCGTTCGAGTCGTCCCGGCTTGTGGGATACTGGATGCGGACACGACGTTCCGGTGCGAATCCCCCAGACGGTTCGTGTTCCGCGCCATGCGTGAAAGCCGGCACCGCAGCCGGCTTTCGTATGGCGCGAAGGCGGTCGTGTGTTCCGGGATACCGGGGAGGGCGCCGGCCGGTCGGTCGGGTAATGGCAGGATTGCGGGCCTGTCCGAGTTGTTTAGAATGGGTGTATGGCGATTATCGCAGGACAGTACCGTCCTGGAACGCAAGCAGCAGAAGCTCAAGCCGCCTTCGATGTACAAGGTGGTGCTGCTGAACGACGACTTCACGCCGATGGAGACAACAGCGGTGCCGGACAAGGCGATCGACGTGATCGACGAGGCGGGCGCCGCGCAGCGCATCCTGCCGAAGTCGAAGCAGAAGAAGACGATCGGCAAGGGCGAGATCGAGGAAATCATCTCGAAGATCGCGCGCGTGCCGGCGCAAAGCGTGTCGCAGGACGATCGCAGCAAGCTGCAGACGCTGGACCGAGACCTCAAGAGCGTCGTGTTCGGCCAGGATCCGGCGATCGACGCGCTCGCGGCCTCGATCAAGATGGCGCGCGCGGGCCTCGGCAAGATGGACAAGCCGATCGGTGCGTTCCTGTTCTCCGGCCCGACGGGCGTCGGCAAGTACGCTGCCGGGCTACGTCGGGTTCGACCAGGGTGGCCTGTTGACCGAAGCCGTCACGAAGAAGCCGCATTGCGTGCTGCTGCTCGACGAAATCGAGAAGGCGCATCCGGATATCTTCAACGTGCTGCTGCAGGTGATGGACCACGGCACGCTGACGCATCTCGCGAAGCACGGCTTCGACCCGCTGATGGGCGCGCGCCCGATGCAGCGGCTGATCCAGGACACGATCCGCCGTGCGCTGGCCGACGAGCTGCTGTTCGGCAAGCTGCTGAACGGCGGCCACGTGACGGTCGACGTCGACGAAAGATGCGAACGGCGCGGGAAGTTCTCCGCGCCGTTTCGTTTTATTCGGCGCCGGCGGCGCGATGGTGGTGCAGGGGAGTGGTAACGCAGTGACAGAACAACAACGGTCGTTCGACGATATCGTCGCGCGCGAACAAGGGTTGCGCCACGCGCTGACGTCGGGGCAGATGGCGATGATCGCGATCGGCGGCGCGATCGGCACGGGGCTGTTCCTCGGCAGCGGTTTCGCGATCGGGCTCGCCGGCCCGAGCGTGCTGGTTTCGTATGCGATCGGTGCGCTGATCGCGCTGCTGCTGATGGGCGTGCTCGCGGAAATGACCGTCGCGCACCCCACGGCCGGCTCGTTCGGCGCCTATGCCGAGCACTACGTCGGCCCGCTCGCGGGGTTTCTCGTGCATCAGCGCGATCGGCTGGTACTGGGTGATCGATGGCGATCGCGATGTTCGGCGCGCTGTTCACGTGGCTGATGATCTTCGTCACGCACCTGCGGTTCCGTTCGCGGTATCGCGGCCCCGCGCTCGCGTTCCGGATGTGGGGGCACCCGTTCGGCAGCCTGCTCGGCGCGGGGCTCGTCGCGGCGATCCTGCTGACGACCGCTTTCACGCGCGAGTTCCGGATGACGATGGTGGTCGGCGTCGTGTTCGTCGTGCTGCTGACGCTCGCCTACGCACTCATACCGGCACCAGCACGCGCGCTGACCGCGCCGTTCTTCGGTCGCTACGGTTCCGTTAAGCGGGCGGCGACTACATTCGATCCAGTCTGCAACGCGCGCCGGTCCGCACCGTCGCCGTTTCCTGCAAAAAGGGCTTCGAATGAACAAACTTCCCGAAATCACGCTCGCGTTCTGGATCATGAAGATCGGCGCGACGGGGCCGTGTTGTTCGGCGTGCTGGTCGCGATGGCCGTCTATGCGAGGATCGTCCAACCGGCCCGCAAGCGACGGCGCGTGAAAAGGAAAGGCGATGTTGAGCCTGCACGACCGGCACGATCACGAGCTGCGCGAGGCGTTCGAACGGATTCAGCACGAACTCTGTCTGGCCGCGGTTCCACGTCGAGAGAGGCCCGTCGGCACCAGCGTCGTTGCGCCGGGCTGCAGCGTAACCGGTGCGTCGAGGCATGCGCGCAGGTCGAGGCCGGCGCTACCGGTCGTCGCGTAGGCGGGCAGGTAGTCGCGCTGCTCGCGATTTCGGCCACGAGCGTGTGCGCGAGTTCTTCCTTGGGCGCGCGCGGCAGGCGCGTGAGGCCGGCGGCCTCGAACAGCACGACTTCGTTGCCGTCTTCTTCATCTTGTGCTCGGCCGGCGGTCCGCGTCGGCGACCGGTTGAACGCCGGGAAGTGCCACGCGCCGACGTGGAAATCGAGGAAGTCGATCACGTGGCCGTAGACGAGCCGGTCGATCACGTTGCCGAGCGCGCCGCCCAGGATCAGCGCGAGCGACACGCTGAACAGCCGCTGATGGCCGTGGCGCTTCAGCAGGAAGCAGATCACGAGCGTCGCGCCGATGCCGAGCGCGGTGAACGCCCAGCGCTGCCAGCCGCTCGCGGTCGACAGGAAGCCGAACGCGGCGCCGCGGTTGTACACCAGCACGAGGTTGAAGAACGACGTCAGCGCATGCTGCGCGCCATACGCGAACGTCTTGAGGATCGCGATCTTCGACAGCTGATCGAACAGGATCACGATCAGCGAAATGCCGAGCCAGGGCGCGAGCGCGCCGCTGGCCGGTTTCGTCCGTGAAGATCGTGTCGCTCGCCGGCTGGAACACCTTCCACGCTTCTTCCGCCGTGAACGACAGGAACGGCGCGAGCACGCGCAGCAGGCCGTGCGTGAGGTGATACAGCGCGGTTTGCGCGGAGCGGCGCGCGCGCGAATCGGCGGCGCTCGTGTACAGGCGATCCTTCAGCACGTCGAGGTAGAAGCCGCCGAGGTCTTCCGAGCAGTACCTCGTAGTGGCCGAGCAGTTCGGTTTGCAGTTGCTGCGAGAACGCGACCGCATAGCGGTCGATCTCGAGCCATTCGTCGACCGGCACCGCGTGCTGCGCGAAATCGAAATCCGACAGGTTCGCGAGCAGGAAGCGCAGCGTGTTGCGGATGCGGCGATAGCCTTCGGTCACGCGCTTCAGGATTTCCTCGGAGATCGCGAGCTCGCCCGAGTAGTCGGTCGATGCGATCCACAGGCGGATGATTTCCGCGCCGAGACGGTTCGCGACTTCATGCATCTTGCGGCCTTCGCCGTCGACCGTGAAGCCGTGCGTGAGCAGGCCCTTGTACGGCGCGCGGCCATCGATCATCGATGCGGTCAGCAGCGACGAGTGGAACCAGCCGCGGTGCTGGTCCGAGCCCTCGAGGTACAGGTCGGCCGGGAACTGCAGCTGATCCTTGTGCGAGCCGCGCAGCACGTGCCAGTGCGTCGTGCCCGAGTCGAACCACACGTCGAGCGTGTCGCGGTTCTTCTCGTACAGGTTCGCGTCGTCGCCGATCAGCTCGCGCGGGTCGAGCGATTGCCACGCTTCCGCCTCGTTCACGAAGTTCATCGTCTTGTACGGGTTGGCCCAGTCGCCGAGCACGCCCAGGCGCTTGAAGCCGACCTTCTGCTTCTCGATCTGCTCGGTCGCGTACGCGCGCGCCTTGCTCATCACTTCGGCCGCCGGCAGCGACTTGCCGAACTGCTTCTCGATCTGGATCTCGATCGGCATGCCGTGGCAATCCCAGCCCGGCACGTACGGCGCGTCGAAGCCGGCCATTTACGACGATGTCCTTCAGGATCTTGTTGACCGCGTGGCCGAGGTGGATGTCGCCGTTCGCATACGGCGGGCCGTCGTGCAGGATGAACTTCGGCCGGCCCTTGCTGGCCGCGCGGATCTTCTCGTAGATGCCGCGCTCTTCCCACTCCTTGACCCACTGCGGCTCGCGCTTGGGCAGGTCGCCGCGCATCGGGAACGGCGTGTCGAGCAGGTTGACCGGATACTTGGCCTGCGGTTTCGAATCGGCTTTCTTGTTGCTCATGATACGCCCATCTGCTCGACCTCGAAGCCGTGCAGTTCGCCGGCCGCCTTCAGCGTGTCGAAGGTGCCCGCGCGCTTCGCGCCGTAGCAGAAATCGTCGCCGACCATCATCCAGCGCGCGTGCAACCCGTTCACCAGCGTGCGCTCGACGAACGCCTGCGGCGACTGGCTCGCGAAGGTGTGGTTGAAGTGCTCGACGACGACGCGGTCGACCCCGTGGTCGCGCAGCGCTTCCAGCTTGTCGCGCAGCATCGCGATGCGCGGCGGCGCGCCGGCCGGGTTGAAGAATTCGCGCGGGTGCGGCTCGAACGTCATCACGCACACGGGCAGGCCGCGTGCGTCCGCTGCCGCGCGTACGCGCGCGAGCAGGGCCTGGTGGCCGCGATGGACACCGTCGAAGTTGCCGATCGTCAGCGCGCACGGGGCGCGGCTCTCGGCGTTGGGCAGGCCGCGGAAGACTTTCACGATAGCGGATGCAGCGTCGGGGGATGGGCGGTGGGATGCCGCAAAGCAGAAGATTATAAACGTTCGGGCGGCCCGACGGCCGAGAAGGCGGGAATCGCGAGGGCGAATGGTAAAATTCGCGGATGAAAAAACTCGTGATCCTGATTTCCGGTCGCGGCAGCAACATGGAGGCCATCGTCCGCGCGTGCGCGCAGGAACGCTGGCCGGCCGAGATTGCCGCCGTGATCGCCAACCGGCCCGATGCGGCCGGGCTGGCTTTTGCCGCGTCGCACGGGGTGGCGACGGTTTCGCGCCCGATCTCGTCATCCTCGCCGGCTTCATGCGCATCCTCACGCCCGCATTCGTCAGACGATACGAAGGCCGGCTGCTGAACATCCATCCGTCGCTGCTGCCGAGCTTCAAGGGCATCCACACGCATCAGCAGGCGCTGGATGCGGGCGTCGCGCTGCATGGCGCGAGCGTGCGGACGCCTGCGCCTCGAGCACGGCCGTGCAGTGGTGGCGCCCGGAGAGGCGCGCTGGATTTTCGCGGATCAACCGCAAACCGAAACGAGTGAGGGCGTATGAAGCTGCACGGATTCCTGATCGGCCAGACCGAGACTTTGCTGGCCGAGGTGCTGAAGTTCGCCGGCCCCGCCGACGCGACGACGAGCCGGTTCTTCCGCGCGCACCCGAAGCTCGGGCATGCCGAGCGCGGCGTGATCGCCGAGGCCGTGTTCGCGGTGCTGCGCCGGAGATGGAGTTTTCGCATCTGGCCGAGAGCGGCACGGGCACGCCCGCGCGGCGCCTCACGCTGCTCGGCCTGATGCAGACGATGGGGCGCAATGCGCTGAAGCCGTTCCTGTCCGACACCGAGTCCGCGTGGCTCGAGCACGTGTCGAAGATCGATCCGGCGAGCCTGCCGGTGCGCATTCGCACGAACCTGCCCGACTGGATTCACCAGGCGCTGTCGGCCCGTTTCGACGCCGACGAGCTTGCGCAGCTCGCCGCCGCGCTGAACTACCCGGCGCCGCTCGACCTGCGCGCCAACGCGCAGAAGGCGAGCCGCGACCAGGTGATCGAGGCGCTGCGCGTGAGCGGCATCGACGCGGGCGCGACGCCGTTCGCGCCGTTCGGCGTGCGCGTGGTCGGCAAGCCTGCGCTGACGCGCCTGAAGCTGTTCGAGGAGGGCGCGATCGAGGTGCAGGACGAAGGCAGCCAGCTGCTGTGCTCGCTGGTCGCGCCGCGGCGCGGCGAGATGGTCGTCGATTTTTGCGCGGGCGCCGGCGGCAAGACGCTCGCGCTCGGCGCGATGATGCGCTCGACCGGGCGTCTCTATGCGTTCGACATCTCCGAGGCCTCCAGCGGGCTGTCGAACGTGAACCCGGTGCTGATCGACAGCGAGCACGACGCGAAGATCAAGCGGCTCGCCGGCAGTCGATCGTCGAGAAGATCGTGGATGGTGATGACGGTGCTGGGCATCCAGCGCGACGTGCTCGGCTGGCTCGACAGCGTGCAGTTCCGGGTCGCGACCGCGCACCTCACGCTGCTGTCGGTGATTTCCGGCGCGGGGTGTTGACGCTGATGGTCGCGATGTGGCTCGGCTCGGTGCTCGAGGATCGCCTGTCGGCGAGCACGCTCGATGCGAACCTGAAGGTCGTGTGCGGGTCGGGCCGCTGGGTTCGCGGCGATCCTGATCGGCTTGTCGCTCGTCGGCATCGACGTGACGGTGCTCGGCGTGTTCGCGGCTGGGCGTCGGCCTCGGTTTCGGGCTGTCGAGGGCGCCGAGCTGTATCGCGCGGAAGCGAAGAACGAAGAGACGATGCGCAAGTTCAGCCACGGCACGCCGAACGACTGGCTCGAGCGCAACGTCTACTCGAAGTACCCGATTCTCGGCATCAGCATGATGATGGTGATCGACGTCGCGCTGTTCGGCGTGCTCGGCCTCACCGTGTGGGCCGTGCAGATGGTCTGGATTCCGTTCTGGGCCGCGGGCGTCGTGAACGGCTTCGGTCACTTCTGGGGCTATCGCAACTTCAATTCGGCCGACGCGAGCACGAACCTGTTCCCGTGGGGCATCGTGATCGGCGGCGAGGAACTGCACAACAACCACCACACGTTCGCGACGTCGGCGAAGCTGTCGAACAAGTGGTACGAGTTCGACATCGGCTGGATGTACATCCGCATCCGCCCACGCCGCGCCTGAACAAGCCGAAGACGGTGCTCGACCAGGAAACGCTGCAGGCCGTGCTGTCGAACCGCTACGAAGTGATGGCGCGCTACGGCAAGGCCGTGAAGCGTGCGTACCGCCAGGGCATCGTTCGACCGCGTCGCGCGAACAGCTTCTCGCGCAATTGCAGGATTGGTGCCATCGCGCAGAACAAAGTGGCATCAAGGCGCTGCAGGAATTCGCGACACGCCTGCGTCGCTACGCCTGATTCGAAATCGATTAGAATCTCAGGACGTCACAAACCCCGCGTTGGCGGGGTTTTTTCATTTGGGTCGCCGGTTTTTGACGGATCGGCGCCGCCGCGATTGGTATGAGGCTTGGGGCCGGCGTAAGTGCTGAAGCACTCACTCCGGCCGACCGCGAAGCATGGGGGAGCGGACAGGCAGCGAGCCGTCCGCCGAGGAGCGCGCTGCGCTGAAGGCACGCATCAAGGCGTTGCTCGCCCGTGAAAAGGCCGTGCTGGCTGCACACAAGAAGCGCGTGCAGGCGAGCGGCGATCTGCAGCGCGACCAGCCCCTGTTCGCGAACGTGGGGGCCGCATGAGCGACGCCGTATCCCCGCTGTTCGATGCCGTCCGCGCCCAATACGGTGCGGCCTTCGACGAAGCGATCGCGCGCAACGTGGCCGATGCGATCGCCGGATCATGGTTCGGCCGCGGAGACGGGCGTCGATCGCATCTCGATCGGCGCGCTGACGAAGGACGTGCGGGCGACGGCCCGCCATGCCATCGCGATGCCGTGCGCGGTGTCGGGGTTCGTCGTGTACAGGTAGACCTTGCCGGCGCCACGTGATCCATGGCTGCACTCAGAACGCCGTAGCCCTTACAGACAAGGCCCTTCGATGGCTAGAACTGGTTGGAAAAAAGACAGACACAGCCAACCGGCCCGTGCGAACGAAAAAGTATCGCTGACGCCGACCACGACGTGATCGAGCAGCCGCACGTCGACGAGCTCGAGCGCGTCCTTCAGCACGCGGGTCAGGCGGCGGTCTTCCGCGCTCGGCCGCACCGCGCCCGACGGATGATTGTGCGCGACGATTAGCGCCGCGGCATTCTGTTTCATCGCCTGGCGCACGATCTCGCGCGGGTAGACGGCCATGCGCGTGAGCGAGCCGCGCGCGATTTCCTCCATGTCGATCATGCGGTTGCGAGCGTCGAGGTAGACCGCGACGAACACTTCGTGCGGAAGCGTGCCGATCTTCATTCGCAGGCAATCCTCGACGGCGCCGGGCGAATCGATCTGCATGCCGTCCCGGGCCTTCTCCTCCAGCATGCGCCGCGCGATCTCGGTGACCGCGACCAGCCGCGCGGAGCGCGCGGGGCCGATGCCGGGGTGCGCCTCGAAATCGTCGGCGCCTGATTCGAGCAATCCGCGCAGCGACTTGTATTGACCGATCAGTTCGCGGGCGATGACGAACACATCGTGACCGGGCTTGCCGGTGCCGAGCAGCAGCGCGATCAGCTCGTCGTCGGTCAGCGCGGCCGGCCCGCGCTCCAGTAGCCGTTCGCGCGGCCGCTCGGGCCGCCAGTCGGCCGTCGACCGCGCAATCGAGATCGTCGAGCGCGCCCGCGATGCGCGCGATCGCCGAAAGCCCGAATACGGCGAGCCTGATGGGCGTGAACCCGAACTTCGTGATCTCCGCGACGTTCATGATCGGCTCCGCGCTCGCCGCGCTGGCCGGCGTGATGATCGCGTCCGAATACGGCAACGTGCACTTCTACATGGGCTTCATCCCCGGCATGAAGGCGTTCACGGCCGCGGTGCTCGGCGGGATCGGCAACCTCGGCGGCGCGATGGTCGGCGGCGTGCTGCTCGGCCTGATCGAGCAGCTCGGGGCCGGCTACATCGGCAACCTCACGGGCGGCGTATTCGGCAGCAACTACCAGGACGTGTTCGCCTTCGTCGTGCTGATCATCGTGCTGGTGTTCCGTCCGTCGGGCCTGCTGGGCGAACGTGTCGCGGACCGCGCGTAACGGAAGGGGAGCAAACAACATGACATCCATTCAACCGATCGAATCGTCGACGTCGCTCGTCGAAGAGCGCAACACCGCCAAGACCGTCGTCATCGGCCTGCTCACGGCCGTCCTCGTGATCGCCGCGCCGATCGTGATCGGCTCGGCCGGCGGCAACTACTGGGTCCGCGTGCTCGACTTCGCGATGCTGTACGTGATGCTCGCGCTGGGCCTGAACGTGGTGGTCGGCTTCGCCGGCCTGCTCGACCTCGGCTACATCGCGTTCTACGCGGTGGGCGCCTACACGGCGGCGCTGCTGAGCTCGCCGCACCTGACCTCGCAGTTCGAGTGGATCGCGGCGCTCGCGCCGAACGGGCTGCACATCCCGTTCCTGATCATCGTGCCGATCGCGATGGCACTGGCGGCGACCTTCGGGATCCTGCTCGGCGCGCCGACGCTGCGCCTGCGCGGCGACTACCTGGCGATCGTCACGCTCGGCTTCGGTGAAATCGTCCGGATCTTCATGAACAACCTCGACCGTCCGGTGAACATCACCAATGGCCCGAAGGGGATCACGGGCATCGATCCGGTGCACATCGGCGGCTTCAATCTCGCGCAGACGCATACGCTGTTCGGCTTCCAGCTGCCGTCGGTGTACATGTACTACTACCTGTTCGTGCTCTGCTCGCTGCTGGTGATCTGGGTGTGTACGCGTCTGCAGCACTCGCGTATCGGCCGCGCGTGGGCCGCGATCCGCGAAGACGAGATCGCCGCGAAGGCAATGGGCATCAACACCCGTAACGTGAAGCTGCTCGCGTTCGCGATGGGCGCGTCGTTCGGCGGCCTGTCGGGCTCGATGTTCGGCGCGTTCCAGGGCTTCGTGTCGCCCGAGTCGTTCACGTTCTGGGAATCGATCGTCGTGCTCGCCTGCGTGGTGCTCGGCGGCATGGGCCACATCCCGGGCGTGATCCTGGGCGCGGTGCTGCTCGCGATCTTCCCGGAATTCCTGCGTTCGACGATGAGCCCGCTGCAGCATGCGCTGTTCGGTCATGACATCGTCGATACGGAAGTGATCCGTCAGGCGCTGTACGGCCTCGCGATGGTGATCATCATGCTGTATCGCTCGGAAGGCCTGTGGCCCGCGCCGAAGCATGAGGACAAGATCGCGAAACTGGCGAAGCGCAACAGCAAGAAGCCGGTGCGCGCTTAATCGACGGACAAGGGGATAAACACATGAGCGACAAGCAAATCCGACTGTCCGTCTCGGGCGTGAACAAGCGCTTCGGCGGGCTGCAGGCACTGTCCGACGTCGGCCTGCAGATCAAGGAAGGCGAGATCTACGGGCTGATCGGCCCGAACGGCGCCGGCAAGACCACGTTCTTCAACGTGATCACGGGCCTCTACACGCCGGACTCCGGCGATTTCAAGCTGGACGGCCAGAACTACACGCCGACGGCCGTGCACCAGGTCGCGAAGGCCGGCATCGCGCGCACGTTCCAGAACATCCGCCTGTTCGGCGGGATGACGGCGCTCGAGAACGTGATGGTGGGCCGCCACGTGCGCACCAAGCACGGGTTGCTCGGCGCGGTGTTCCAGACGCCGGCCGAGCGCCAGGAAGAGCGCGAGATCAAGGAGCGCGCGATCGAGCTGCTCGACTACGTCGGCGTGCTGCAGTACGCCGACTACACGTCGCGCAACCTGTCGTATGGTCACCAGCGTCGGCTCGAAATCGCGCGCGCATTGGCGACCGACCCGAAGCTGCTTGCGCTCGACGAGCCGGCAGCCGGGATGAACGCGACCGAGAAGGTCGAACTCACGCGCCTGCTCGACAAGATCCGTTCGGACGGCCGCACGATCCTGCTGATCGAGCACGACGTGAAGCTCGTGATGGGTCTGTGCAACCGGATGACGGTGCTCGATTACGGCAAGGTGATCGCCGAGGGTCTGCCGCAGGACGTGCAGAAGAATCCGAAGGTGATTGAGGCATATCTCGGCGCAGGGGTGCACTGATGGCAGCGGCAATGTTGAAAATCAAGGGCTTGCAGGTCAACTACGGCGGCATCCAGGCCGTCAAGGGCGTTGACATGGAAGTCCGCCAGGGCGAGCTCGTGACGCTGATCGGCGCGAACGGCGCCGGCAAGACCACGACGATGAAGGCGATCACCGGCCTGAAACCGTATTCGGCCGGCGACATCGAGTACGAAGGCAAGTCGATCAAGGGCGTGCCGTCGCACGAACTGCTCAAGCGCGGCCTCGCGATGGTGCCGGAAGGCCGCGGGATCTTCGCGCGGATGTCGATCATCGAGAACATGCAGATGGGCGCGTACCTGCGCAACGACAAGGAGCAGATCAAGAAGGACGTCGACCGGATGTTCGGCTTCTTCCCGCGCCTGAAGGAACGGGCGACGCAGCTCGCGGGCACGCTGTCGGGCGGCGAGCAGCAGATGCTGGCGATGTCGCGCGCGATTTTGAGCAAGCCCAAGCTGCTGCTGCTCGACGAACCGTCGATGGGCCTGTCGCCGATCATGGTCGAGAAGATCTTCGAAGTGGTGCGCGAGATCTCGAAGGAAGGCATCACGGTGCTGCTGGTCGAGCAGAACGCACGCCTCGCGCTGCAGGCGGCCGACCGCGGCTACGTGATGGATTCGGGCACGGTCACGATGGAAGGCGACGCGAAGCAGATGCTCGACGATCCTAAGGTGCGGGCCGCGTATCTGGGCGAGTAAGCGATCGAGCGAACGAGTCCGGTTGCGTGCGTCGCGCCCGGGCTGTCGAAAAGCCGTCACGGGAAGCAACCGTGGCGGCTTTTTTTCGTTTTGCGATTCGCGTCGAACGCCGCGCGCACAGGCGACGCCATTCGATTGTTGCGCCACGCGCGCGGCTGGCGGGACGGTCGCCCCTGGCCGGGCACCCCTGGCCGGTCGCCCGCAAACCGGCACACGGGCCGCGTAGCATCGATCACCCATCGGCACCTGGAGAACACGCATGAGTCTGGACTACGGTTTCGTGAAGGCGAAGGTGAAGTCGGTGGCGAAGCTGAAAGGCTCGCCGCACGGCAGCGAGATCCAGTATCACGTTCACCTGACGCTGGCGCTGCCGGCGGGAGACTGGGACGTCGCGATCAACGTCGGCACCAACGACGCGGACGATCTGCTGAACTACAAGCTCGTCTACGATTTCCACCATCCGCTCACGCAGACGCTCGCCGCCGCGGCCGAAGGCTACACGGACCTGACCGGCCAAACGGCGTTGCCCGCGCTCGACTATCTGCGCAGCGACGTCCTGAACGACACGGGGGCATGGCGCGCGAGCGCCGTGATGGATGGCACCGAGAACGCGGAGCCGATCCCGTCGCTGCTGCGGCTCGTCAATGCGGCGCAGTCGCAGGGGCTCGACGTCGTCGTGTTCGGCCGCACCTATGCGCAAGGCAACGGCATCCACGACACGCACATGAACCAGGGTTCGACGGGCCCGAACTACCTGCATCGCGCGGGCGACGACCACAACGATCACAACGACGTGTGGCAGGACGGCGCGCTGATCGTGCGCGTGAGCGACACGCAGTGGGCCGCGTATTTCGCGGCGTTCGAACAGCAGGCCGTGCCGACCGACGCGCTCGGCAATCCGCTGCCGGGCGCGGGGCCGATCACGCGCTGAAGCGAGGCGACTGCCGGCCGCGTCAGGTCGACAGTGTCAGGCCGACAGCGTCTTGCCGAACGAAATCCGTTCCTCGACGCGATAGCCGAGCGCCGCGTAGAAGCGGCATGCGTCGTCGTTGCCGGGCAGCACCTGCAGGTTGATCTTCAGGCAGCCGCGCGCGGCGAGCGCGCGTTCCGCATGCGCGATCAGCGCGCGGCCGACGCCGAGCCGGCGTGCGTCGTTCGCGACGCCGAACGAGTAGAGCCAGCCGCGATGTCCGTCGAAACCGGCCATCAGCGTGCCGACGACGCGCGCGCCGCTGGTCGCGACGAAGAACAGTTCCGGCTGCGTCGCGAGCTTCAGCTCGATCGATCGCAGCGGATCGCGGTGCGGCGGCGCTGCGGCGTCGTCGTATTGCGGGAACGCATCGCGCCATACCGCGAGCACGGCATCGGTGTCGGCGCGTTCGAACGGGCGGATAGCGACAGCATCGGCGGCATCCATCGCGGCGGTCTCCTTACAGCGTGTCGAGGATCGACCGCAGCATCGCCATCATCTGGTCGATTTCCTCGGTCGTCACGTTCAGGGCAGGCATGAAGCGCAGCAGGTTCGGCCGTGCGGCGTTCAGCAGCAGGCCGTCCGGCTGCATGTCGCGCGCCTTCTCGACGATCTGCGGGCCGATGTCCTTGCCGAGCAGCAGCGCGCGCAGCAGGCCTTCGCCACGTTCGCCCTCGAAGCCGCGCTCCTCCGACAGCTCGAGCAGCTTGCGCTTCAGGTACTCGCCGCGTTCGCGCACGCCTTCGAGGAAGCCGGGCGCGACGAGCTGCGAGATGACCGAATAGCCGACCGCCGTCATCAGCGGGTTGCCGTTGTACGTGCCGCCCTGGTCGCCGGCCTCGAACACCGCGACGTCGGCCTTCGACAGCAGCGCGCCGAGCGGTGCGCCGCCGCCGATGCCCTTCGCGAGCGTCATGACGTCCGGCTCGATGCCGGACAGCTCGTACGCGAACAGCGTGCCCGCGCGGCCGCAACCGCTCTGCACTTCGTCGACGATCAGCAGCAGGTCGTGCTGTTTCGTCAGCGCGCGCAGCGCCTGCATGAATTCACGCGTGGCCGGGATCACGCCGCCTTCGCCCTGGATCGGTTCGAGCATCACGGCGACGATCTTGTCGGTGATCAGCTTCTCGACCGACTCGATGTTGTTCAGCTCGGCCTTCGGGAAGCCCGGCACCTGCGGTGCGTAGATCGTGTCCCAGCCCGGCTTGCCGCTGGCCGACATCGTCGCGAGCGTGCGACCGTGGAAGCTGTGGTCGAACGTGATGATCTCGTACGCGCCGTTCTTGAACTTGCGGCCCCACTTGCGCGCGAGCTTGATCGCGCCTTCGTTCGCCTCGGCGCCGCTGTTCGTGAAGAACACCTTGTCGAACACGCTGTGCTGCGTGAGCAGGCCCGCGAGCTTCGCCATCGGCTCGTTGTAGAACGCCGGCGACGGGTTCAGCAGCTTTTCGGCCTGCGTCTTCAGCGCTTCGACGATGCCGTCGTTGCAGTGGCCGAGGCTATTGACGGCCCAGCCCTGGATGAAGTCCAGATAGCGCTTGCCGGTGTGATCGTAGAGCCACGACCCCTTGCCGTGCGTAAACACGATGTCGGGGCGGTTCGTGATGTACATCAGCGAGTCGATCGGATAATCGTTCAGGGGCATGGCAGCAGACTCCAGCGGGCGTTGAAAGGGAAACGGGCAATAAAAAAGCCACGGAAGGCCGTGGCTGGTGGGTCGAACAGCTTGTGCGTAACCGGTGAAGCGGAGGAGGGTTACGCGCGAGTCCGTGACGAGCCGGCGGCATCCGGGCGGAGCGGCGAGCGGCGACGTCGGAGAGCGGACAGGAAGCGGTTCATGTGCGCAAGCATAAGGCATCCCGCGCCCCACTGTAAACCGCCGCGATGCCACGGATGTGACACGGCGGCGCGCAGCGGGGCGCGGCCGGCGCTCAGACCGGATGCGCGAGATCGGCGGCGCTCGTGAACGAGTCCGCGTAGAACTCGTCGGCCGGCAGCGCGTGGTGCTGCGTGAAGTCGCGCTGCGCGGATTCGACCATCACCGGCGCGCCGCACGCGTAGACCTGGTGGCCCGACAGATCGGGCAAGTCCTCGATCACCGCGCGATGGACGAAGCCCGTGCGGCCCGTCCACTGGTCGGCGCCGTCCGGCTCGGAAAGCACCGGCACGTACTTGAAGTTCGGGATCTCGCGCGCCCACTGCTCGGCGAGTTCGGCGAGGTAGATGTCCTTCTTGCGGCGCGCACCCCAGTAGAGCGTCATCGGGCGCGTGATGCCCGAATGCTTCACGTGCTCGATGATCGCCTTGATCGGCGCGAAGCCGGTGCCCGACGCGAGCAGCACGATCGGCTTGTCCGAATCCTCGCGCAGGAAGAACGTGCCGAGCGGGCCTTCGAAGCGCAGGATGTCGCGCTCCTTCATCGCGCCGAACACGTGGTCGGTGAACTTGCCGCCCGGCATGTGGCGGATGTGCAGCTCGATCGGGCCTTCCTCGTGCGGCGCGTTCGCCATCGAGTAGCTGCGGCGCGAGCCGTCCTTCAGGATGAACTCGACGTACTGGCCCGCGAGGTACTGCAGGCGTTCGTTCGCGGGCAACTGCAGCTTCACGACCATCACGTCGTCCGCCTTGCGTTCGAGCGCGGCGATCCGGCACGGCAGCTTCTTCACCTGCACGCCGTCGACGCCGGCGATCTCGCGCACGTCGATCTCGAGATCGCATTGCGCCTTCGAGCAGCACAGCAGCGCGAGGCCGCGCGTGCGTTCGTCGTTGGACAGCGCCGACGCGGCGTGCGGGCCCTGTTCGATCTGGCCCGACACGATCTGGCCCTTGCACGAGCCGCACGCGCCGTTCTTGCAGCCGTACGGCAGATGGACGTTCTGGCGCAGCGCGGCGGCCAGCACGGTTTCATCCGACTCGACCTGGAATTGCCGGCCGCTTTGCTTGAGAGTGACGTTGAATGCCATAGAACCAAACTAGAACAAAATGGGGGGACCGTGCATGTCGCGCACGGCAGCTACAATGCAAAACCGTTGCGCGTCGCGCAACGGCGGCTACTGATCTCGCAACCAACATGATCGCGACACGAATCCTGCGCCGGCCGCGCGTACTGATCGTCGGCTGCGGCGACGTCGGCATGCGCTGCGTCGCGCAATGGCGTGAGACGCGCCGCAACCCGCGCATCCTCGCGCTGACGAGCCACCCGGGCCGCCGCGACGAACTGCGCGCCGCGGGCGCGACGCCGATCGTCGGCGACCTCGATCGCCGGGCGACGCTCGGCCGTCTCGCGGGCCTTGCCCGCACGATCCTGCATCTGGCGCCGCCGCCCTCCGACGGCCGCGACGACCGGCGCACGCGTGCGCTGATCGCCGCAACGTCCATGCCCGCGCGTCGGCCGGCGATACCGCCGGCACCGGCCGTCGGCCGGCTCCGAACGCTGCGCAGCGCGGCACGACAGGCCGGCGCGCCCGTTCGGGCAGCGCGTATTGTACCCGACGGTTTTCGCGCGCCGAGGCTCGTCTATGCCAGCACGACGGGCGTCTACGGCGACTGCGGCGGCGCGCGCATCGACGAAACGCATCCGCTGCGTCCCGCGAACTCGCGCGCGTTCCGGCGCGTGTCGGCCGAGCGGCAACTGCGTGCGGCGACGGTGCGCGGCGTGCTGTCCGCGCGCATCGTGCGCATTCCCGGCATCTATGCGGCGAACCGCCTGCCGGTCGCGCGGCTCGAGCGCGGCACGCCGGCGCTCGAACCGGCCGACGACGTCTACACGAACCACATCCACGCGGACGATCTCGCGGCGATCCTGCGCCGGGCGGTCGAGCGCGGCAAGCCGGCGCGCGCCGTGCACGCGTCGGACGACACCGAACTGCGGATGGGAGAGTATTTCGACCGGGTCGCGCAGGCGCTCGGCCTGCCGAAGCCGCCGCGCGTGAGCCGCGCGGATGCGGAGCGCGTGCTCGAGCCGACGCTGTTGTCGTTCATGCGCGAGTCGCGGCGCCTGTCCAACGCACGGCTCAAGGCCGAATTGTGCGTGACGTTGCGCTATCCGACCGTAGACGATTTCCTTCAAACGCTCGCGCCGGGCAGCGCGTCAGGTGAGCGCCGGTAGCGCCTCGATCAGCAGGAAGCACAGCAGCGCACCGATCAGCGCGCCGATCAGGTTCGGATGATATTTGTGCTTCAGATGCATCGTGGCCAGCAGGCCACCGATCACGACGACGCCGATGACCGCGAACGCGATCATCACGGACGACAGTTCGAAAGAATGGTTGATGTTCATGATGTCTCCCCCTGCATCGCCGCTCTTGCAGCTTGTGATTTCAGTATAGCGGGGGAACCTGCGGCCGAGAGGCCGCCACACACCGAACGGTCGTGCGGATTTTCCCTTACAGGGTTTTGACCGGATTGCGCAGCATGGAAAGGTCGGCTTCATCGAGCCACCGCCAGGCGCCCGGCGCGAGATCGGCCGGCAGCGCGAAGCCGCCGATGCTTTCGCGGTGCAGCAATTCGACGCGGTTGCTCGCCGCCGCGACCATCCGCTTGACCTGGTGGTATTTGCCTTCGAGCACGGTCAGCGCGAGCGTGTGCGTGTCGCGGGCGTCGGCGGTGACCGCCGCGATCGGCTTCGGCTCGCCATGCAGCTGCACGCCGGTGCGCAGCGCGTGCAATTGGGCATCGTCGAGCGGGTGGCGCACGGTCGCGACGTAGGTCTTCGGCACCTTGCGCTTCGGCGACGTGTACGCGTGCACGAACTGGCCGTCGTCGGACAGCAGCAACAGGCCGGTCGTATCCTGGTCGAGCCGGCCAACGCACTGCACGCCGCGCGCGACGAGCGGCGCGGGCAACAGGCTGAACACGCTCGCATGGTGCTGCGGATCGCGCGAACACTCGTAGCCCGCCGGCTTGTTGAGCGCGAGATAGGCGCGCGCGTGGAACGGCCATGCCGTATCGTCGACCGCGAACACGAGGCCGTCGGTGTCGAAGGTGGCGTCCGGGTCGGTCGCGGCGGCGCCCGCGACGGCGACGCGGCCTGCTTCGATCAGGCCGCGGCACTGGCGGCGCGAGCCGAAGCCCTGGGTGTAGAGAATGCTTTCGAGATCCATAGCGCGCGCATTCTATCAAGCGGCGGCGCAGGGGCGGCATGAACGTGCATGCGCTGGTAAGCTGCCGGAACGCCGCGCCGCGCGCGGCGCCCGTTCATACTTCACGGACCGTCCATGCGTTTCGATTCATTCCCGTTCGGCCGCCACGCGGGCGCCGTTATCGTGGCCGTGACCGTCTCGTCTGCCGCGTTCGCGCACGCGCATCTCGCGAAGAGCGACCCGGTGGCGGCCACCGCACCGGCCGCCGTCACGATCGACTTCACCGAGCCGCTGGAGCCGGCATTCAGCTCGATCGTCGTCGTCGACGGCGACGGCAAGACGGTGTCGAGCGGCCGCGCGCGCATCGACGCGTCGAACCGCAAGCGGATGACGGTGCCGCTCGCGGCGCTCGGCGCGGGCGCGTATACGGTGAAGTGGGTGGCCGTCGCGACCGACGGGCATCGCACGCAGGGTGCGTACGGCTTCACCGTGAAGTGACGCAACGGCGGCGGCCGGCCCGTGCCAGGGTTGCCGCGCGCCTTTATCCGACAGGGAGTTTCCCCGCATGAATCCGACGACGCTCGACGCACTCGCCGATTTCCCCCGTCAGCTCGAAGCGCATTTCGCGGCCGTGCCCGACGGCTATGCGCGCTGGACACCCGACGACTGGGCCGGCATGCCGAGCGAGCATTTCTCGCCGCTCGGGCAGCTCTGCCACGTACGCGACATCGAGATCGACGGCTATCACGTGCGGCTGCGTCGCATGCTCGACGAAGACCACCCGCTGCTCGTGTCGATTGACGGCGACGCGCTCGCGATCGAGCGGCGCTACGACGACGCGTATGCGTCCGACGTGCTCGCGGCGATTCGCGCCGCGCGGCGCGAGACGCTGGCGCGGCTGTCGCGCGTCACGCCCGAACAGTTCGAGCGTACCGGCGCGTTCGACGGCTACGGTTCGCTGACCGTGCGCGGGCTCGTCCATTACCTGTGCAGCCACGACCAGCAGCATCTCGCCGGCATGCAGTGGCTGCTCGGCAAGATCGACGCGGCGCTGTACGCGCGCTGAGCGGGCCGGCGGCCGCGCCGCGAATAATTGCAGAATCCGCCCCCGCCGTCGGTGCGGCAGACCACCTTGCATCGCTTCGATTGGATCGGTTTTCTGGATAATCCATCCAGCCGCGGCCGGCTGATCGGCACGCCGCGCATGCCTACACTCCTAGCTTCGTTCAACGAAAAAAGGAGTCAACCGTGGCAACTCATACGCTCGCAGACAAGGTCGTCCTGATCGCAGGCGGCGCAAAGAATCTCGGCGGCCTGATCGCCCGGGACCTGGCGGGCCACGGCGCGAAGGCGGTGGCGATTCACTACAACAGCGCGGGGTCGCAGGCTCAGGCCGAGGAGACGGCCGCGGCGGTGCGTGCGGCCGGGGCGGAAGCCGCGACGTTCCAGGCGGACCTGACGACGGCGGCCGCGGTCGAGAAGCTGTTCGACGACGCGAAGCAGCGCTTCGGCAAGATCGACATCGCGATCAACACGGTGGGCAAGGTGCTGAAGAAGCCGTTCACGGAAATCAGCGAGGCCGAGTACGACGAGATGTTCGCGGTCAACAGCAAGTCGGCGTTCTTCTTCATCAAGGAAGCCGGGCGGCACCTCGAGGATCACGGCAAGCTCGTCACGCTCGTGACGTCGCTGCTCGGCGCGTTCACACCGTTCTACGCGGCGTACGAAGGGTCGAAGGCGCCGGTCGAGCACTTCACGCGCGCGGCGTCGAAGGAGTACGGCGCGCGCGGGATCTCGGTAACGGCCGTCGGGCCCGGCCCGATGGACACGCCGTTCTTCTATCCGGCCGAAGGCGCCGATGCGGTCGCGTATCACAAGACGGCCGCCGCGCTGTCGCCGTTCAGCAAGACGGGGCTGACCGACATCGAGGACGTCGTGCCGTTCATCCGCCATCTCGTGACCGACGGCTGGTGGATCACCGGCCAGACGATCCTGATCAACGGCGGCTACACGACCAAGTAACCGGGCTGCTTGCGGCGGCGCGGCGCCCCGCACTGGCGCGTTTGCGTGGACAATGGACGGGCGCGCGGCCACGAGGCCGCGCGCCCGTTTTCTCTTGTCGCCGAAGCCGGCCGCGATGCGCGGCGGCCGGCGCCGATCGTGGTTCGAACCCGGGTTTCCCGCCGATGGACAAGCTGGATCAGGTCAGGATCTTCCTGCAGGTTGCCGAGATGGGCAGCTTCATCAAGGCCGCGCATGCGCTCGACGTGCCGCGCGCGACCGTGTCGGCGGCCGTCCAGCAGCTCGAGACGGCGCTCGGCACGCGGCTGCTGCACCGCACGACCCGCCAGGTGCAGCTGACCGCCGACGGCGCGCTGCTGCTCGAACGCGGCCGGCGCCTGCTCGCGGAAGCCGACGAACTCGATCGCCTGTTCCGGCGCCGCGACCGCGACGTGGTCGGGCGGCTGAACGTCGACGTGCCGAGCCGGATCGCACGCCGCGTCGTGGCGCCCGCGCTGCCGTCGCTGTTTCGCCGTCACCCTAAGCTGCAACTGTCGCTCGGCTCCACGGACCGCGCGATCGACCTCGTGCAGGAGGGCGTCGATTGCGCGATCCGCGTCGGGCGGCTCGCGGACAGCAGCCTCGTCGTGCGGCCGCTCGGACAGTTCACGCTGATCAACTGCGCGAGCCCCGACTACCTGCGCGAATGCGGCGTGCCCGAGCATCCGGATGCGCTCGCGCACGGGCACTGGGCGATCGGCTATGCGTCGCCGACGACGGGGGGCGAGCTCGGCTGGGAATACTGCGCGGACGGGCAGCGGCACACGCTGACGCTGCCGAGCCGCGTGATCGTCAACAACGCCGAAACCTATATCGCCAGCTGTGTTGCGGGAATGGGGTTGATCCAGATTCCGCGCTTCGACGTCGAGCATTTGCTGGCGAGCGGCGCACTCGTCGACGTGATGCTCGGCCACCGCGCCGAGCCGATGGACGTGTCGGCCGTGTATCCGCACCGCCGGCATCGCTCGAGGCGGCTCAACGCGTTCATCGAATGGTTCGGCGCGTTGATGGCGGAGGCATTGAACGACGCGGGCGCGAGCGACGGCGGCGACTGAAAGCGGGATCGTGCCGGTATCCGCGGGCCGCCCGCCGTTTACCGGCCCGTGGCGCCGCTCGAGCGGCGGCGCGAGGGGCGGTCCGTGCGGCGAGCGCGCCGCGCGTGCTCAGGCGGCGAACTGCCGCGTGCGCCCGGTCGCCCGCACCGCGTCGATCAGCGCGGCGCCGACGCCGGCGGGTTTCGACGCGAATGCGTAAAAGCGGGCGGCGGGCAGCGCCGGCAGGCCGTCGTGCGGCCCGCATGCGCGCAGGCCGTCGCGCAACTGGCTGCGCGCGAGCGCCGTGACCGCGAAGCCGGCGAGCGCGGCCGACATGCAGCCGGCCATGCTCGCGCTTTCGAACAGCACGCGAAACGGCCGCAGCGCGGCTGCGAGCGCGGACACCGCGGCTTCCCGGTACACGCACGGTTCCGGAAACAGCGCGAGCGGCACGCCTTCGTCGGCGTCGAGCGCCGTATCGGCCGCGAATGCCCACACCAGCGGCTCCTCCCACAGCAGTTCGCCCGGCGTGTCGACCTGCCGGCACTGCTTGCCGAACACGACGTCGAGCCGGCCCAACGATTGCTCCCGCAGCAGCGACGCGGTGATGCCGACCTTCAGTTCGATCGACGTGCGCGGATGGCTGTCGCGGAACGTGCGCAGCACCTGCGGCAGCCACGTGCCCGCGAAATCTTCCGACGCGCCGATCCGCAGCGGCCCGTGCGCCGGCGCGCCGCGCAGCCGTGCGCGCACCTCGCGCTCCATGTCGACGATGTTGCGCGCGTACGCGTACAGCGTGTCGCCGGCCGGTGTCAGCGCGATCCGGCGCGTCGTGCGCGCCAGCAGCACGGTGCCGGCCGCCTGTTCGAGCCGCTTGATGTGGCCGCTGACGGCGGATGGCGTCAGGGCGAGGCGTTCCGCGGCCGGCGCGAACCCGCGGCTGTCGACGACTTCGAGAAAGGTGCGCAGCAGCGCGATGTCGAGCGCGGTGGACGCGGGATCGGTCGGCGGTTCCATGGATCGATTCAACGCAATATTCAAAGAGTGAATCATGATACTCCGCGAATCGTGATGAAAGGGTGGCCTACCATCGTAGGTTCCTGCCGACCTGACGGAGTGCACGATGACGACCTATGCGCAAGCGACGACCGCGTCGCTCGACATTGCCTATCTCGAATGGAACCCGCGCGGCGAGCGCGTGGCCGTGCTGCTGCACGGCTGGCCGGACAGCCCGGTCGGCTGGGAGACGGTGGCCGCGGCACTGGCCGCGCGCGGCTACCGCGTGCTCGCGCCCGCGTTGCGCGGCTTCGCGCCGACGCGCTTTCGCGACGCGTCCGTGCCACGCAGCGGCCAGCTCGCGGCGCTCGGGCGCGACCTGCTCGAATTCGTCGACGTGCTCGGTATCGAGCCGCCCGTGCTGGTCGGGCACGACTGGGGCGCCCGCGCGGCCGCGAACGCGTGCGGGCTGCGCGACGCCGCCGCATCGCATCTCGTGATGCTGTCGGTCGGGTACGGCACCAACGATCCCGCCCAGCCGCTGTCGCTGCAGCAGGCGCGCAACTACTGGTATCACTGGTTCATGGCGACGCCGCGCGGCGAGCAGGCGCTGCGCGACGACCGCCGCGCGTTCGCGCGCCTGATGTGGGACACGTGGTCGCCGCCGGGCTGGTATCGCGACAGCGATTTCGATGCGGCGGCCGTCGCGTTCGACGGACCCGACTGGATCGACGTCGTGCTGCATTCGTACCGGCAGCGCTGGGGCTTCGCGCCGGGCGCGCCGGCTTATGCCGACGACGATGCGAGGCTGAACCCGGCGCCCGTGCTGTCGGTGCCGACGCTCGTGCTGCACGGCGGCGCGGACACCTGCAATCATCCGGACAGCTCGGCCGGGCGCGAGCGGTTCTTCGCCGGGCGCTACGAGCGGCACGTGCTCGACGGAATCGGGCACTTCCCGCAGCGCGAATCCGCGGTGGCGGTCGCGGACGCGATTCTCCGGTTCTGCGAGCGAGGGTGACGCGCGCCGGCCGGCCCGACGCGCGAAGGATCAGCCGCCAGCGCGCGGCGCGAGCAGATCGGCGAGTCCGATGTTCCTGAACATCTCGCGGCGGATGCGATCGCCGACGCGGAACACCTCCTCGGCGCCGTCCTGCGACGGGTCGACGAATACGCGGTAGGGGCGCTTGCCGGCCGGCGCCGCGACGAGCTCGGCGATCGCCGTGGCGACGGCGCCCGCGTCGGCGTCGGCCGGTTCAAGCGCGGCGAGGCCCTTCAACGCCTGATCGGCGACGCCTGCGTAAGGCCCGCTGTCGTAGGCGGCCTGCACGGCGGTATCGGCCGGCTTGCCCGCATGAAGAAAGTGATTCGTGCCGCGGGTGAACGCGCCCGGCACGACGATCGACGTTTCGATGCCCCAGCGCGCGAGTTCGGCCGCGTAGGACACCGCGAGCGAATCCATCGCGGCTTTCGCGGCGAAGTAAGGGGCGAGGAACGGCGGGGTGCCGCCGCGCGCCGACGAGGACGACACCCACACGAGCAGGCCGCGGCCCTGGCGGCGCAGGTGCGGCAGCGCCGCGCGGTTCACGCGCTGGGTCGACACGACGTTGACGTCGTAGAGCTGCGCCAGCTGTTCGGGCGTGAACGCTTCGGCCGGCCCGAACACCATGTGACCGGCGTTGTGGACGACGACGTCCAGACGGCCGTGGTCGGCGATCACGCGGTCGATGGCGGCGTCGACCGATGCGTCGTCGCGGACGTCGAGTTCGACGCTGCGCAGGTCGACGCCGTGTTGTCGCGCATAGGCGGCGATGGCGGCGACGCGCGGCGCATTGCGCCCGGCGCTCTCGCGCATCGACGCATAGACCGTGTGACCGGCGCGAGCGAGCGCCTGGGCCGTCAGCCAGCCGAAGCCGCTGGACGCGCCGGTGACGAGGACGATTTCCTTCATGAGCGATCTCCTGGCGAAAAGATGAGGCGGCGGCGAGCGGCCCGTCAGCACATGCCGCCGTTGGCGCGCAGGATCTGCCCGTTGACCCACGCGCCGTCGGGGCCGGCGAGGAACGCGACGACGCGCGCGATGTCGTCGGGCTGGCCGAGCCGCTCGAGCGGGTTCAGCTTCGCGAGCCGATCGACGAGTTCGGGGCTCTTGCCCTGCAGGAACAATTCGGTCGCGACCGGT
Organism: Burkholderia sp. APQ4-4ca; assembly: GCF_057837105.1. Classification (NCBI taxonomy): domain Bacteria; kingdom Pseudomonadati; phylum Pseudomonadota; class Betaproteobacteria; order Burkholderiales; family Burkholderiaceae; genus Burkholderia; species Burkholderia sp. APQ4-4ca. Next base: position 18,582 of record NZ_JBYQCG010000224.1, on the reverse strand, counting down.
CCCGGCGCGACGGCATTCACGCGGACGCCGCGCCCGCGCATTTCCTGCGCGAGCACCTGCGTCAGGCTTTCGACCGCCGCCTTGCTGGCGACGTACACGCCGTAAGTCGGCATGCGCATGCCGATCACGCTGGTCGACAGGTTGATGATGCGTCCGCCGTCGCGCACCCGCCTGGCTGCTTCGCGGCAGACGTTGAACGTGCCTTTCACGTTGATGGCGATCGTTTCGTCGAACAGCGCGTCGTCGCAGTCGGCGATGGCCGCCAGCTTCATCACGCCCGCGGAATTGACCACCACGTCCAGGCCGCCGAATGCTTGTTGCGCGGTGTCGAACAGCGCGGCCACGGCCGCCGGGTCGGCGACGTTCGCCTGCACCGCGACCGCCTGCCCGCCGTCGGCGACGATCGCGTCGACCACTTCGCGGGCCGGGCCGGCGCTCCCGGCATAGTTGACGACGACCCGGAAGCCGTCCCGGGCGAGTTGGCGGGCGATTTCCGCGCCGATGCCGCGCGACGAACCCGTGACGAGGGCGACTTGTTCCGATGTGCTCATGTCCTGCTCCTGGTGAGGGGATGAATGCCGTTCGATCCGGCGACAGGGCTACTGTAGGCTTCCTCGATAAATAAAAATAATGAATAATGATCAGTCAATGAATGACTGAAAGTATGTCTCATGAGATTCGACAGCAGGCTGCTCAGTGGTATCGGAGTGCTCTCCGCGGTGATCGAGGCCGGCACCTTCGCGCGGGCAGGCGAGGCGCTAGGGTTGACGCAACCGGCGGTGAGCCGCGCGGTCGCCCGGCTGGAAGAGCGGGTCGGCATCCGGATCTTCAACCGCACGGCGCGCGCGATCACGTTGACCGACGAAGGGCGACGCTTTTACGAGGCGGTCGCGCCGCTGCTGGCCGGCATCGAGGAGGCGGCGCTCGATGCCGGCCAGTCGAAGGCGCGCGTGAGGGGGCGGTTGCGAGTCAACGTGGACGGCACGTTCGGCCACGCCGTGCTGGCGCCGCGGATGGCGGAATTTCTCGACCGCTTTCCCGACCTGTCGGTCGAAATCAGCGTGCGGGACCGGATGGGCGACCTCGTCGCCGACGGCTTCGACGTGGCCGTGCGCTTCGGCATCCCGGAGCCGTCGTCATATCGCGCGCGCCTGCTGCTCGAGACGCGCGTGCTGACCTGCGCGTCGGCGGCCTACGTCGCGCGTCATGGCGAGCCGCGGCACCCGCGGGATCTCGCGGACGGTCACCGGTGCGTGCTGATCCGCGATCCGGTGACGGGGCGGCCGTACGAATGGGAATTTCATCGGGGCGAGGAAGTCGTGCCGGTCGACGTCGCCGGCAGGCTGACAGTCAACGATACGGGCGGGCTGCTCGGCGCATGCGTGGGCGGCGTCGGCATCGCGCAACTGCTGGAGCTCTATGCGCGGGACGTCCTGGCCGACGGGCGGTTGGTGCAGGTGTTGCCCGAATGGGCGGACGAGACTTTCCCGCTTTACGCGTATCACCACGCGTCGAATCTCGTTTCGGCCAAGGTGAGGGTGTTTCTCGACTTCGTGCGCGAGTTGACGGCCTGAGTGGAGCGGCTGCCCGGCGAAGGGCGCCCGTCAGGTCATTCGGTGCGGTGGGGAAGGTTGTCCGGGGACGGATAGGGCGCATGCGGCCCGGGCCAGTCGGGCACGGGCGGCGCGCTCGGTCTGCCGCCCCCCAAGCATGAGCGCCAGCACGGTGGCGAGCACGCCGCGGCAGATCCGGCATGCAATCGCGCGCATGGACATGGGCGGCCTCCGTGGTCGGCATTCCCTGAGGCTTGGACTGCCGGGCGGGCACCTGTTGCGGCGAACGCGGCGCAAAAACAAAAAACCCGCGAAGCGGCGAGCTTGCGCGGGTTTCGACGAAGGCAGCGCGGACGCTGCGAAAGACTGGTGCCCAGGGCCGGAATCGAACCGGCACGCCTTGCGGCGGGGGATTTTGAGTCCCCTGCGTCTACCAATTTCACCACCTGGGCTTGATCCTGGCCGCGCATGCGATGGTGCGCGGCGAAACGCGGATTATGGCGGAAAACCGAGCACCGGGCAAGCAGCCCGGCGACCGGCCGCGTCTGCTACTGGCTCAGATAGACGAACCGCCCCTGTTTCACGATCCCCATCACGCTCGCGCGCTGATCGAGCCCCACGTGATCCTTGTCGCTGGTATTGACGACGCCGTTCGGCACGACGAGCTCGTGCGCGCGTTCGAGTTCGCGCCGCAACGCGGCCCGGAAGGCCGGCGTGCCGGGCTGCGCGACCTTCAGCGCACGGCCGATCGCATCGGCCAGGCGCGGATACACACCCGCTGCATCGCCCGCGAACTGCGTGACCGTGCCGGCGCCGTACTTCGCCTCGTACGCATCGACGAACGCGAGCGCGGCCTGGCGGGCCGGGTGGTCGGCCGGCAGCGTGCGCGCGACGACCACCGGCTGGGTCGGGAACAGCGTCCCGTCGACGTCCTTGCCGCCGAGCTTGATGAATTCCGGCGTCGCGATCCCGTGCGTCTGGTAGATCGGGCCCTTGTAGCCGCGCTCGATCAGCGTGCGCTGCGGCAGCACGGTCGGCGTACCGGCGCCCGCGATCAGGATCGCGTCGGGCTTCGCCGCGATCAGCTTCAGCGCCTGGCCCGTGACGCTCGCGTCGGTGCGGTTGAAGCGCTCGGTCGCGATCACGCGGATCTTGCGCAGGTCGGCGAAGCGCGTGAATTCGTTCAGCCAGCTGTCGCCATAGCTGTCCGCGAAGCCGATGAAGCCGACCGTCTTCACGCCGTGGTTCGCCATGTAGCGGGTCATCACGTCGGCCATCGCGCGGTCGCTCTGCGCCATCTTGAAGGCCCAGGTTCGCGCGCCTTCCTGCGGCTCGACGATCGAGCCCGAGCCGACCAGCGTGATCATCGGCGTCTGCGCGGCGGCTACCGCGTCGAGCGCCGCGAGCGCGGCCGGCGTGATGTTCGGGCCGACCACGACGTCGACGTGGTCCTCGTCGACCAGCTTGCGGATGTTGCGCACCGCGGCGCCCGGGTCGGACGCATCGTCGAGCACCGTGACCTGCACGGGTTGCCCGGCGATCGTCTTCGGCCACATCAGGATCGCGTTCTTGCTCGTGATGCCGATCGCGGCGGCCGGGCCGGTCGACGACAGGTCGACGCCAACCTTCAGGTCGGCATGCGCGGCCGCGCAGGCCAGCACGAGGGCGGCGCCGGCGGCGCGGCGCAACGAGGCGGGTAGCCGTGGCAGGGCGGGAAGCGTCATGCGGGAATCTCCGTCTGGCAACAAAACGGGGCGCGACAGGCGCCCCAGTGTTCACAGTGTTCATACACGCGGGCTCGGGAAAACGCCGGGTCGCCCCGGGTTTTCTCGATCGCCCCGGAGGCCTGGCGCGAAGCGGCAGGCCCGGGAGCGCTTACAGCTCGTACGATTCGGCTTCGCCCTTGAGCGCCTGCTCGATCAGCTTGCGGTTCAGCGTCGGCGACAGCAGTTCGACGAGCGTATACACATAGCTGCGCAGGTAGGCGCCCTGCTTGAGCGCGACACGCGTCACGTTGCTGCCGAACAGGTGGCCGACCGGAATCAGCCGCAGGCCGCGATCGCGCTCGGGATTGAACGCGATGTCGGCCATGATGCCGACGCCGAGGCCGAGTTCGACATAGGTCTTGATCACGTCGGCGTCGATCGCCTCGAGCACGATGTCCGGCGACAGCCCGCGCAGCGCGAACGCATGGTTGATCTTCTTGCGGCCCGCGAACGCGTCGTCGTACGTGATCAGCGGGTATTGGGCGAGATCGTCGAGCGTGACCGGCTTGCGTTCGAGCAGCGGATGGTCGGCCGGCACGACGGCCGCGTGATGCCACTGGAAGCAGGGCAGCGACACGAGTTCCTTGTAGTCGGAGATCGCCTCGGTCGCGATCGCGAGATCGGCCTGATCGTGGATCACCATCTCGGCCACCTGCGTGGGGCTGCCTTGCAGGATCGACAGGTGCACCTTCGGGAAGCGCTTCTTGAACTCGGCGATCGCGGCCGGCAGCGAGTAGCGGGCCTGCGTGTGGGTGGCCGCGATGGTCAGGTTGCCCTGGTCCTGGGCCGCATAATCTTTTCCGACTCTTTTGAGGCTTTCCACTTCCTGGAGAATCCGCTCGACCGACGCGAGGATGATCCGGCCCGGCTCGGTGAGCGAGCGCACGCGCTTGCCGTGCCGCGTGAAGATCTCGACGCCCAGCTCGTCCTCGAGCTCGATGATCGCCTTCGACACCCCCGGTTGCGACGTGTAGAGCGCCTTGGCGGCCTCGGTGAGGTTGAAATTCTGCCGGACGGCCTCGCGCACGAAGCGAAATTGGTGCAGGTTCATTTATAACCCTTCCGCATATCAACAGAATTTTTTAGTCGTTTGAAATATAAGGCGAGTTTATTACGATTCACCGGAGTTTTTCAAATATGGATATCTGTTTTCGTCATTAGCAATCCAGCCGGCCGCGGTTGGCGGCGGTGACGACGGAACGGAGATTCGGGCGCGACGTGGCTAGGACGTCGCGCGGTCACCACGAAAACCCTGGGGTCCCCGAATGTATCAGTACGACCAATACGACCAGACGATCGTCGACGAGCGAGTCGCGCAGTACCGCGATCAGGTGCGCCGCCGGCTGTCGGGCGAGTTGAGCGAAGACGAATTCCGTCCGCTGCGTCTGCAGAACGGCCTGTACATGCAGCGTCACGCATACATGCACCGCATCGCGATTCCGTACGGCAACCTGCGCAGCGACCAGCTCCGGATGCTGGCCCGCATCGCCCGTGAACACGACCGCGGCTACGGCCACTTCTCGACGCGCTCGAACATCCAGTTCAACTGGATCGAGCTCGAAGACACGCCCGAGATCCTCGCGAAGCTCGCGTCGGTGCAGATGCACGGGATCCAGACGTCGGGCAACTGCATCCGCAACATCACGGCCGACCAGTTCGCCGGCGTCGCGCAGGACGAAGAGATCGATCCGCGCCCGTGGTCGGAAATCCTGCGCCAGTGGTCGACGTTCCATCCCGAATTCGCGTGGCTGCCGCGCAAGTTCAAGATCGCGGTGTCGGGCTCGAAGCACGACCGCGCGGCCGTGCAGATCCACGACCTCGGCGTGTACCTGAAGAAGAACGCGCAGGGCGAGGTGGTCGCGAGCATCCTCGCGGGCGGCGGCCTCGGCCGCACGCCGATCGTCGGCGCGGTGATCAAGGAAGACCTGCCGTGGCAGCACCTGCTCACGTACTGCGAAGCCGTGCTGCGCGTGTACAACCGTTACGGCCGCCGCGACAACCTGTACAAGGCGCGGATCAAGATCCTCGTGAAGGCGCTGTCGCCGGCGAAGTTCGCGCAGCAGGTCGAGGAAGAGTGGCAGCATCTGAAGGATGGTCCTTCGACGCTCACGCAGGCCGAAATCGACCGCGTGTCGCAGTATTTCCAGCCGCCCGTCTACGAGAAGCTGGCCGACACCGACGCGTCGTTCGAACAGCACCTGCTCGAGAACAAGGCGTTCGCGCGCTGGGTCGAGCGTAACGTCGCGCCGCACAAGGTGCCGGGCTATGCGGCCGTCACGCTGTCTCTGAAGGATCACCGCGTGGCGCCGGGCGACGCGACCGACGCGCAGATGGAGCTGGTCGCCGACTGGGCCGACGCGTACTCGTTCGGCGAGCTGCGCGTGTCGCACGAGCAGAACCTGATTCTCGCGAACGTGAAGAAGCGCGATCTGTTCCCGCTGTGGGAAAAGGCGAAGGCGGCCGGTTTCGCGACGCCGAACGTGGGCCTCCTGACCGACATCATCGCGTGCCCGGGCGGCGATTTCTGCTCGCTCGCGAATGCGAAGTCGATCCCGATCGCGCTGGCGATCCAGCAGCGTTTCGACGATCTCGACTACGTGTACGACCTCGGCGAACTGTCGCTGAACATTTCCGGTTGCATGAACTCGTGCGGTCACCATCACGTGGGCAACATCGGCATCCTCGGCGTCGACAAGGACGGCGCCGAGTGGTACCAGGTGTCGCTCGGCGGCGAGCAGGGCACGGGCCGCAACGGCGCGCGCCTCGGCCGCGTGATCGGGCCGTCGTTCTCCGCGGAAGAAGTGCCGGACGTGATCGCGAAGCTGATCGATACGTTCGTCGAGGCGCGCATCGACGGCGAGCGCTTCATCGACACGTACGATCGCATCGGCATCGCGCCGTTCAAGGAGCGCGTGTATGCGGCGCGCCAGGCAGTGAACGCGTAACCAACCGGGTAGGGGAATTTGCAGATGGCTTCGATTATCAAGAACCGCGCAGTGATCGACGACGCATGGCAGGTCGTGCGCGCGGCGGAAGACGGTGCGCTGCCCGCGGTCGACGCATTGCCGGCCGGCAAGGTGCTGGTGCCGTTCGCGTGGTGGCAGGCCGAGCGCGCGGCGCTCGTCGCCGCGAAGACGAAGGACGAACTCGGCGTGTGGCTCGCGCCGGACAGCGAGCCGGCCGATCTGGTGGCCGACTTCGGCGCGATCTCGCTGATCGCGGTCGACTTCCCGCGCTTCGCGGACGGCTGCGGCTACAGCATCGCGCGCCTGCTGCGCGAACGTCATGGCTGGACCGGCGAGCTGCGCGCGATCGGCGACGTGCTGCGCGACCAGTTGCTGTACATGTCGCGTTGCGGCTTCGACGCATTCGCGGTGCGCGCCGACAAGGACATCCACGACGCGTTGAACGCATTCACGGAATTCACGCAGCGTTACCAGGGCGCGTTCGACGAGCCGGTGCCGCTGTTCCGCCGCCGCGCGGCTGCGGCCGACACGAAGGTGAGCGCATGAGCACCGCGACCGCCACCGCGCTGACGCCGGAACTCGCCGCGAAGGTCGAGCGCCTCGACGCGCTGCTCGCGCGGATCGGCGAGCGTCACGACAAGGTGAAATTCGCGAGCAGCCTCGCCGCGGAAGACATGCTGCTCACGCACGCGATCCTGTCGAAGGGCGTGTCGATCGGCATCTTCTCGCTGAACACGGGCCGCCTGCACGCGGAAACGCTCGGCATGATCGACCGCGTGCGCGAACGCTACGGCTACGAGATCGAGCAGTTCCATCCGCGGCAGGACGCGGTCGACCAGTATGTGGCCGAGCACGGCCTGAACGCGTTCTACGAGAGCGTCGAGCTGCGCAAGTCGTGCTGCCACATCCGCAAGGTCGAGCCGCTGAACCGCGCGCTGGCGGACGTCGGCGCGTGGGTGACGGGCCAGCGCCGCGAGCAGTCGGTCACGCGCGCGGAGCTGCACGAGGAAGAACAGGACGACGCGCGCGGAATCGCGAAGTACAACCCGCTCGCCGACTGGACGGAAGCCGACGTGTGGGCGTACCTTGAAGCGTTCGACGTGCCGGTCAACCCGCTGCATGCGCGCGGCTATCCGAGCATCGGCTGCGAGCCGTGCACGCGCGCGATCCGTCCCGGCGAGGACAGCCGCGCGGGCCGCTGGTGGTGGGAATCGCGCGACACGAAGGAATGCGGGCTGCACATCACGACGATCACGCCGATTCCCGCGAACGCCGAATCCGGCGCGGCGCACTGAAAGCCGACAAGAAACCGAATATTGCGCCGCCTGCGACAGCGGGCGGCACGAACCCAGAAGAGAAGGACTGAAATCATGAGCACGACGCTCGAGCAATCCGCCTTTGCCCCGCCCACCGGCGCCGAGAGCCGCATGGGCCACCTCGACTGGCTCGAAGCCGAGTCGATCCACATCCTGCGCGAACTCGTTGCCGAATGCAGCAAGCCGGCGCTGTTGTTCTCGGGCGGCAAGGATTCGGTCGTCGTGCTGCATCTGGCGCTGAAGGCATTCGGCCTCGGCCCGAACCGCAAGACGACGCTGCCGTTCCCGCTCGTGCATATCGACACGGGCCACAACTACGAGGAAGTGATCGACTTCCGCGATCGCCGTGCGCAAGAGCTGGGCGCCGAGCTGGTGGTCGGCCACGTCGAGGATTCGATCAAGCGCGGCACGGTCGTGCTGCGCCGCGAAACCGATTCGCGCAACGCCGCGCAGGCCGTCACGCTGCTGGAAACGATCGAGCAGCACGGCTATACGGCGCTGATCGGCGGCGCGCGCCGCGACGAAGAGAAGGCGCGCGCGAAGGAGCGCATCTTCTCGTTCCGCGACGAATTCGGCCAATGGGATCCGAAGGCGCAGCGCCCGGAACTGTGGAGCCTGTACAACGCCCGCCTGCACAAGGGCGAGCATCTGCGCGTGTTCCCGATCTCGAACTGGACCGAGCTCGACGTGTGGCAGTACATCGCGCGCGAGAACCTCGAACTGCCGTCGATCTACTACGCGCATCAGCGCGAGATCGTGCGTCGCAACGGGCTGCTGGTGCCGGTCACGCCGCTCACGCCGATGCGTGACGGCGAGACGAGCGAACTCGCGCAGGTGCGCTTCCGCACGGTCGGCGACATCAGCTGCACGTGCCCGGTCGAGAGCGACGCGGACGACGTCGAGAAGATCATCGCCGAGACGGCGGTGACCGAGATCACCGAGCGCGGCGCGACCCGGATGGACGACCAGGCATCCGAAGCCGCGATGGAACAGCGCAAGAAGCAAGGTTATTTCTGAAGCACACGAGGACATTCACATCATGAGCATCATCGAGAACACCGAAGACCTCGGCGTGTTGCGTTTCATCACCGCGGGCAGCGTCGACGACGGCAAGAGCACGCTGATCGGCCGCCTGCTGTACGACAGCAAGGCCGTGCTGTCCGACCAGCTGTCCGCGCTGTCGCGCGCGAAGAACAAGCGCACGGTCGGCGACGAGCTCGATCTCGCGCTGCTGACGGACGGCCTCGAAGCCGAGCGCGAGCAGGGCATCACGATCGACGTCGCGTATCGCTACTTCGCGACCGCGAAGCGCAAGTTCATCATCGCCGACACGCCGGGCCACGAGCAGTACACGCGCAACATGGTGACGGGCGCGTCGACCGCGCACGCGGCGATCGTGCTGATCGACGCGACGCGCATCACGGTCGAGAACGGCGTCGTGCAACTGCTGCCGCAGACCAAGCGCCACAGCGCGATCGTCAAGCTGCTCGGGCTGCAGCACGTGATCGTCGCGATCAACAAGATGGACCTCGTCGATTACAGCGAGGCGCGCTTCAACGAGATCCGCGACGCGTACGTCGCGCTCGCGAAGCAGCTCGGCCTGACCGACGTGCGCTTCGTGCCGGTGTCGGCGCTCAAGGGCGACAACATCGTCGGCGCGAGCGAGCGCATGCCGTGGTACGCCGGCGAGCCGCTGCTCGACGTGCTCGAGTCGCTGCCGGTCGAGACGCAGGCGCATGACGCGCTGCGCTTCCCGGTGCAGTGGGTCGCGCGGCAGGACGGCAGCTCGGCCGACGATTTCCGCGGCTACATGGGCCGGATCGAGTCGGGCGAAGTGAAGGTCGGCGACGCGATCGTCGTGCTGCCGTCGAACCGCACCGCGACGGTCGCCGAGATCGTCGCGCCGGTGCCGGGCGGCACCGCGTCGGTCGCGCACGCGTTCGCGGGCCAGACGGTGACGATTCGTCTCGCAGAGGACGTCGACGTGTCGCGCGGCGACATGTTCGTCACGACCGCCGAGCCGGTCGAGCCGGCCAAGAAGCTGGAGGCCGACCTGTGCTGGTTCGACGACGCGCCGCTGTCGCAGCAGCGCAAGTACCTGCTGAAGCAGACCACCAGCACGGTGTTCGCGAAGATCGGCGCGGTCAAACAGGTGCTCGACGTACATACGCTGTCGCACGCGACCGACCGTCAGGAACTGAAGATGAACGACATCGGCCGCGTGGCGCTGACGCTGCAAAAGCCGATCGTCTGCGACACGTACGATGCGCACCCCGGTACGGGCGCGTTCGTGCTGATCGACGAGGCGACGCATCACACGGTCGCCGCGGGCATGATCCGCGCGTTCTCGGCGTAATCGTCAATCCGCGCGGCGGCGAACCGGCCGCCGCGCAGGACCCTAGCGAAGCGACACACATGGGCAAGGTATATCTGATCGGCGCAGGGCCGGGCGCCGCGGACCTCATCACGGTGCGCGGCATGCGGCTGCTCGAGCAGGCTGACGTCGTGCTGCACGACGCGCTCGTCGAGCCCGCGATGCTCGACTATGCGCCGAACGCGCGGAAGATCGCGGTCGGCAAGCGCTGTGGGCAGCGTTCGACCGCGCAGCATTTCATCAACAAGCAGATCGTCGATGCGGCGCGCGAGCATGCATGCGTCGTGCGGCTGAAGGGCGGCGATCCGATGCTGTTCGGCCGCGCGGAAGAGGAAATGCGCGCGCTGGAGGCGGCAGGCATCGACTACGAGGTCGTGCCGGGCATCACCGCGGCGCTGGCCGGCGCGGCGACGCTCAAGCGTTCGCTGACGTTGCGCGGCGTATCGCGCAGCGTGGCCTTTGCGACGCACAGCCGGGCACCGGGCAGCGACGAGATCCGCGAAGCCGCGCGCGCCGATTCGATCGTCTACTACATGGGCCGCGACAGCGCGCCCGGCATCGCGCAGGAATTGATCGACGCCGGCCGTGCGCCGGCGACGCCGGTGGCGATCGTCGAGGCCTGCAGCACCGCGCGCGAACGCACGCTGACGTTGACGCTCGCGCAGATGGCGGCCGGCGATGCGCAGGCGTGGCTCGATCCCGCGGAGCCGAGCCTGCTGATGATCGGCGATGCGTTCGCCGAACGCGCGCGGCAGGCGCAGGCGGGCGATCCAATCCGCAATGCCGCCTGAGCACGGCTCGAACGCGGTCCCCAACGAAAAAAGCGCTGGCAGATGCCGGCGCTTTTTCGTTGGGGACGACGAATGCGTGGGCGGCTACGCGTCGTCGCCGAGCTGGTCGACGCAATAGCGCGCGACCGCGTCCAACACGCCGTCGTCTTCCCCGACGGCCGTCGCGCAGCGGATCTCGACGCCCGGATGCGCGGCGCGGCATGCGTCGACGAGCTGCGGCAGGTCGCGGCGGACATGGCCGCCCTGGCCGAAGAACACGGGCACCACGGTGATGCGCGCGCAGCCGGCCGCGACTTGCGCGGCCACGGCGTCAGCGAGCGACGGCGTCATCAGTTCGAGGAACGCGAGCGACACCTGCGCGGCCGGGGAGGCGCCCCGCAGCCGCGCGGCGAGCCGCTCGAACGGCTCGGCCCAGCGCGGATCGCGCGCGCCGTGGCCGAACAGGACGATACCGTGCGAATGCATGTCGAAGCCTCCGTCGCGACGCGGCGCTCAGTGCCGGTCGACCCACTTGAGCGCGAACAGGCCGAGCGCGAGATAGATGAGGCCCGGCGTCGCCGCGGTGAGCGGCGCGGGCCACGTGTTCAGCGTGCCGATGTGCGAGAACAGCGTGTTGAGCAGCTGGAAGCTCATGCCGAGCATGATGCCGCCGAACACCTTCACGCCGACCACGCCGGCCCGCGTGTGCAGGTACGCGAACGGCAGCGACAGCACGAGCATCACGAACACCGCGAACGGGTACAGCAGCTTGCGCCACAGCGCGATGTCGTAGCGCTGCGTGTCCTGCTGGTTCTCGCGCAGGTGCTGGATGTAGCGGAACAGGTTGATGATCGACATGCGCTCCGGCGACACGAGCAGCACCGACAGGATCTGCGGCGTCAGGTCGGAGCGCAGCCGGTATTCGGGCAGCGACACCTGCTGCGACCGGTACACGGGGTTCAGCGCGTCGGCCGGCTGGCCGGTGATCGGCTTGATCGGCGTCAGCTCCGTTTCGGTGACGCCCTTCAGCAACCAGTGGCCGGGCGGCTCGTAGCGGCCCGTCTGCGCGATCCGCACGTTCTGCAGCTGGAATTTCGAGTCGAATTCGTAGATGCGCACGTTGCTGATCGTCGAGTCGGGCGACAGGCTGCCGACGTTGACGAAGCGCGTGACCTGCTCGCCGTTCTCGCGGGCCGCGAGCGTGTCCTTCACCCACACGCCCGACTGGAAGTTCGACGACACCGATGCGCCGAGCGCCTGCAGCCGCACGCGTTCGGACAACTGGTCGGCGTACGGGCCGACGAATTCGCCGATCAGGTAGGTGACGATCACGAGCGGCACGCCGATCTTCAGCAGCGAGCGCAGCGCCTGGTTGGTCGCGAGGCCCGACACGCGGAAGATCGTGAATTCCGAGTTCGCGGCCATCTGCGCGAACACGTAGATCGCGCTGATCAGCGCGGCGACCGGGATGATCTCGTAGAAGCGCGACGGCGTCTGCAGCGCGACGCGCAGCACCGCGTAGCCGAACTTGTAGTTGCCGTGCCCGACCGAGTTCAGTTCGCTGATCAGGTCGAAGAAGAAGAACAGGCCCGAGAACGCGAACAGGATGAAGATGAACGTGACGTAGATCTGCCGCGCGAAGTACTTTTCATAGAGCCGCATCGATCATGCTCCCGAGCGGCCGAACAGCGCGCGTGTCAACAACGGACGATTGCGCACGCGCAACCAGAAAATGAACGCGACGATCGCCGCGACGAGCAGGTGCAGGCCGACGAGACCGACGCCGAACGACATCTTGCCCTGCTCGATCTGCGCCTGCACGACGTTCAGCAGGTTCGAGTACGTGAGGTAGATCAGCACCGCCATCACGAGATTGATCGTGCGGCTGCGGCGCGGGTTCTGGTACGCGAGCGGGATGCCGAGCACCATCAGGTTCAGCGCGATCAGCGGCAGCCCCGCGCGCCACGCGAATTCCGCGAGGTTGTCGCGCGTCGGGTTGCGCAGTAGGTCGGGCGTGGGCGTGCTGTTGGTGGTCTGCACGTTGACGACCGGCTTGCTCGTGATCTTCACGCCGTAGCGCTCGAACTCCATGATCTTGAAGTTCGGCTGGCCGGGCGTGCCGTCGTAGCGGCGGCCGTTTTCGAGGACGACGAACCGATCGCCGTCCTTCGAAGTTTCCGTATGGCCGGTTTGCGACACGACCACGTTGACCTTGCCGTTTTCCGTCGACGTGACGAAGACGTTCTGCACCTTGCTCTGGTCGGGCGACATCTTCTCGATGAAGAACACGCGATGGTTCGCGGCCGATTCGCGGAACTGGCCGGGCGCGAGCAGGGAGATTTCGTCGCGCTGCTGGAAGCGCGCCTTGATCATCTTGCTCTGCTGGTTCGACCACGGCCAGCCGACGAACGCGAAGAAGGCGATCAGCAGGATGATCGGCGCGGCGAACACGCCGATCGGCTTGATGAGGCGCGTGAGGCTCACGCCCGACGCGAGCCACACGACCATTTCGGAATCCCGGTACCACCGGGTCAGCACGAACAGGATCGACACGAACAGCGTGACGACGAGCATCACGGCGAGGTAGCCGATCACGGTCAGGCCGATCAGCACGAGCACGTCCCGCGGATCGATTTCGCCGGACGCGGCGTAGCCGACGATGCGAATCATCATCGTCGTGAGCATGATCGTGAGCAGCACCATGAACACGGCGCCAGCCGTATACGCAAGCTCGCGCTGGAGGGAGCGTTCGAAGATCATTCTTGATGAGAAGAGGGCGGGAGGCTGCGCACGCGTGGTGGAGCGCTCGCGCCGCCACGGGAAAAATAGCGGATAATTGCGGCTTTCATCCTTAGCCCAGATTTTATCCGAGGACAAGCGCGATGGACTTTAGCATAAAAGGCTGTGATTGGAGCAAAGGCGAAGCCAAGGGGTTCCTGACCGGGAAGTCCGACTGCATCGTGCTCGGCATCTTCGAGGCGCAGACCCTGTCGGGCGCGGCGCTCGACATCGACACGGCCACCAAGGGGCTGATCTCGCGCGTGGTGAAGGCCGGCGACATGGACGGCAAGCGCGGCAAGACGCTGTTCCTGCACGAAGTATCGGGCATCGGCGCGTCGCGCGTGCTGCTCGTCGGGCTCGGCAAGCAGGATGCTTTCAATCAGAAAGCCTATAACGATGCGGTGACGGCCGCGTGGCGCGCGCTGCTGGCGACCAAGGTCGCCCAGGTCACGTTCTCGCTCGCGCAACTGCCGGTCGACGAGCGCAGCTCCGACTGGGGCGTGCGCGCCGCGATCCTCGCGCTGCGCAACGAGACCTACCGTTTCACGCAGATGAAGAGCAAGCCGGAACCGGCGTCGCACACGCTCAAGCGCGTCGTGTTCAGCGTCGACCCGGCCGACGAAAAGGCCGCGAAGGTCGCGATCAAGCAGGCCGTCGCGCTCGCGAACGGGATGGATCTCACCCGCGACCTCGGCAACCTGCCGGGCAACGTGTGCACGCCGACCTACCTCGGCAACACCGCGAAGAAGATCGCGAAGGATTGGGGCCTGAAGGCCGAAGTGCTCGGGCTCAAGCAGATCCAGGCGCTGAAGATGGGGTCGTTCCTGTCGGTCGCGCGCGCGTCGGTCGAGCCGCCGCAGTTCATCGTGCTCCACTACCAGGGCGCCGCCGCGAAGGCCGCGCCGGTCGTGCTGGTGGGCAAGGGCATCACGTTCGATACGGGCGGCATCTCGCTGAAGCCGGGCGAGGGCATGGACGAGATGAAGTACGACATGTGCGGCGCGGGCTCCGTGCTCGGCACGATGCGTGCGGTCGCCGAGATGGGCCTGAAGATCAACGTCGTCGCGATCGTGCCGACCTGCGAGAACATGCCGGGCGGCAACGCGACGAAGCCGGGCGACATCGTCACCAGCATGAAGGGGCTGACGATCGAGGTGCTGAACACCGACGCCGAAGGCCGCCTGATCCTGTGCGACGCGCTCACGTATGCCGAGCGCTTCAAGCCGGCCGCCGTGATCGACGTCGCGACGCTGACGGGCGCGTGCGTGATCGCGCTGGGCGGCCACAACAGCGGGCTGTTCTCGACGAACGACGCGCTCGCGGGCGAGCTGCTCGACGCGTCGCGCGAAGCGAACGACCCGGCATGGCGCATGCCGCTCGACGACGAGTACCAGGATCAGCTGAAGTCGAATTTCGCGGATCTCGCGAACATCGGCGGGCGTCCGGCCGGCGCCGTGACGGCCGCGTGCTTCCTGTCGCGCTTCACCGAGAGCTATCCGTGGGCCCACCTCGACATCGCGGGCACTGCGTGGAAGGGCGGTGCCGCGAAGGGCGCGACGGGCCGTCCGGTGCCGCTGCTCGCGCAGTTCCTGATCGACCGCGCCGGCCAGTGATGGCGGGGCGGACGACGCTGCGGGTGCGCGGGCAATGACGCGGATCGATTTTCACTCGAACGTCGGCGATTCGCTCGCGTACGCGTGCCGGCTGCTGCGCAAGGCCTATCAGGCCGGGCAGCCGGTCGTCGTGCTCGCCGAGCCCGCGCGCCTGCGCGCGCTCGACGAGCGGCTCTGGACGTTCTCGCCGCTCGATTTCATCCCGCATTGCGGCGTCGACAGCGAGCACGCAGCCGGCACGCCGATCGTGCTGGCCGCCGATCTCGACCGCGCGCCGCATCATCACGTGCTGCTGAACCTCGGCGCGACCGTGCCCGCGCAATTCGCCCGCTTCGAGCGCCTGCTCGAAGTGGTCGGCAACGCGCCGGACGAGCTGGCCGCGGGCCGCGACCGCTACCGGTTCTACCGCGATCGCGGCTACGCGCTGAACAACTACAAGCAGGGCGGCTAGCCGCAACCGTCGACGGAGTGTTCCCGTGACAGAAGCCGATTCATCCTCGATCCCGACGCTGACCGACGTGCTGGTGCCCGGCAAGCCGGTGCCGGCGCGCTCGCCCGTGTCCGTCGCCCCTGGGCCGCACGACGACGCGACGATTCCGGTGCTCACCGACGTGATCGCACCGGCGGCCGCCGCTGCCGCGCCGGGCGAATTCCATCAAACCGAAGCCGACCCCGATTCCGTCGTGGTCGAGCCTGTGCCGACGCCGCACGTGCCGGCCGCCGAACTGCCGGGCGACGTGGCGACGGCCGCCGCGGGTGAGACCGACGCGCCGGCCGAACCCGGCGCAGCGGAGCACGTGGTCGCCGAAGAGGCGGCGGCGATGACGGCGCCGTTGCGCACGTCGCTGGTCGACGATGAGCTGCCGCAGCACGCGTTCGCCGCGATTGCGCGCGACGCGGCCGCACACGCGCCCGACACGGCGATGCCGGAACCAGGTCTGACCAGCGCCGCGCCGCAGCCGGATGCGCAGGCCGCGGCCGCGCTGACGCCGGAGGACGCGCAGCACATCGCCGAACGGCTTCGCAATTGCCTGACGACCTATCTGACCGGGCCGGGGCGCGAGGCCATCGAAGCGCGTTGTCGCGATGCGTTGCACGAGCATTCGGCCTGGCTGGTCGGCCAGGTCACGCGCGAGGTCGCACTCGCGCTGGAAACCGAGGTGATGGACTGGGTGCGCGATGCGGTCGATGAAGAGATCGCCCGCCGTCGCGCCGGTCATTCCGGCTGAACGGCAATCGTTCGCGGCAGTGAAGAAGAAGGTGCGGCCCGCTCAGGGCCTGCGAGGCCGGCGGTAATGCGCCGCCGGTCGGGGGGACGGGTTGCCAACTGCCACGCGCTGCACACGGCGTCGGTGCGTCGCGCGGGTAGCCGATTCAGCGAACCGACAGTACCCGAACCGACAGTACCCACTGCGCGAGCGTGCGCGCTTCGGTGCCCGTCAGTTGCGTATTGGCGGGCATCGGCACGCTGCCCCATACGCCGACGCTGCCTTTCACGATCGATTGCGCAAGATAATCGGCGGCGTCGTTGCGCGTCGCATACTTGCCGGCGATGTCGTGGAACGACGGACCCATCAGCGGCTTGCCGATCGCATGGCAGGCCATGCAGTTCTTGCGCTGCGCGAGCGCGAGCCCGTCAGCCTGGTCGGCGCGCGCCGCCGCCGCGCTACCGGTCAGCAGCGTCGCGAGCAGCACGCGCAATATCGTCTGTTTCATGCGGTTCTCCGCCGGCGGGGACGGCCGGCTTCATGGTCCGCGCATTATAGAAGCAAAGGGAAAGCGCGTTTTGCGCGTTCCCCGGCGGCCCGTTTATCGGGGTCGCCTGTCCTGCTGCTTTTACATCAACCCGTGACCGCCCCCTGGTTCGCCGGCCGCGCGAGCGCCGCGAATTTCGCGAGCACGCCGCGCGTATAGCGCGGCGCGGGCTGCTGCCATGCGGCGCGGCGGCGCGCGAGTTCGGCGTCGTCGACGTTCAGTTGCAGCAGCAGCCGGTGCGCGTCGATCGTGATCGAATCGCCTTCCTGCACCAGGGCGATCGTGCCGCCGACGAACGCTTCGGGCGCGACGTGGCCGACCACCATGCCCCAGGTGCCGCCGGAGAAGCGGCCGTCCGTGATGAAGCCGACCGATTCGCCGAGCCCCTTGCCGATGATCGCGGAGGTCGGCGCGAGCATTTCCGGCATGCCGGGGCCGCCCTTCGGGCCGAGGTAGCGCAGCACGAGGATGTCGCCCGCGCGGATCCGGTCGCCGAGGATCGCGTCCATCGCGCTCTGCTCGTCGTCGAACACGCGCGCCGGGCCCGTGATCACCGGGTTCTTCAGGCCGGTGATCTTCGCGACCGCGCCGTCTTCCGCGAGATTGCCCTTCAGGATCGCGAGATGGCCTTTCTTGTACAGCGCGCGGTCGATCGGGAAGATCACGTCCTGATCCGCGCGCGGCACGGCCGGCACGTCCTTCAGCTCGTCGGCGATCGTGCGGCCGGTGATCGTCATGCAGTCGCCATGCAGCAGCCCCGCGTCGAGCAGGATCTTCAGCACCTGCGGAATCCCGCCGGCCCGATGCAGGTCGGTCGCGACGTACTTTCCCGACGGCTTCAGGTCGCAGACTACCGGCACGCGTTTGCGGATGCGCTCGAAGTCGTCGATCGTCCAGTCGACCTCGGCCGCGTGCGCGATCGCGAGATAGTGCAGCACCGCATTGGTCGAGCCGCCGGTGGCCATGATCACCGACACCGCGTTCTCGATCGATTCCTTCGTGATGATGTCGCACGGCTTCAGGTCGCGTTGCACGGCCTCGACCAGCACGCGCGCCGATTCGGCGGCCGAATCGACCTTCTCCTGGTCGGGGTTCGCCATCGTCGACGAATACAGCAGCGACATCCCCAGCGCCTCGAACGACGAGCTCATCGTGTTCGCGGTGTACATGCCGCCGCACGAACCCGACGTCGGGCACGCGTTTTTCTCGACGCCTTCGAAATCCTCCTGCGACATCCGGCCCGCGGTGAATTCGCCGACGGCCTCGAACGACGACACGATCGTCAGGTCGCGGCCTTTCCAGTTGCCCGGGCGGATCGTGCCGCCGTACACGTAGATGCCCGGCACGTTCAGGCGCGCGAGCGCGATCATGCCGCCCGGCATGTTCTTGTCGCAGCCGCCGACCACCACCACGCCGTCCATCCACTGGCCCTGCACGCAGGTTTCGATGCAATCGGCGATCACTTCGCGCGACACGAGCGAGTACTTCATCCCTTCGGTGCCCATCGACATGCCGTCCGAAATCGTCGGCGTGCCGAAGATCTGCGGGTTCGCGCCGGCCGCCTTCACTGACGCGACCGCCGCGTCCGACAGCCGCTGCAGGCCGGAATTGCACGGCGTGATCGTCGAATGGCCGTTCGCGATGCCGATCATCGGCTTGTCGAAATCGTCCTTCTGGTAGCCGAGGGC